>NZ_JBGCCS010000033.1:0-87565 GCF_041262645.1 Streptacidiphilus sp. EB129
ACGAGCTTCGCTACTCGGAGAGTTGCGCGGTGGCCGCCCCATGACCAGGGGTCATTCCAAGATCCCTGCTACACCACTCGGCGGGACGCCATCCGGATCGCGGCCCTCGACCCAGACGAACCCGTCGGCCTCGTGTGTGGCGGTATGCGCGTGCCGGTCCTTGAGTACCTGCTCGCAGCGCCGCAGTGCCGCCGGGCTCGGGGCCGTCCAGAACACGCAATGGACCCCGATTCCTCCGGCTGGATGGGCGGCATGGCTGCTGAGCGACCGCAGGAACAGTTGCGAGCCGTCGGCACCGACCAGCAACGCGGCGGTGCTGGTGTCGGCGGACACCTTCAGGCCCAGGACTTCGCGGTAGAAACTCACCGCCTCCTCGAGGTCGAAGACGTTCAACACGACCGATGCCAGGCGCATGCTGTGCTCGTCCGCCTCCCGAACGCCGTCGGGGTCGAGGCGTGGAAGTCGTCCGGCGGAAGCCGCCGGAGTCGTCTCGGACCCCACAGGAACCTCCCATGTCGCGCCGAGCTCCCCGCAGGAGCATGAAGCATCCAGTCTCCGGGCGGCGCCTCATGCGGCCGCCCACACGCCAGCCGACCACACGGTGCAGGGCCCCGCACCCCGGACCATCCGTCCGGGGAGACGGACTTACCCCGGACCCCGGTGTGGTCAGGGCAGGATCTCGACGTACCCGTCGGTTCCGTGTACGCGGATCCGCTGCCCGTCCCGGATCAGCCGGGTGGCCTGCTCCACGCCCACGATGGCCGGCAGGCCGTACTCCCGGGCGATCACCGCGCCATGGGTCATCAGGCCACCCACCTCCGTCACCAGGCCCGCGATTCCGACGAACAGCGGCGACCAGCTGGGGTCCGTGAAGGTCGTGACCAGGATGTCGCCGGCTTCGAGAACGGCCTCCGCCATGTCAAGAATGACGCGGGCCCTTCCCTCGACGGTCCCGGCGGAGACCGGCAGGCCGATCAGGGCGCCGGCCGGCGCGTCGTCGCGCCGGTACGCCCCGGTGAGGGCCTCACCGTCGGAGGTGAGCACCCGGGGCGGGGTGAGCGCGTGGTACGACCGGAACGCGTCCTTGCGCTGCTGGATGAGCCGGACATCCAGCCGGTTCGAGCGCACGACGTCGTGGAGTTCCTGGAACGTGAGGTAGAAGACGTCCTCCCGCTCCGGAAGCACGTTGGCCTGTACGAGGCGCTCGGCCTCCGCCAGCAGGGCCTGCTTGTAAAGGAAGTAGCGGCTGACGATGCCGTACTTGGGGTACTCCCGGTACCCGATGAAGGTTCTGACCCGGTCGATCATCCGCTTGGTCTGGTCCGCTTTCCGGTCCCCGTCCGGCAGGGCCCGCAAGCGTGACAGCACGTCCTGTTCCTTCTTCCACGCCTTCTGCCGCCCCTGCTCGAAGCGCCGCCCGGCGGCGCCCGGCTCGAAGTTCCTCACGTTGTCGAGGATGACGGGCACCAGCGTGGTGGGGCGCTCGCGCCAACGCGGCCTGGTGATGTCGATCTCGCCGACGCAGCGCATGCCGTACCGGTCGAGGTAGGCCTCGATGGCGTCGCGCGCCTCGGTGCCGCCGGCGAGCTTCGGCAGGTCGTCCAGGAAGCCCTCGTCCAGGCAGCCCTCGCCGTCGACGCCCTGCAGGAACGCCACCACCTCCGGCTGTGGGCGGATCACGTCCGCGACGTCGAGCAGCGCCAGGCCCATCTCCGAGGTGACGTTGCCGGGGGCGGACAGCGTGAGCGTGTCAGCCGCGTTCTTCTCGCCCAGCCACTCCTGCAGCGTGTCGTTGAGCCACCAGGTGGCCTCCATCCCCGCCATGATCGCCTGAAAGTTCAGCGGATCGCCGAGGACTCGCCTGTGCTCCTCGAAGGCCTCCAGCAGGAAGTCGAACAGCGCCGGTCCGCTCCGCGTCCGAATGTCGCGCTCCAGGGCGGCGATGGACGCCCGGCTGCGCTCGATCAGCCCGGTGACGATGGCCGGATCGGTCTCGATCGGGGCGGGCGCGCCGCCGGGCTGCCGACCGCCGGAATGTGGCCCGCCGGAATGTGGCCCGCCGGACTGTGGCCCGCCGGACTGTGGCCCGCCGGCCGGGGGCCCGCCGGGAGGGGCGTCCGGGAGCGAGGGGACGAAATCGTCGCGGTCGAGGACGGTCTCCAGCGCGTCCCTGACCAGCGGATCACCTCTCCCCATGACGTCCAGGAGGGCGGCGCGGCTCGCGGGCGAGGCCAGGCGGCCGGTGACGTCGACGAACAGCCTCCCGCCGGCCTCATGCATCGGCACCATGGCCGTCAGCTGCCACATGGAGAGCCCCAGGGGCTTCATGGGGTCGGTCATCATCTGCTGATGGCCGACGGAGACGTAGAGGTGGTTCTCCTGGTCGCCGGACTCGGGGATGGGGAACAGCGTCGTGATCGGCCGGCTCTGAACGATCTCGAAGCCGTCATCGACCAGGCACCATTCGATGTCCTGCGGGCGGCCGAACCGCGCTTCGATCCGCCGCCCGAGCTGCACGAGCCGCACCACCTGGGCATCCGTCAGGGCCGGTTGCTCCCGCTGCCGCGAGTCGATCGCCACTTCCTGCGTACCGCCGGCCGGCAGGGCGTGAACGGCACGCTGTTTGGCGGCGATCGCCCTGGCGACGACTTCGCCGTGTCGCACCCTGAAGACGTCCGGATTCACCAGGCCGGAGACCAGGGCCTCGCCGAGGCCGAAGCCGGCGTCCACGGTGGCGACCTTCCGGTCGCCCGTGACGGGGTCGGCCGTGAACAGGATGCCGGCCGCATCCGGGAGGACCATCTGCTGGACGACCACGGCCATGTGGACCGTGCGGTGGTCGATGCCGTTGCGCCGGCGGTAGGTCACGGCCCGCTCGGTGAACAACGAGGCCCAGCACCGGCTGATGTGCTGGAGGATCGCCGTCGGCCCCATGACGTTCAGGTACGTGTCCTGCTGGCCGGCGAAGGAGGCCGTCGGCAGGTCCTCCGCCGTCGCGCTGGACCGGACGGCGTAGGCGGCCTGCTCGCCGTGCCGGGCGAGCGCGCGGGTGATCGCCGCGGCGACATCGCCCGGGATGGCAACCCCTTCGATGGTCCCGCGAATCTGCGCGCTGAGCCTGCGGAGCTCCTCCCGGTCGTCCCCCTCCTTGTCACGCTGGGTCGAGTGCGACAGCTGATCGAGTTGCTCGTCGATCGACGGCGCCTCCGCCATGATCCGCCGGAAGGCGTCCGTCGTCACGCAGAAGCCACCCGGCACCCGGACGCCTTCGATCCGCGACAGCACGCCCAGGTGCGCGCCCTTGCCGCCAACGAGCGCGACCTGCGTCTCGTCGGCCTCTTGAAGATCCAGAACATACTGCTCGATCATTGCGATGCCTCCGAGGCGGCCGTGCTCCATTGCACTGGACGGGCCGATCGAGTCACCGACTCCAGCTCCGTCGAACCTCTTCGCACGCCACGTCGTGCCCCTGTTTCCGCAGGTCGTGGCCTCGGTCGACGATTCTGCGGCACGACCCGGGTCTTGCCGCAAGCCCCCTGGTGCGCTATAGGTTAAGAGTGGCAGGGAGAGGACTCTCCTTGCCCTTTGTCTTGTGCCGTCCACTGACGGACGGTTACGAAGACTGAGGTTAGGTAGTTCTACCGATGCTTTCGCCGTTGGGAATTGCGATGATCATTCCCCTTCGCCCCCTTCGTACGAAAGGCACCTCGATGACGCATCCCCCCGGCAACCCGCCGCAGGGGCAGTGGCACCAGCAGGCAGACTCCGCGCAGCAGTCCGCGCAGGTGGCAACCCCGTCCGGTTCACAGGACAACGCGCAGACGGAGAACAAGGGGAGCGAGGACCATCCGTTCAGCTGGATCCTCACCGCCGCCGGCTGCGCGGCGTTCGCCGTCGGAGCCCAGACCTCGCTGTGGGACGACCAGATCGCGGGAAGCAGCACCCGTGGCCGGTACCGGGCCATGAGGGAGTTCATGCAGGCCCTGGGACCGAACTGGACCTCGGTCGTGTTCGGGGTGGCGGCCGCGCTTCTGCTGCTGGTCGGGATCCGCGAAATCCGGGCGGCGTACAAGGACTGATCCATCGGTCGCCGGCCGTCAGGGTGGAGCCTGTCAGGAGCTGCCGGGTCGGTGTGCGGGCCGGGTCTGCCTGTGTGCGCGGTTGGGGATTCCGTCTAGGGCTTGGCGGCGCGAGGCCCCGGTCCGGACGAATCGGTGTCGTACGCCTGCCGGGCGCGCTCGACCGTGTCGAGGTTGGTGGTGGCCCATTCGGCGAGGTGTGCGAACAGCGGGGCGAGGCTGCGGCCGAGGTCGCTGATCTCGTACTCGACCCGAGGGGGCACTTCTGGATGGTAGGTGCGGACGACCAGGCCGTCGCGTTCGAGTTGCCGAAGCCGCTGGGTCAGCACCTTCGGTGTGATCGTGGCGATTCCTCGCTGCAGTTCGACGAACCGCTGGCGGCCGTGCGCGTTGAGGGTCCACAGGATCGGAGTGGTCCACCGGCTGAACACGATGTCCACGACCGGCGCGATCGGACAGGCGTGTTCAGGGTCGGTCGATGCGAGTGCCATCAGGGTCGCGCTGCCGGCCAAGGTGGTCTCCTTATGGGTAGTCACTTTCCTGTAGGTACCTACTATATCGACGATGTTAGCTTCGTCGTGGATCAGCGAGGCCCACCCGGCCCGCGACTCCCTCGCCCGTCCGGGCGGGCTCAACCATGACGAAGTGACACAGGAGCTGTTCATGATCGTAGTGACGGGAGCGACCGGCAACGTCGGCGCGCCACTGGTGCAGGCGCTCGCGGCGGCCGGTCGGCAGGTGACCGCGGTGTCCCGGGGGTTGTCGGGCGTGCCGGTGCCGCAGGGTGTGCCGCACCGGCAGGCGGACCTGGCCGATCCGGAGAGCCTTCGGCCCGTTCTCGACGGCGCCGACGCGCTGTTCCTGCATGACACCGGTGCCGGCGTGCACCGGCTGAACCCACGGGACATCCTCGACGTTGCGAAGGCCGGCGGAGTCGGACGGGTCGTGTTGCTCTCCTCCCAGGGAGTCGTGACCCGCCCGCAGTCGGCCTCCCACGGGGGCACGGGAGGGGCCTTCGAAGACGCTGTCCGGCAGTCGGGCATGGCGTGGACGATCCTGCGGCCTGGTGGCTTCGACTCCAACGCCTACGCCTGGGCCGAGTCGGTCCGCTCCGCGCGGACCGTCGCCGCGCCGTTCGGTGACGTCGGCCTGCCGACCATCGACCCGGCCGACATCGCCGAGGTGGCCGCCGCCGCCTTCCGCGAGGACGGCCACTCCGGGCAGGTATACGAGCTGACCGGACCCGTCCTCAGCACGCCCCGGCAGCGGGCCGAGGCGATCGGCCACGCACTCGGCGAGCCGATCCGGTTCGTCGAGCAGACCCGGGACGATGCTCGCGTTCAGATGCTGCAGTTCATGCCCGAGTCCGTGGTCGAGACCACGCTCGACATCTTCGGTGAGCCCAACCCCGCCGAGCAGCGCGTCAGCCCCGCCGTCGAGCAGATCCTGGGCCGCCCGGCGCGCACCTTCGCCGACTGGGCCCGGCGCCACATCGCCGCCTTCCGGTGACGCCGGCGGGTGCGGATGCGGATACCCGGCTCCGGTGGGAGCTTGGGAGGAAAGGAGGCGGTCCAGATGACGGTCAAACCGATCCCTGAGGGCTACCCGCGAGTCACCCCCTACCTGTACGTGGACGACGCGGCCGGGGCGATCGCGTTCTACCACGACGTCTTCGGCGCGGTGGAGCGGATGCGGATGCCCTCCCCGGGCGGCAGGATCGGCCACGCCGAGCTGCTCCTCGGTGACGCGGTGGTGATGCTCGCCGACGAGCATCCGGAGATGGGCGTGCGCAGTCCCAAGGCCTACGGCGGGTCCGGCATGTCGATCATGCTCTACGTCGACGACGTCGACGCGGCCGTCGCCCGCGCCGTGGAGCGCGGCGCGAAGGTACGCCGGCCGGTCGAGGACAAGTTCTACGGCGACCGCTCCGGCCAGATCGAGGACCCGTACGGCCACGTCTGGGACGTCTCCACCCACGTCGAGGACGTGAGCCCGGAGGAGATGACCACACGCATGGGCGCGATGCCGGGCTGAGGGACGGCGCAGGGCCCGGTCAGGGGCGCTGGGCCCTGCCGAACGTCACACCGTGCCGGCGAGCCGTCATGGCTCGGCGCCAGCCCCCTGCCTGGCTTGTTCAGGTCGCCGTGCGAGGACTTCCGGCCCGATCCAGGGAACCCGGATGCCATGCCCACCGTCAGCGGAACTGCACCAGGTGTGGCACGCGGCCATCAGTCCCCACTGGATGGAGCTGCGCGCCCGTATGGAGACCCACCGCGCTGCCGGCCTGCTGCCCGGAGCCGAGCAGCCGCTGTGACCTGCAGTTGATACACCGTCACCACCGCTGATGACGCGCCGCCCTGAGCGACACGCGGGCCTGCCCAGGGCGCGTACCACCGGCCGGTATACGCGCCCTGGCCGGACCGTGGGTGCCGTTGACGTCGGTTCAGCCGTGCCTCCGGTCGGCTCTGCCCTTGCCCTTGCCTGCGTCGGTGTAGTCGTAGTCCTCGTCGTCGGCGTCGATGTCCATCGCGTCGAACTGCTGTCCGGCGACGGGCTCCGTCTCACCGGTGCCCGGGGAGCTCAGTCCCGGGGGCATCGGCCGCAGGCGACCGTCGTCGTAGTAGTAGTGCTCGCCGGTCTGCCGCTCGACGTAGCAGACCTGCCCGGTGCCGTGGTCGACCGCACGCTGGTAGCCGGCCATCTCGGGGTAGGACTGCGAGGAGCCGTACGAGGGGTTCGCGGACGACGAGGGACCGACCGAGGGGTAGGCGCCGGTCCCGCCCATCTCGACGTCGTCGGGCTGCCGTGGCGCGGCGGTCCGGGCGGGGGGAGTGGTGGGCGCCTGCGTCGGCTTGCTCCTGCTGCTGCTCTTCTTGCTCTGGCGGCGCTTGGAGTCCGGGATCTTGCTGTCGCGGGCCTCGTGCCCGGTCCTGCCGCTGATGCGGCGCGAGACGGTGTCGATGCTCAGTCCGGTGATCTCGGAGATCTCCTTCTGGCTCAGCCTGGACTTCCCGGTCTCGTTGCGCTTGGTGTAGTACCGGAAGGTCTCCCCCTGCTGCTCCTTCGAACCGTGCTCGGTGACCTGCTTGAGGTGCTGCACCTCCTCCGCGGTCGCGTGACGTCCGGCGAAGCGGCCCGGGTTCACCGCCCGGCCCTTGCCCACCTTCCGGCCGCCCTGGCCGGCCGTGTACGGGTTCAGCTTGCGATCACCGCTCTCGTAGCCCACCACCTCCCCCTCCTCGTCGGTGTGCAGCTCGGCCTCGCTCGCCGAGGGCGTCCCGTACGGGCGCCCCCGGGCTTCCTCGGCGGGGATCCGGATCTCGTGGCCGTTGTTGTAGTCGGCATCCGCCGGAGGGGCCTGCCACGACATCGCCGGGACGCTCATGGCGCCGCCGAGCTTCGGATCGATCATGCTCCTGATGTACCCGAGGTAGTTCGGGTCCTCCAGCACATGGCGCAGATGGGAGGCCAGGGACTTTACCGAGTCGGTCCAGTAGTAACCGCAGTTGGGGTTGAACTCCAGGCTGTTGAATCCGGCCCGGTCCCGGTAGTACATCAGCGCCCCCGCGCAGCCCAGGCAGGGCCGGTACTTGCCCATGATGATGTGCGGCCCGTTGATCTCCCTGGGCTTGAGACCGGACCGCTCCATGGCCAGCAGCAGCTTCTGCTCCGCGTGCATCGACCTGGTCCGCGCGGTCTTCGACGTCGTGTCGTCGGTCTTCGCGTAGCGCAGCATGATCACCGCACCGGCGTAGCCGGGGTCGGTGAGCATGTAGTGCAGTTCGGGGCTCTCGGCGTCCACGATGATGACCGACCTGCCGGTGTCCCTGCGGACGGCATTCGCCGTGGCGTCACCGGTGGTGCCGCGTACGCCCGCGAAGGTGGAGACGGTCTTGGTCTCGGCGCGGGTCAGCCGGTCGACGTACTCCCGGGCATCCGCGGCGAGCAGCCCGGACTCGCGGTTCGCGTCGCTCTGGTGAAAGGCCACCACGCTGCGCAGGGCGGCCACCGCGTCCTCGAACTGGAGGTCCCCGATGGCGCTCATGGACTCGTTGTAGTTCGACGCGAAGACCAGCCGGTCGTTGATCAGCATCCCCTGGACCTCGCGGTCGTCCACACCCTCCTCGCCGGACTCCTGGGCGTCGAATTCGTCCTGGACCGCCCGCGCGGCGTCGTACACCAGCATGCTGAGGTGGGACAGGGTCTGGCCGGAGCGCTCGTGCCGCTTGTCGCGCGGGAAGCGCAGCCGCACCTCGTTGGTGATCCGGCCCTGCCGGCCGCCACCGTGGTCGTTCGTGAACCTGGCCACGAAGTCCGTGACCTGCTTGACGAGTTCCGCCTTCGACCCGCCCTTCTCCGACTTCCCGCCGCTCTTCGACCTGCCCGGCTTCTCGTCGCGCCCCGCGCGTTGCACCGCCTGCCCGGAGGCCTGCGGCACCGCTGCGGCGGAGTCGACGGCTGGCACGGCCCGCTGTGCGACCAGGGACGGGGCGTGCGCCGCCCCCGCCCGGAAGGCGGCTCCGGCGGCCGTGGCCGCGCGCTCCTCGCTGTGCCCGGGATCGCTGACGCTCAGTCCGGCACCGTTGTCGGTGCCGGCCACCGCACCCTGGCCCTGCTGCTTGACGTGCAGCGTCTCGTGCCCGAGGGTCTCGTCGTCGTCGCCCTCGGCACCGAGCACGATGTCCTGGCCGACCGTGTAGGCCGCCGCCCCGAGCGCCTCGGCCGACCGCTGGGCCACGAGGTCCGTGTGCACGCGGACCCCGGACAGGTCGGTCTGGTGGAAGGCCTCCAACCTGGTGCGCCTGGCCCGTTCGATCGGCCGGCTCGGAGAGCGCAGGGCCTCGTCGACCAGGTCGCGCTGGGCGACAGGGTCATGACCGACAGGGTCATGACCGCAACCCGCGTCGTGGGCCTGCTCCTCCTGGGCGAGCGCCCGGGCCACGGCCCGATTGCCGGCCGAGCGCTGAAGGGCCGTCACCGCGGCGGCGTTCGGCCACCCGGCCGCCATGCCGTGCCGGGGAGCGGGGGGTTCGGCTGCCGCCCTCCGCGCGGCGCCGGTCGGCTCGACCGGCCGATTCTCCCGTTCGCGCATGGCATTCGCCTCCAGGCAGCTCGACATGAGGACAAGATCCGGATTAGCACATCCCCTGGTTCGGCGGAAGCGCTGTGCGGACCGTCGTGAGGGCAGAGATACATGTCCGTTCGGGCAGCACGACCCGCTTGCTGCAGGTGCGCTCGTGTCAGCAGCGCCGGGGCCGGGGGCGGTCGGCCTCAGTCGTGTCACATCGTCCAGACCCAGCCACCGAGCGGGCGCTGTTTGTGCGATGATCACCCGTCATGGCGGCGTACCGGCGCCGCTGTCGGAGTGGAGACGTCGTGGAATCACCGCCGCCGAACATCGCCCGTATCTACGACTTCCTCCTCGGTGGGAAGGACAACTACGCCTCGGACCGCGAGGTCGGAGGCCGGATCGCGCAGGCGCTCCCCGAGGTGCACCTCGGCGTTCAGCAGCAGCGCGCCGTGCTGCGGCGGGTGGTGGAGTACCTGACCCGCGAGGCCGGTCTGCGCCAGCTGGTGGACATCGGCTCGGGGCTGCCGACGGCGGAGAACGTGCACCAGGTCGCCCAGCGCATCGACCCCGCGACCCGCGTGGTCTACGTCGACAATGACCCCGTGGTGCTCACCCATGCCCGCGCGCTGCTGGCCGACAACAAGCAGACCGTTGTCGTGGACGGCGACCTGATCAAGCCCTCGGCGCTGATCACGGATCAGGCGCTGCGCGCCCACATCGACTTCGACCAGCCTGTCGGCCTGCTCCTCTGCGGCATCCTGCACTACGTGCTCGACGAGGAGGACCCGGCGGGCGTGGTGCGTACCCTGGTCGACGCCCTGCCGAGCGGCAGCTATGTCTTCATCCACCACCTGATCTCTGCCGGCGACCCTGACGCCGCCCAGGCGGAGGCCGCACTCCGCCAGGGCGTCGGCCGCGGCCAGTTCCGCACCCGCGACCAGGTGGCGGCCTTCCTTGACGGCCTGGATCTGGTCGACCCGGGAGTGGTGACCGTCGCCGAATGGCGGCCGGACGCCGGCACGCCATCGCTGGACGCCAACCCGGTGCTGCGCCTGGCGGCAGTCGGGGTGGGCCGCAAGCCCTGACTTCCGTGCCGACAGCGCCCGTCGCCGAGCGACCGCCCGGCGCGAGGGGTCCAAGGGGCCTGAGCTGCTCGGAAGCCCGACTCCGCCGCCTGATAGGCTCGTTGGCACATGATCAGTTGGGGCGGGTTCGGGGGGCCTTGTGACTGGAATCCTGTTTGACTTCGGCTTTGTCGAGGAGAGTCGCCAGACCGTACTCGGCACGATCGGCTCGCTGGCCTCGCACATAGAGGACATCGACGCGCTGGTGCGGCGAATATCGGAGACCTGGACCGGCGACGCGGCCGAGGCGTTCAAGGTGAAGCACGCCGAGTGGCGTCAGGCGGCCGTCAACATCCACGAGGACCTGCAGTACCTGCACACGGTCGTGTGCACCAGCCAGGACAACTTCGCCGGCGCCCACACCACCGTGCAAGGCCTGTGGGGTGCGGGGGCGTGAGCACACCTCCGTCAGGCGCCGGTTCGAACACCGGCGCCGGCAGCGGTACGGGTGGGGGCACGGGCGGCGGCAACCTCCCCGCGCCGCAACCCACGCCGCCGGCTCCCGCGCCGACGGGCGGCTCCGGAGGTGGCGGAAACGGAGGCGGAGGCGGCGGGGGTCTGCCCGTGCCGAAGCCCAGCAACCCGCCGGCCACGCCGACACCGGGCCAGCCCCCGGCGACCCCGGCGCCCGCTCCGGGCGGGGGCAGCGGCGGCCCGCCCGCTCCGACGGCCGAATGGACGCCGCCGACCAACAGCGGGGTCGTCGAGGTCGACCCGGAGCAGCTCTGGGACGCCGCGAAGCAGATGACGTCCCTGCGGGACGACTTCATCAAGACCTGCCACGGCTACGCCCAGGCGCTCACGGGCACCGCCAACATGTCCGGTGAGGACTACGTCGGCATCTACTTCGCGGGCCTGTACGACCCGGTGGCCCAGGACGCCATGAGCGCCATCGGGGACCTGATGAACTCCGTCGGCGGCGTCATCGAGGGCCTCGTCCTGTCCGCCAACACCTACGCCGCGGCGGACTACGCCAGCACCCACGGCGCCACGGGCGGTGCGCCGTCCATACCGGTGCCCTCCTACGGCCCGGAGACCTTCGCCCGTCCCGCGCCCGCCACGCTGTACGGCTACCAGGACCTGGAGTCGTGGACCAGCAACCCGGTGGAGACCGCGCTCCTGCAGCCGCTGGACGACCCGATCGCCGCGCTGACCGCCTGGTTCCCCAAGGGTCACCAGGACCGGCTGATCGCCGCGGCCGCCGCCTGGCGCGGGATCGACGCCGAGGTGGTGGCCCTGGCGCAGGGGCTCAACACCATCCTCGACGGCCTCACCGTGGACTCCTCGGTCGCCAAGACGGCGCGGGGCGGGCGCTGGGGCGGACTCCTGACCAGCAATCAGGTGCAGGCCTGGCAGCAGGGCATGCGCAAGTTCTGCAACAAGATCTGGGGCGCCAAGCCGTGGGGCACCAAGGGGCTGCCCGCCCATCCCCTCGGCCTCGCCGGCACCTGCGCCGAGCAACTCGCCACGATGTGCGACGACCAGCGCCAGGCGATCGATGCGGCCCGCAGCGCGCTGGAGCGCCAGGTCGCCGGTACCGTACTGGCCACCGTGGTCGGCGCGCTGCTGACCGAGGTGACCTTCGGGATCAGCGACCTCATCGCAGAGATGATCGACGAGAACGAGATCCGGGCCGCGATCATGACCCTGGTCGACACCTACTACCGGCCGCTGCAGCAGATCGAGCTGACCTGGAACCTGCTGACCCTGCGGAGCAGCCTGGAGCAGGCCCTCCAGGCGGCGCCGACCATCCAGTACATGGAGGCCCAGGCCGACTCGGTCGGGACCCGCAGTCTGCACGACTTCGGCTACCCGGGGATGAAGGGCCAGCCGCCCACCGGCGGGAAGTACTCGACCAAGCAGTACAGCGGCTGGGGCGACCCCTCCTCGATGCCTGCCTACCCCGTCGACCTGGCCGGCCAGGAGGGCACCGGCGGGGCACACGTCCTCGACCGGCACGTCGGCCTGACCGACGCGCAGCTGCTCGACCGCGCGAACGGGATGGACATGACCAACCCGCAGAATGGTTCCAGCGGCTTCACCGACGTGTCGTCCGCGCAGACCCTGGTCCAGGGCGATATCAACGATCCGGCGAACCAGGCCGCGATCGCCGCCTGGCTGGCCGGTCCGCGCAGCTCGAACCCGAAGCAGGACCAGTTGACGATCAACGAGACGCTGCCGCCGGGCTCGGCCGCCACCGGCCGGGTTGTCGTCGACCAGAACGGGACACATCAGGTGGTCGACGGGAACGGGGTACGGGCGGTGCTCAAGTACAACAAGGACCTCAATCCGCCGTTCTACGTCTACACGGCCTTTCCGACCAGCTAGCAGCAGGGGCGGGGCCGACCGAGCGGAGCGAAGGGAACGAGACGGGTGGACGACGTGGACGACGGCACGGAGGGCCGCGCGGCGGCCGGGGACGGCTCCGCCCGGTCCGCCTTCCTGGCGGCCCTGGGCGTGGACGCCGGCCGGGAGCAGGTGGACATCCTGCAGCAGGAGCTGGAGTGGTTCGCCCATCCCCGGGCCCGGGTCGCCGCGCGGCGGCAGGAACCGGTGGACACGCTCGTCGAGTTCCTGGCGACGACCCGGCTGGCCGTGCCCGGGGGCGCGGCACAGGGGTTCCGGTCCCGGCTGGCGGACGCGATCCGGGCGGCGACGGAGCCGGGGCTCGACCGGTCCCCGCGCGAGACGGTGATCGCCTGTGTGCCGGACCTGTTCGGCCACGCCCCCGAGACCCTCGCGGCGCGGCTCGAAGCGCTCGTCACCCTGTGCGGGAGCGAACAGCGCCCGCTGGACAGCCGCACGCTGCGCCGCCTCTACGCCGAGGCGTCCGACCTGTGCGACGTCTGGGTGCTGGCACTGCGCGAGGGGCTCAACACCGCGTCCGACCCGGTCGGCATGGCCGACGAGCTGTACGCGACCGAGGGCGCGGTCCTCAGCGTGTTCGAACCGGCCGACGCCGGCGTGCGGCGGCTCGAACTGGCCGACCTGGTGCGACAGCTGACCGAGCTGGTGGCCCTGGACCGGTGGGGGCTGCTCCCCCGGAGGGACTGGCCGTCCGCGGAGCTGCCGTCCCTGGGCTGGCCGTCAGTGCTCATCCAGGCGCAGTACCGGCTCCGCCAGGTGGCGGCGGCCGGCCCGTCCGCCGCGGTGGAGTCCGCTGCCCCGGAGTCCGCCGCCCTGGAGCCCGCCGCCCTGGAGTCCGCCACGGCGGCGGACGGCTCGGGTGGCCCGCCGGCCGCGGCAGGCCTGCAGGGCGACCGGCGGTACGGCCAGGCCCGCCACCTCCTCGCCGCCTACGGAGCCGACGAGCGCCGGTCCGCTCCGACGCGCGGTCGGCCCGGCATCGGCGACCAGCGCATCCGGCGCTCCCACCGCGAGGTGATGTTCTGGGCGACCCGGCTCCAGCTGGCCGACCTCGCCTGGGCCCTGCGCCGGCAGCCCGAGCCGATGGCGGCGTACCGGCTGGGCCGGGACGACGACGCCGAGGCGACCGCCGACACGCTGGTCGTCCTGCTCTCCGACCCGCCTTCGGTCCAGCCGGTGCCCGGGCCCGACCGGCTCCCGCTCGACTCCTGGGAGCTGCGCGAGCTCTTCCCCGAACTCTGCCGCCTCCTCGGCTTGTACCGCGTGCTGCTGACGCAGCCGGAGGGTGACCCGTACCGGGAGGCCAACGACCCGTCGGTGCTGCCCGACCTGGCCGCCGCCGCGTACGTCGACTCCTGCGGCGGTTCTGGCCGGGTCGCCGCCGAACTGTCCGCCGAGATCGCGGCGTTCGACCTGCTGTTCACGGGGGACGCGGAGGCCGACCGGGCCGTCGCGCTGCTCGGCGAGCAGCCGCGCGGCGCGGACCCCCAGGTGCCCTGGTGGGATGATCTGACCTGGCGGGCCTGGCTGCGCGACGCAGCCGCCGACGTGCTGTGGCGGGCCCGCCCCGGTACCGCCCCGAACGGAGGTCCCCGATGACGGTGGTGCTGCGAGCGTCCAGCTTCGCGAGCGGATCCGAGGCGCAGGACTACGTCCAGCGTGTCGTGAACCGCAACCGCGACCGGATCGCGCAGTGGCTGTCCGGCGGGGCCGGCGAACGCCTGGTCCTCACCGCCGACTTCCCCGGTGAGATCACCGGACGGCTGCTCCCGGCCGCGACGGCGCTGGCCGGACGGGCGCCCTTCGACGTGTCGACGGTGCGCGTCGTCCTCCAGCGGGACACCGCCGCGGCCAACGGCTTCGTGGTCCGCTACGCCTATCCGACCGAGGAATGAGAAGTCTGCCCATGCCCACGCACGACCGGTCCGATCAGCCCCCGTCCCCGGCGCTCTGGCAGGCCCACCACGCCGCGCTGCGGGACCTGCTGGAGGCCTACGCGGGCATGCCCACGGACGACGCGCCGGGCGCGCCGAGCGCGGCACTCGGCGAGTACCTCGGCGCCATGCTGCTGGTGGACCCGACCGGCCCGGCTGTCGCGGCCGCGCAGCTTCGGCGGCTCGCCGGCGGCGGCGCGTCAGCGGCGGCATCGGCGCCCATGCTGCCGTGGCCCCCGATGGCCGACCGGTTCGCGTGGATGGAGACGGTGGCGGACCTGATCGAGTCGTCGGTCGCCTCCGGGAACGCGGCCCCCGTCGACGTGCCAGGGACCGGTTGGGCCTGGCGCCGCCGGTTCCCTCAGCTCTTCCAACTCCTCGGCGGGTACTTCGGACAGGACTTCCCCGCTGAGCACCCCGGCGTGGATTCGGCCGAAGCCGAGCGCCGCGTGGTCGCCGCATGGCGGTCCGGCACCAGCCGCTCGGTGGTGGCCCGGACCGTCGGCGAGGTGCACGAACTGCTGGCCCTTCAGTTGGACCGGGGCCGGCTGGAGTACGCCCTGGGCGCCCTGGGCCGCGATGTCGAACTCGCCCCCGATCCCCACCTGTGGCTGCGCCGCCTCAGCGCCCTGCTCGTCGGCGGCTGACACCCGGCCAGAACGCGTTCCGCAGCTGACAGGGCCCTTGGTGGAGCGGAACATGACGAGTTTTCAGACATTCGCCCGTTGTGCGAAGTGGCATTTCGTGGCCTGTTCCAGGGGCCGGTACGGTCGGGTTCATGGAGTGGATATATCAAACGGCCGAAACACTCGCTGCTGCCCTGCGCGCCGGTGAAGTGAGTTCGGCGGAACTGACCGACGAGGCCATCGCCCGTATCGAGCGGGACGACAAGGCGATCAACGCGATCTGTGTGCCCGACTTCGACCGTGCACGGGCCGCCGCGCGGGATGCCGACCAGGCGCGCGCCCGCGGTGAGGACCGGCCGCTGCTCGGCATCCCGGTGACGGTCAAGGAGTCCTACAACATCGCGGGGCTGCCCACGACCTGGGGCATGCCGGCACACCGCGACTACATGCCGGCCGAGGACGCGGTGCAGGTGTCGCGGCTCAGGGCCGCGGGCGCGGTGGTGCTCGGTAAGACCAATGTGCCCCTGGGGCTGCAGGACATCCAGAGCTTCAACGACATCTACGGCACCACCAACAACCCGTGGGATCACGCCCGCACATCGGGCGGATCCTCCGGCGGATCGGCGGCCGCCCTGGCCTCCGGCTTCGGCCCGCTGTCCATCGGCTCCGACATCGGCGGTTCGCTGCGCACTCCCGCGCATTTCTGCGGTGTCTACGCACACAAGCCGACCCTCGGGCTGGTGGCGAACCGCGGTATGGTCCCGCCGCCCGCACCGGCACTGCCGATCGATCTCGACCTCGCCGTCGTCGGTCCGATGGCGCGCTCCGCCCGCGATCTCGCCCTCCTGCTCGACGTGATGGCCGGGCCGGACCCGCTGACCCTCGGGGTGGCGTACGACCTGCGGCTGCCGCCCGCGCGCCATGAGCGGCTCAGCGACTTCCGGGTCCTGGTCCTCGACGAGCATCCGCTCATTCCGACCGGGGCCGCGGTGCGGGCGGGCGTGAACCGGGTGGCCGACGCGCTCGTCGCCGGCGGCGCCCGGGTCGAACGGCACAGTCCGCTGCTGCCCGATCTGACCGAGGCCGGGATCGTCTACACGCAGTTGCTGATCTCGGGCTCCGTCGCACGTTTTCCGGTCGAGTCGTACGAGGAGTTGCGGACCCAGGCCGCAGCACTGAGCGCGGACGACCAGAGTCTGGATGCGGTGCGGCTGCGCGCCATGGTGTTCAGCCACCCCGACTGGATCGAGGCGAACAGCCGTCGCGAGCTCCACCGCCAGGGCTGGCGGCGGCTCTTCGCCGAGTTCGACGCCGTGGTGTGTCCGGTCACGCCCACTCCGGCGTTCCCGCACGACCACAACCCCGATCCGAGGACACGCCGGCTCGACATCGACGGCGTCGACTACCCGTACTTCGACCAGCTCGTCTGGGCCGGGGTGGCCACCATGCCCGGCCTGCCCGCCACCGCCGTACCAGCGGGGCTATCCCCCGAGGGCCTGCCGGTGGGAGTACAGCTCATCGGTCCGATGTTCGAGGACCGTACCCCGCTGCGACTTGCCGAATTGCTCGAACAGCGGATCGGCGGCTTCCAGGCACCGAAGTAGGGCGCAGCACCGGGCGTACCGGGCACCGCAGGCCCGGAGCTCACACCGGGCCTGCGCCCGACGCTGCCGTCTCCCGCGCCTGCTCGGCCCCCGGGATGGGCGTGTCGGTCGTCGCGAGTGCGTCGGGGTGGGCCCTGGCCCAGAGCACGAGGCCGATGTAGAGGAGGTCGAACACACTGCACAGGACGCCGATGCCGAGTACGAACGCCGAGTGGTCGAGCAGGCCGATCGAGAGCGTGGGTGCCAGGGTGCCGAGCCATTTCGCGACGGCGATGGTGAGGGTCTGCCCGCGCAATCCCCGCCGTGCGATCAGCATCGCGATGAACAGGCCCGACATCAGCAGGTTCTGCAGGAACGCCGAGTAACGGGCGCCGACGGAGGAACCGAACTGCACGATGAACAGCCACTGCACCGCGTACGAGGCGGCGAAGAGCAGCACGCCCCAGACGGTGAACATCGACCGCGTCACGAAGCGCGGGAACTCCGCGCGGCCGAAGGCGAAGAAGGTGTACACGATGACGAGGTCGGCCAGTGCCCAGACGATGTTGACCACGGTCTGCGGAGACAGGCCGCTCATCAGGTCGTGCACCGCGTAGATGGACTCCCAGGCGAAGTTGAGGCCCAGTGCGGCCATCGGGATCGCGTAGGTGCGGTGCCGGAACCCTATCCGGATCGCGCTGATGTAGACGATCGTCCAGGCCAGGCCGCTGACGGCGGTGAGGATCAGGTCCATGGGGAATCTCCGGGTCGAGGGGTGGTGGCGCGGTAGCGGCGGACGAGATCGGTCACCGCTGCCCGCAGCCACTGCGGGTCGCGCGCCGGGTCCGGTGTGAGAGCGGTGAGGACGAGGCCCTGCAGGGCGGCGGTCACGGTCAGTGCCGCCGCCTGCGAGCCGACGTAGGGCTCCAGGAGGCGGGCGAGCCGCCGGTCCAGGAGTCCTTTGACCGGACCGAGGTCCGGGTCATGTCCGGTCGCGATGATCATTTCAAAGACGGCGACGGCGTCGGTGCGCCGATCGGTGACCAGGTGTGCGGTGAAGTCACCGCACAACGCCGGCAGGGCGTCGGGTCGCGCGGCGGTGCGGGTGACCAGGGCGCGGAACTCCAGCCCGATCCTTGAGCCGGCGTGCTCGAACGTCGCACGGCGCAGGTCGTCGATCGAGGGGTAGTGGTACGTGACGGAGGCCAGCGACACGGCGGCGCCCGCGGCGACGGCGCGGTGGGTGAGCGCCCCGGCGCCCTGTTCGCCGACGACCCGCACGGCCGCATCCAGCAGCAGCTCCCTACGGGCCTCGCCCCGCGCGAGACGCCCGTCGGCTGCCTTGGACATGACCCCTCCCTCACCTATGCGTACAGATGTACCGGCAACTAGCGGTACCAATGTACCGCTAGTTCGGCGTTCGGGGGAACCTGGACGACCCGGCTCGAAGCCGCCTGAACCCCCGCGGTCCGGGGCATCAACGAGAGGTGAGGGAACACGCGTGGATCGGGCGCCCGGCAGTCGTCGCATCGGTGTTCTGTGGGGCTGCCGGCGCTGCGGCGATCGCGCTGGGCGTCGCCGGGGAGTCGGGCGCTGCCGTGGGTCTGGGGGTGGCGTCGGTCGTGGCGCTGCGGCTCGCGGTGCTCTTCACGCGCATCCGCGCGACACGCCGCCCCCGGAGCTGACCGGGGGCCCGCCGGATGGGTCAGGACTGGTCGCTCGCCGAGCCGTAGACGTTCTTCGGGCTGATGACCTGGGTGATCGCCCGGCCGAGCAAGGTACCGGGATTCTCGTTGTTCGACCTGATGTCGGTGTTGACCAGGATCACCACGGTCGCCCGGAGGGCGGGCAGATAGACCGTCAGGCTCTGGTAGCCGGGCAGCGAGCCCGCGTGGCCGATCCATCCGTGGTTGATGTCGATCCCCAGGCCGTACGCGTCACCCGGGGCGCCGGTGGGCAGCGCGTCGAGGCGTTCCGTCTGGGTCTGCGGCTTGAGCAGCCCGCCGGTCGCCACGTTCGCCGCCCAGGAGTGCAGATCCTCAAGGTTCGAGATCATGGCGCCGGCCGCCCAGCCCCAGCTGGGGTTCCAGTTCGTCGCGTCCGCCTCGGCGCCGTTCACCGTCTCGTCGGTGTAGCCGTGGGCGTGCGGCCGGGGGAACTCCGCGCGGATCGGCAGGAAGGTGTGGTCCAGGCCGCTCGGCCCGGTGATCATGTCCCGGAAGGCGTCCCGCAACGGGCTGTGCGTGACCTTCTCGACGACCAGGCCGAGCAGCACGGTGTTGGTGTTGGAGTAGTCGAACCGCGCGCCCGGCGCGAACTGGTTCGCGTGCGCGAACGCGAAGCGGAGCAGCTCCCACGGGGTGTACTGGCGGTGCGGCTCGGTCTGCAGCAGGTGCTGGAAACCCTTGTCCGCGCTGTAGGGGAACAGGCCGCTGCGCATCCCGGCGAGTTGACGCAGCGTGATGTGCCGCCCGTCCGGTACCCCCGGCACGTAGCGGGAGACCGGGTCGTCCAGGCCGACCTCGCCGCGGTCGACCAGTTCGAGCAGCGCGGTGACGGTGAAGGTCTTGGTCTCGCTGCCGATGCGCATGTACAGGTCCGGCCGCATCGGGTCGCAGTCGGTCTTGTCGGCGACGCCGAACGCGCGCACGTAGCGCTGCCGTCCGGGCATCCAGACGCCCACGATCACCCCGGGGACCCCGGCCTGCGTGGCCGTGCTCTGGATGACCCTGTCGAGCTCGGCCGCGGTGTCGGCTCCGAGTCGCGGTGCCGCGGCTGCCGCCTTCGAGGCGGACACGGCGGCCGCACCCCGCGTGGGTGAGGCCGCCGCGGGAGCGGACATGGCCGGCAGGGAGACCGCCAGGCAGGCGGCGACAATCGTCGAGGCGGTCGGCAGAGCCACTCGGCGGATTCGGATGCGCATGCTTCCTCGATAGGCCACCACGGGCCCGCGCCCATCTCGCCACGCCCGCCGGCTCGCCTGATCAACCCGATTGGTCCCCGCTGTGGACCTCGGCCTCCAGTTGCTCCGAGCAGGTCCTGCCGCCGGCCCTGGTCGCGCGGCCGAAAGCGGCTGGCCCGCCCCCGTTCCGGTCAAATAGATCTTCTGGGGCTATCAGCTGACTTATCAGACTTGCGGGGTGAGCTGCGGGGTGGCTTTGCCGCATGATGTCCCGCGTGCAGAGTGCGGAGGAGTTCGGCGGGGCCGACAGTGGGACGGGAAGCGCGGAGGTGCTGCGGCAGCGAGCGATGCGGGAGATGTCCGAGCAGGTCATCGCGGCGCAGCGGGGGGATGAGGAGGCGTTCAGGGCTCTGTTCAGGGAGGTCCAGCCCGGACTGCTGCGCTACCTGACCGTGCTGGTCGGGGAGGACGCCGAGGATGTGGCGTCCGAGGCATGGCTGCAGATCACCCGCGATCTGGGGTCGTTCAGCGGGGACTTCGACGGGTTCCGTGGCTGGGTGGCGACGATCGGCCGCAACCGGGCGATGGACCTGCTGCGCAGCCGCCGTCGCCGGCCGATCGGCAGCGTGCCGGTGGAGTACCTGCTGGACCGGCCGGCGGCCGAGGACACCGAGCGGGCGGCGCTGACCACCGTCGGTACGGCCGAGGCGCTGGCCCTGATCGCGGGGCTGCCGCGCGACCAGGCCGAGGCGGTGCTGCTTCGGGTGGTCATGGACCTGGACGCGGACAGCGCGGCCCGGGTGCTCGGCAAACGGGCCGGTGCCGTGCGGATGGCGGCGCACCGGGGCCTTCGCAAGCTGGCGGTTCTCCTGGAGCAGCGGGAGGCGGACGCCGAGCGGAACGGGCCCGGAGCGGGCCGGCCGAGGCCGCCGGAAAAAAGTTTCGCCCCGGGAGTGACACCGACGACGGCTTCGACGCTGAAGGACATGAGATGAGCACCAACCGATCCCGTCGGATCGACCACGACACGGCCGAGCAACTGCTCGGCGGGGCCGGGGCCGGCACGGCAGTCGGCCACGACGCTCTCGCCGGACTGATCGCCGCTGCCGCCGCCCCCGCAGCCGACGGTGAACTGCCCGGCGAGCAGGCGGCCCTGGCCGCGTTTCGGGCGGCTCGCCTCGCTCCTGTCCCGCCGTCCCGAAAGCGACCGATGCTCACGTCTGCCGTGTTGCGGCTCCTCAGCGCCAAGGTGGTGGCCGCTGCCCTGGCCACCGCCCTCGGCGGTGTCGCCGTCGCGGCTGCCACCGGCAACATGCCCGCCGCCCTGGGTGGCAGGCCCGTGCGCAGCGGTCCTGCCGCCACGGCCAGTGCGGGGGCACCCGGTCGGTCGCCCTCGGCGACGGTCACCGGCTCGGCTGCGGCAGTACCGTCCGAGCTGGCCGCCCTGTGCCGTGTCCTTGCCGTGAGCGGCGGTTCGAATCCCGGCACGGTGCTGGCCGAGCACCGCTTCGCCGCACTGGTCGCGGCCGCCGGAGGCCAGGCCGAGGTCCCCGGCTACTGCGCCCCGGTCCTGGCCGGCCACGGCAGCGGCCAGAGCGATGCGCCGGGTACGAAGCCCACGGTCGACCGGCCGGGCACCGTCCCGACGGGGCCCGGCGCGCCCGGAGCGGGCCATCGGCCCGGCGACCCGGGTGCGGGCCACGGCGGCGGCCAGGGCAGCCACCCGACCGGCCGTCCGAGCACCGCCCCGAACCCGCCCCGCAAGGGCGATCCGAGCCCCCACCGCACGGGGCGCCCCCAATAGCCCCGGGCGGGCCGTGGTCTCTCCCCAGTCTCCACGGCCCGTCCGGTCCCGCACCGCGGTTCGCACGCGGTGCCCACCAGTCCCCGGACGGGTGGTCGGTCTCCCCCGTGGCCGTCCGTCCGTCCGGTCCTCACCCGCCACCTGTTGAGCCGTCCACCCGTGCAACCACAACCGGGTTCCGGTCAGGCGGCCCAGGCGCGCTGGATGAAGGCGGCGGCGGAGTTCAGGGCGCGGTCCGCGTCGTCCAGGACGGCGGCGAAGCCCTGGAAGACGTGCGGGACCTCGGGCCAGACCTGTAGCTCCACGGCCACGTCGTGGTCGGCGGCGCGGGCGGCGAGGCGGACGGCGTCGTCGAGCAGGATCTCGTGCGAGCCGACCTGGATGAGCAGCGGGGGCAGGCCGGTGAGGTCGGCGAAGACGGGGCTGGCCAGCGGTGAGGCCGGGTCGCGATCCCCGAGGTAGTCAACGGCCCTGGTACGCAGGGCCTCGGGGGTGAGCGCGGGGTCCAGTTCGGCCTTGCCGGTCGCGCTGGCGCCGGAGACGGTGAGGTCGACCCAGGGGGAGAAGACCGCGGCCACGCAGGGTTGCGGCAGGCCGGTGCTCTTGAGCGCGACCAGGGTCGCGGCGACCAGGCCGCCGCCGGCGGACTCGCCGACGAACGCGATGCGCTCGCTGGGCACGCCCTCGCCGAGGAGTGCACGGTAGGCGGCGACGGCGTCGTCGATGGCAGCGGGGAAGGGGTGTTCCGGGGCGAGGCGGTAGTCGACCGAGATGGCCCGGGCTCCGACGCGTCGGGCGACGTCGGCGGCCAGGCCCACCGAGTCGGGCGCTGAGCCGAGGGCGTACGCGCCGCCGTGGAAGTAGAGGACCAGGGCCGATGGGTCGAGCCCCGGGGTTTCGACGGTCACCACGGGCACGCCGCCGAGTTCGCCCTGCTTGGCTGAGACGTCGTCAGGAAGCGGTGTCGCGGAGATCATCTCGTGGAAGATCGCGCGCTGCTCGGCGACCTCGCCCCCGACGTCGAGCGAGCCGTGACGCAGGAGTTCATCGAGGGCTTGGCGCTGCTGCTGGGTCATGGTGCTGGTGCCTTTCGGGCTTGGAGCAGACTGGCTCTGAGGCGGACCGGTCAGCGTGGCGGGCCCAGGATGACGTTGCCGTACTTGTCGGCGATGCCGGGATCGGGTTGCACCTGGAAGCCGGGTGGACGCGGGGTGGACTTGTCGCGGCCGGTCTCGCGGAACATTCCCTCGATGCCGGCCGGTGTGTTGATCATCAGCAGGTCGGCCCTCTTGGAGGTGATGCGGTACCCGTGCGGGATCTGCTTGGGTAGGAACACCACACCGCCCTCGGCGAGTTCGTACTCCTGGTCGTCGCACCACACCAGGGCGGTGCCCTTGAGCAGCAGGAAGACCTCGTCCTCCAGGGTGTGCCGGTGATAGGGCGGCGCCTCGCCCTCGGCGACGTCGAAGCGCCCCATCATGAGCTGGCCGTCGGTGGCCCTGCCGTCGAGCAGCATCGCCAGGGTGCCGCCGTCCAGCCATTCGAGTTGCTGCTGCTGTTCGGGTTGCGCGAGGTAGACCATGCTCATGGCGGGCTCCGTTCAGGTGCGGGGGCGCTCGTGCAGGCGCAGCGTCGAGGGGTGCGGGCGGTCGTGGTGGTAGGTGTCGGTGCCGACCTTGGTCCCGTAGAAGTGGGTCATCGGCGCGTCGGTGATCAGTGAGTCCTGGTTGGTGATCTCCAGCCGGATCCGGTCGCCCCGGCGCGCGAGGAAGGACATCGGCAGGAGTTCAACCCGCAGTTCGTAGACCTCGCCGGGCACCAGCGGCTCGATCTTCGCGTGCTGGTGGAACGGGCGCATGTCGGAGGTCAGTTCCGGGTCCTCGGCGCGGTGCGAGGCACGCAGCCAGCCCTGAGTGACCTTGACCGGCAGCCCGGCGTCGGGGGCGGCCGAGACCAGCGAGACCTTGACGAACAGGTCGAGGTCGGTCTGGTCGGTCGAGGCGTGCAGCGTCAGGACGCCGTGGCCGGTGAACTCCCGGTCCCGGTCCATCGGTGGTGAGGTGTAGGTGGTGACGCGGGCGACGTGGTCGGGCACGCCGTGCTTGTCGAAGACGGTGACGCCCGCCATCCACTTCGGGTCCGGGTAGGACCACGAAGTCGAGTCCTGCTCGCACTCCGGTGCGGTCTCGGTGAGCGAGCCGTCGTTGAGCGAGGCGACGGCACCGCTGCGGGCGCCGGCGAGGTGGAAGGCCGTCGGTGCCGCGTCCGGTGGCGGCCAGGATTCGGCGGACCGGTAGGTGTCCTCGCCGTTGACGTAGAAGCGCGCCGCGGGCTGCTTCATCACCCCGTTGTCGATGCCCTTGAGGTGGTGGTCGTACCAGGGGAGCAGTTCGTCGCGGTGGAACTGCTCGTCGAAGTAGTACATCTGGGCCTGGGCGAAGCCGGACGGGTGCGCGACCAGGAGCTTCTTCGGTCCCTGGACGCGTTCGTAGCCGTAGAAGTTGCCGCGCAGGTGCAGCGCCGCCTTGCCCCACACGCCGATCGAGAACACCGGGATGTCGACGGACGGCAGTTCCCAGAAGGGCGACCTGCGGCGCTGCCACTCGTCGTCCAGCGGATGGGAGAGGACGTCGTAGATGTACTCGTGCTTGTCGCCGACGTGGAAGTCGATGCCCCGGAGCTGGTGCTGGTAGAGCACGGATCCGAACAGCCAGGTGTTGAGGAAGCCCTGGATCGGGATCCCGCCCTGGTACATCCAGTCGCAGTACATGTCCGTGGCGCCGTCGTAGGCCACGATCGTCCGCAGGTGCGGCGGACGTGTCCGCGCCGCGTTCCACTGGCTCCAGCAGTAGTGCGATATGCCGATCATGCCGACCGCGCCGGTGGACCACGGCAGGACGGCGACGTGCTCGATCATGTCGTGGATGGCCTCGCCCTCGGCGCGCGAGACCGGGTCCCAGGTTCCCTCGGAGCGCCCCGTGCCGGGGAGGTCCATCGCGACGTAGGCGTAGCCGTTGTCGAGGTACAGCTGGATCGGGCCGTATTCGGTGAACGCGAACACGGGGTTCGGCGGGAGATAGCGTAAGGCCTTCTGGTACGGGGACGCTCCGAGGACGATCGGGAAGGGGCCGACGCCGTCCGCTGGAAGGTACACGTCGGCCCGTAAGAGGTTTCCGCTGCGTCCTCGTACCTCGACTTCGAACGGTTCCACGTTCACGTCGACCATGTCGGTCCGTTTCTGTTCAGTCGTGCGGCAGTGACTTCAGTGCAGGGAACCGGCGTCGTCGACGGTGACTAAACGGACGCTATCGTCCGCTTGATGGGCTGTCAATGACACCGAGGGGGTACTCGATGAAGGCTGGCGTGGTGCCATCATCGAGGGTGTGACGAAGGCACAGTCGAACGAAGGCGTCCGGCCGCGGGAGTTGCGTCGTGACGCGGCGGACAACAGGGACCGGGTGCTGGCGGCTGCCGCAGCCGCGGTCAGAAGAGAGGGCGCCGCGGTGCCGATGGCGACCGTCGCGGCGGACGCGGGAGTCGGCGTGGGCACCGTCTACCGTCACTTCCCTTCGCGCGAAGCCCTGCTCGGAGCCCTGACGCACCGCTCCTTTCAACTTGTCCTGGACGCGGCCGCCAAGGCCGCCGAGAGCGACCGGTCCGGGATCGAAGCGGTGCGCGGCTTCCTCGACCAGACCATCGAGCACGGGCCCGACCTCGTGCTTCCCCTGCACGGTGGTCCGGTGCTGATCGACGAGGACACCGTCGCCATCCAAGCCGCCGTGCACCGGGAGCTGGCCTCGCTGCTGCACCGAGGCCAGCAGGACGGCACGATCCGGCACGACGTGCGCACGGCCGACCTCGTGATCTTCGGCGCGCTGATCGCGCAGCAGCTCCCGCACGTCCCCGACTGGCGTCGAACCGCGCAACGCCTGGTGGACATCCACCTCGCCGGTATGGCACCGACGACGCAGCCGCTCAGGAGCTGAGTGGTCAGTGCGGGCGCCGACAGGCCGGGCTGCTCCGGCTCCTTGCATTCCAAAAATAGGGACGGGGTCAGGCGGTCCGGTACGGACGGCCTGACCCCGTGAGGAGCGGGATGGTCAGACTGTTGCTTCGAGGAGCACCTCGACGTTGCCGCGGGTGGCGTTGGAGTACGGGCACACCTGGTGCGTGGTCTCCATCAGCTGGTCGGCGGTGGCCTGGTCCAGGCCGGGCAGGTGTGCGCTGAGCTTGATGGCCAGGGAGAAGCGCTTGCCCTCGTCCAGGGCGAGCAGGCTCACCGTGGAGGTGATGGTCGACCCGGTCACCTTCAGCTTCTGCTCGCCGGCGATCAGTCGCAGGCCGTTGTGGAAGCAGGCCGCGTAGCCGGCGGCGAACAGCTGCTCGGGGTTGGTCCTGTCGCCGCCGGGGCCGCCCATCTCCTTCGGGACGGTGAGCGCTGCTTCGAAGATGCCGTCCAGGGTACGGACTTCGCCGTTGCGGCCGTCACCGGTCGAGATGGCCTCGGTGGTGTAGAGCACGGACATGCTGGTCTCCGTTCGTGGATTCCACGGGGTGTGGACAGGGGTCATGCGGGGTCACCGAACAGGCATTCGGCAGTTTTCGAGCAGGCTGAAGTCGCCTATGGGTCACAAGGACCAGGATGTGGCGGGCGTCAGCGGAATCCGGCGCTGTCGCCCGGTTCCGACGTGCTGCTCATGGATCCGAGTATGGATTCGCCCGCATGCGCGTGCCTGCCCCTGCCAGTGTCAGTCTTCGCTCCCGGGCTTCCGGCGGGGCCGGGCTACGCCTGCGGAGTGGGGGACGGCCCGGTCCGGTGGTGGGTGTCTGGAGCCGTTCACCCGCTGGGCTATGACGCCGATTCAGCCGGTTCGAGTACGGCCTCGATGTCGACCATGACATCGACCAGGTCGCTGACGACCACCCCGCCCCGGTCCACGACGTCGTTCCAGCTCACGTCGAAGTCCTGGCGGTTGATCCGGGTCTTGGCAGCGAAGCCGGCCCGTCGCCTGGGCCCGAGGTCGCGACCGTCCTCCCACCAGGGGGTGTCCCACTGGCCCAGATAGGAGACGTCGAACACCACCGGACGGGTCACCCCGCGGATGGTCAGGTCGCCGGTGACCTCAAAGGCACTCGCGCTGACCTGGTGGACGTGCGACCCGACGAACGTCCAGGTCGGATGGTGCTCGATGTCGAAGAAGTCGGCACTGCGCAGATGTGCGTCGCGTTCGGGCGAACCGGTGTACACCTGGCTCGCGTCGATCGTGGCCTCGACCCGGGCCTTTTCCGGCTCGTCCGGGTCCACCTCCAGGCGGCCGTGCACGTTCTTTATCTGACCGCGCACATAGGTCACCATCATGTGCCTGGCGCGAAACTCCGCGCCGGTGTGGCTGGGCTCGAAAAACCACTTCAACGTAGCCATGGCAGCTCCCGGGCACTCGTGCCCCCTGCAGCCAGGGTAGGACGTGAACGCGCACCGGGCCCCATAGGGTGATGCAAACCAAGTTGGGAGATCGGGTGGCCACCTCCGCAGTCGGTTATGCCAGCCTTCAGGGGCTGGGAAATGTTGAAGGCTGCGTGGAGGTTCTGCGTGCCGTGGACAGGGCCGTCGCGAGGTTCAATCGCGACGCAGGTGCCCGGGTGGCGGATTTCGCCCCTCTGTTGTTTCGCAGTGTGGACATGCTGGAAGTGGAGGCGATCGATCCGGAGGTGATGCACAAGGTCACGGGCGGGAGCTATCCGGTGGCATGCATGCACGTCACTTACGATCCAGATCGATTGCCTGCCGCCGATCTGGTCGACCTTGAACGGGAGTTTGACCTGAGGGTCATTGGCCGAACCTCCTCTCAGTTGCTTGACCTGCTCAAGTTCGAGTCCAGTCCCCGATCGATCACGACTCGATGCGGACCCTCGCCGAGGGTGTAGGCGTCGTAGTGGACGGCTTCCGCGGTACGGGCGGCTGAGGCGACGGCCAGGGTGCGGTTGAGCCACCGGTAGCGTTCGTCGCCGGTCTCGAAGCGGCAGAAGAGCCGGAAGTAGTACTCGGTGGGGTGGACCGCCGCTCCGGCGGCGAGCCGGCGGAGGACCTCGGGTGGGCCGTGGCGTACGCCGCTGGTGTGCGGCCAGCCGGCCGGCCAGGCCGAGCTCGGTCAACTCCCGGACCGCGTGCGGGAGGAGGTTGATCCCCACGCCGAGCGGACGGATCTCCTGGGCCGCCTCGTGGACGACCACGTCGTGGAATCCGGCCGCATGCAGACTGAGCGCGGTCGCGAGCCCGCCGATTCCGCCTCCGGCGATGGTGATCCGCACGTCGCCGACCTGGAGAGCCACATCCACCGCCCACGCGGCTGGACGCTCCCCGGCTTCCGGCTGATGTTCAAGCTCTGGCTGCTGGGCCCCACCCAGCCCGCCAGGCTCGCCGAGATCTCCGCGATCTCCCGCGCGGCGGTCACCAACGCCCTCAACACCCTCGAACGGGACGGCCTGGTCGAACGCCGCGCCCTGCCCGGCGACCGGCGCGCGGTCGCCGCCGCCCTCACCCCCGCGGGCGAGGAAGCCGTCCGGGAGGCGTTCGCCGAGCAGACCCACCGCGAGCAGCAGTGGTTCGCCACCCTCGACCCCGGGGAGCGGGCCACCCTCACCGGCCTGCTCACCCGCGTGCTGGCGGCACGTCCCGAGGACGCCGATGGCTGAGCGCGGCAGAGGCGCTACTGCTGCGGGGAGGGCAGTGGGTCCTGGCCCACCAGGCGGTGCCCGCGGGCGGCCGAGTCGCGCACGGCGTCGAAGCCGTAGCCGCGCATCTCCTCCAGTGCTGGACAATCGGGTTGCCAGGAGTTTCGAGGGGGGCAGACGTGCTGCGGGCGATCCTGATGCTGGGCGCGGGGGTGGCCGGCGGCATGGTGGGGTCGGCAGGCGGCACGGCCTCGCTGATCACGTATCCAGCACTGCTGGCGGCCGGGATCACGCCGCTGGCGGCCAATGTGACCAACTCAGTGGCATTCCTTGCCAACTGGCCGGGGTCCGCGCTCGGTGGACGGCCGGAACTGAACGGGCAGGGGCCGTGGCTGCGGCGATGGGCACCGCTGACCGCGGTCGGCAGTGCGGTCGGCGCCGGTCTGCTGCTGCTCACCCCGGCCGCGGCCTTCGACCGGCTGGTGCCGTTCCTGCTGGCCGTCGCCGCGCTGGCCCTGCTCGCGCAGCCGAAGATCTCGGCGTGGCTGGCCCGCAGCGGCCACGCAGGCGGCCTGAAGGGGCTGCTACCGGTCGGCCTGGCCCTCTGCGCGATATACGACGGCTACTGGGGAGCGGGGGCAGGCATCATGACCCTCACCGTGCTCATGATCGCATCCAAGCTGCAGTTCGCCCAGGCCAACGCGCTCAAGAACATGGTGCTCGGCATCGCCGACGCGGCCTGCTGCGCCGTGTTCGTCCTGCTCCGGCCGGTGGACTGGGCGGCGGCCGTCCCGATGGGCGCAGGGTTCCTGGCAGGCAGCATGCTCGGCCCTTCACTGACCAGACGCGTGCCCGCCTCCGTCGCCCGGGTCACCACCGCGCTCATCGGTCTCGGGCTCGCCGTGAGCCTGTGCCTCAGGACCTAGGCCAGGCCGCCGATCGTCGGGTGGCGCGCTGTCGACCGTTGGCATCGCCGTCACGGTGACGCCGTTGCGAACGGTTCGGACGGGCGAACGCGGCCGGTGCGTTTGACCGAGGTGAGGATGGGAGTCACCTCCAGCGCGCGGACGTCGTCGAGCGATCCGACCGTTGTGGTGAGGAAGGTGTAGAGGCCGTTGAGATCTTCGGCGGCGACAGCCACGAGCAGGTTGGCCGCACCGGTCGTCGCGGCGGTGAAACGCACCTGCGGATGCCGGCTCAGCGCGTTTCCCACCGCTTCCAGGCTGCCGGGACCGGTGGCGATCCACAGCAGTGCCTCGCCGGCGATGCCGAGCAGACCGAGGTCGACTTCGCAGGCGAGGCGCACCAGGTGCGCCGAGAGGAGCATCTCCAGCCGGCGGCGCACGGTCGAGGCGGAGGTGCCCAGGAGCGTGGCCAGCTCGCTGTAGCCGGCGCGCGCGTTGATGGTCAGCTGGTCGATCAGTGCCTCGTCGAACGGCTGAATCTCCGGCGGGTCCACCGGGTCGTGCGCATACGGGCTCATGGCGTCGAACTGTTCCGTGGTCAGCAGACCGCCGCTCCATGTGAAGCCCGCGGGGAACACCCTCATCAGGTCGAAGGCATCCCAGGACAGGACGTCGGCGGTGGCGGGCAGGTCCCGCAGCAGCAGTGAGTTGCGGGCCTGGGATCCGTCGAGGAACAGGACGCTGCTGATCTCGTTGCCGGCGCCGAGGATGTCGACCCATACCGTGTCGGATCGTCGCGCCAGCCCCGCGGCGATCGCCCTGATCCGGCTCGGGCGGCAGCGGATGCGCAGAACCATCGGAACGAGCCGGGGGAAGAGCGCGGGATTGCGGACCGCCGTGGGCCGCAGTGTGCCGTCCTGCAGGAGTGGCGTGGCTCGGCGCACGACCGTGCGCTCGGACAGGTCGAGCACGTGGGCGACGGTTCGCCAGGATGCCCGCGGCGAGGCCATCAGCACTGCGGCGATCCGCCGGTCCGTCTCGTCCAGGGGATGCCTCGCGTGTCTCATATCCGCCATTGTTTCAGGTGTCACGTCCTGTATCGAGCAGAAGGCAGGCATTGTGTGCCTGCTTCCGGCACATGACGGTACACCGGAGGTACTCCATTCCAGCCAAGGAAGGTGGCACCGATGAACGTGATGAACCGCCCCGTCGTCGAGACCGAGTCGGGCAGCGTCCAAGGGACCGTCGAGGACGGCGTCGCCGCGTTCCGCGGCGTCCCCTACGCGGCCTCGCCGGTCGGGGACCTGCGCTTCGCCGCCCCCCAGCGGCACCCCAGGTGGCCGGGTCTGCGCGACGCCTCCCGCCCGGGCCCGTCCGTCCCGCAGGACGCCTCGCGGCTCGAAGCGGTGATGGGGCCGCGTACCCCCGACTGGAACGAGGACGGCTCGCTCACCCTCAACGTCTGGACGCCGCGCCCCGCGGACCACGGCTCCGCCGGGCGCGCGCTGCCTGTCCTGGTGTGGTTCCACGGCGGCGGGTTCACCAGCGGATCCGGCGGCTGGGACTGGTACGACGGCCGGAACCTGGCCGCCGCCGGCGAGATCATCGTCGTCACCGCCAACTACCGCATCGGCCCGCTCGGTTACCTCTACCTGCCGGAGTCCGGCACCGAGAACCTCGGTGTGCAGGACCAGGCCGCCGTGCTCACCTGGGTCAGGCGCGACATCGGCGGCTTCGGCGGAGATCCCGGGGACATCACGGTCGGCGGCCAGTCCGCCGGTGCCTTCTCCTCGCTCTACCTCGCCGCATCGCCGGTCACCGGACCGCTGGTCCAGCGCGTCATCGCGCAGAGCGGCCCCTTCGGCCTCGCCCCGCAACCCCCCGAGCAGGCGGCCGACCACGCCCGGCGTTTCGTCGAGATCCTCGGCCTGAGCGGGAGCCCGGACCTTCTCGCCGGGCTGCGCGCGGTCCCCGCCGACCGACTGCTGGCCGCCTACCGGCAGCTCGCCGGGGAGCTTTCCCTCCCGGGCAACGTCGCTCCGCCGATGTATCCCGTGCTCGGCGCCTCCGGGATTCCGGTGACGTGGGAGCAGGCGCTGTCCGACGGGCGCCTCGACGACAAACAGCTTCTGACCGGCACCACCAGCAACGAGATGACCGCGTTCTTCGCGTTCGACCCGCGCATTCAGGCGATCACCGCCGACCAGGCGCGCTCGATCGCGGCCGGACAGGTCGACGGCGGCGCCGACCGGTATGACCGGGCCGCCGCCCGGCAGCAGAACGCTGCGCCGAGCGACGTGCTCACCGAGGTCGAGACCGAGATCGTGTTCCGCGACGGGACCCTCGTCATCGCCGACCACCAGGCCGCGGCCGGCTCCACCACCTACGTCTACCAGTTCGACTACGCCCCGGCCGACGACCCCGCGCACATCGGCGCCGCGCACTGCGGCGAGCTCCCCTTCTTCTTCGACACCATCGACGCCTACCCCGACAGCCCCATGCTCGGCACGCCCACTGCCGAAGTCCGGCGTCTCGCCGGCACGTTCGCGCACGCGGTGGCGGCCTTCGTCGCCACCGGACGGCCCGCCGACAGCCGGTGGCAGCCGTACGAATCCGGCAACCCGGCGACCGTCCGGCACTTCGCCTGACACCCGCCGCACGCTTCGCCCAGGCGAGTCGATCCGCTCAGTCGACGACCTGGCGGAGTCGGTCGGCGAACGCGGCCGGGTCCTCCATGAAGCCGCCGTGGCCACCCGGGAACATCATCGGCTCGATCTTCAGCTCTGTGGCCAGCGCACGGGAGGTGCGATCGCAGAACTGGCCCGCCGAGGTCTCGCCGATGCCGATCACGAGGCGGGCCGTCGTAGCGCGCAGGGTATCCAGGTCCGGCACCCAGTCGGCGGTGCCGCGCAGCTCGTGCAGGTAGAAGAACCGTTCGCTGGTGACCTCGTCCGGGGACTTCTCTCCTCCGAACATCTGCTGGAACACCTCCTCCGGCATCACCAGGCCGGCGTTGGACAGGAACCTGCGCACCGCGCCGATCGTGTCCCCGCTCAGGTAGGTGGCGATGGTGTCCTCGTTCGCGGCCAACTGCTGCTCGTGGTCATCGAGCAGCTGGGCGAGCGGGGGCTCGTGGGCGATCACGGTGCGTACGAGCTGCTGATGCGTCTGAAGCAGCGCCAGCGCCGTGACGGCGCCGCCGGAGGAGCCGAGTACCACTGCGGGCCCGGCGTCCACATGGCGGATCAGGTGGGCCAGATCGTCGGCGCGCAGCCGCGGGCTGGAGTCGGCGTCCGGATCGTCGGGAACGCTGCCGAAATGGCCGCGCGGATCCATGGTCAGCACGGAGTGGTCAGCGGCCAGCAGGTCGGCCAGCGGCGCGAACGGCGCCGAGTGCATCGGCGCACCGACGATCGCCACCAGCGGACCGCTCCCGCGCAGTTCGTAGTACAGCCGGGCGCCCGGCACGGCCAGTGTGCCGGGCGTGACGTCAACGGACGAGGTCATCGAAATCCTCCACGGGTCAGCGGAACTGCGTCACAGCCTTGGACGCCCGCGGTCCCCGAAACTCATCGGTCCCCGAAGCTCATCGGTCCCCGAAGCTCATCGGTCGGGGGAGGCGGTGTGGGTGTGCAGGCGGGCACGGACGGCGTCGGCACTGGTCGGCGAGAACGGCTCCGGCAAGACCACACTCGCCCGGCTGCTGTCCGGGCTGCTCCTGCCCGAGGACGGTGCGGTGCTCTGGGACGGACACGACACCCGTGATCTGGACCCGATGGCCTTGTGGGCTCAGACCGCTGTGGTGCCGCAGGGCTACGCGCAGTGGCCGCTGACGGCCCTTGTGCTGGAGAAGGGACGGGTGGTCCAGTGCGGCCGGTACGACCAACTCCTCGCCCGGGGCAGCGGACTGTTCTACGAGCTGTGGCGGCTGCAGAACACCGACACGGCCCTTCCCGGCCAGCGCGGCGGTGACTGAAGCAAACCGATGGTCCTCGACCACGACCGTGGTCGAGGACCATCGCCGACTGTTCGTCAGGGGGCTGCCCGGCGCGTGGCTGGACGGCCCTTCGATGGGATTGTCAGCGGCCCTTGAGTGGTGGCTCAGCCCTTGGCGACCGCCGAAGCCCAGTCGAGGTTCACGCCCATCTGGGCGTACATGTCGGTGTACCCGACGTAGCAGTCGAACTTCTCGATCTTGCCGTTGTGCAGGTACCAGAAGTCGGCGGTCGGCGCGTCGATCTTCGCGCCGGTCGGCTTGACGGTGCCCGCCGGCGTCTGCAGCGGCCCCTCGAAGGTGCCCTGGATCGACAGTTCGAGGCTGACCACGTCGCCGTTCACGGTGATGCTCTTCAGGTCACGGTGAACGTCGGGGAAGATGGCGGCCATGCCGGTCAGCACGTCGCCGAGCGCCTTGCCCTGGTAGGTCTTGCCGGCGACCTCGTCGTTGAAGACGCCGTCCTTGGTGAAGCTGTTGATGAACGCGTTGACGTTCAGGCTGTGGCCCTCCGCGTCGTGGTACGCGTTCAGGACGACTGCGAGATTCGCTATCTCATGCGCGGTCAGGTGGCGGTTCGTGAGCGGCAGTGCGGCCAGTTCGCGAGGAGTCAGGCCCGCGTGGGCCTGCGAGTTGCTGACGGCGTGGACCTGCGCGGTGCCGGTGACGGGGCTTGCGGCCTGGGACGGTGCGGCGGCAATGGCGAGACCGCTCAGGCTCGCGACCGCGGCCGTGGTGACGATCGTCTTCCATCCGAGCGACTTCATGGCGTGTTCCTCCTGGTTGGTTCTCGGGATCTGAGGATCCGTCGAAACGGTTGCGAGGCGCGTGCGGCACGCTTTCCAATCAAGCACTTGCTTGACTTTATGAGCGGCCGCGCAGGCCTGTCAAGCAGATGATTGATTGATATGTCGCGGGGCGTCCCGGTGCGGGATGCGCCTGCCTGATGGGTCCGCTGATGGATGATCAGCAGGCGGCGGGCGGCGAGTACCCGTCCGTACCTGGGACCGGCTCCTTGACAGCAAAATCAATCAGATGTTTGAATACTTCCCATGGCGACAGAGCGCACAGATCAACGCCGCGAGGCCGGCCAGCGGACGCGGGACGGCCTGCTGGCCGCCGCGGTGGCGTTGCTCGCGCAACGTGGCCAGGACGGTGTGACCCTCCGTGAGATCACCGACCATGCCGGAGCCAACGTCTCCGCGGTGAGTTACCACTTCGGATCACTGAAGACGCTGTGCGATTCGGCGATCGAGCACGCGCTGGAGCGGTATCTGGACGAGCAGATCACCGCGGTCGATTCACTCGACGCCACGTCGGGCGTCGAGGAGCTGGCCGAGGCGTTCACCAGGCCGATGATGCGCGCACTGGCGGCCGGCGGACAGGATCTGGCGGTCATCCGGACGGTGGCGCGAGTCGGGATCGACCCCCCCGAGGGCTGGGATCGGCTGGCTGCGAAGTTCCAGCAGTCCCGGCGGGACATTGTCCGGAAGCTCTCGGCGAACCTTCCCGGAGTCGGCGAGCAGGAGTTGGACTTCCGCGTCCGGTGCGCGGCCGGCCTGCTCAACTGGCTCGCGCTGGCGCCCATCGGCGCCGAACTGGCCGCCGAGCCCCCCGAGCAGATCGAGCGGTGGCTGGTCCCCGTGTTGGCCGGGGCGTTCCGCGGCTCCCCGAACATCGGCTGACCGTACACGGATTCCCATTTCCGTGGGCACCGCTGGGGCCTGTCATCACCAGCGGTGGGGCGGGCCTGTGGCGGGGGTGTCCGTGGCCGGCACCGCGGGGAGTGGTGCCGGCCACGGGGTCTCAACGCCGGTGGGGGAGCGGGTGCGTGAGCCCGGCTCGGTCGGGTCGGCGGTCTACGGTCGGGTCCAGGGCGCGCTTGAGGTCGAGAGGCGATGGGTGGCGACGGAGGTGACGACGAGGATCGCCAGGGCGACCTGGAGCACCGTCGTGGTTCCGGAGTGGTGCAGGAGTTCGGCTCCGCCGAGGGCTCCGAGGAACATCGCCAGGACGGACAGCAGGCGGCGGCCCGGCCGTGGTGCGGTGCCGCCGGCGGGTGTCGAGTCGGCGGCGAGTCCGGTCAGGGTGAGGGTCAGCACGGTGGTGGTCAGGTCGGGGACGCCGAGGCGTCTGGCGACCGCGTTCTGCAGGCCCATGCCGAGGGCGAGCAGGACGATCAGGGTGTACTTGGCCACGGCCGTGGTTGCGTCGGTGAGCGCGCTGGTGACCACGGCCGCGGCCATCAGCAGGCTCTGAACGGCGGTGGAGACGGTGAGCAGTCTGCCCCGGTGTTCTGCGAGCCGGACACCGAGGTGTCCTCCGGCCAGCGCGCCCGCGAGGAACGCGGCCAGGGAGGCGATCGAAGCCAGGGCGGACAGGCCGGGGGCACCCGCCAGGGCGAAGCCGAGAAAGACGACGTTGCCGGTCATGTTGGCGACGAAGACGTGCCCCAGCCCCAGGTAGCTCACCGCGTCGATCAGACCGGTCACCATGGTCAGCACCAGCAGCAGCGGTGGCAGCGGGCCGTGCCGGTCCTCCTTGGGAGGGATCAGCGTCCGGGCCGCGTCGGTCAGCAGCCTGCGCATACCGGCACCGCGCAGTCGTCGGGGGCGGGCAGGGCAGCGGTGAGCAGTGCGGGGCTGGGAACCGCAGCGGCCCCGGTGGGGTCGACCATGGTGGCTCCTCTCCAGAAGTGGTGTGATGGACGGCGGTTGGCGAGCCGGGTCGGGACCGGTGTGCGGAGGTCCGGCCCGGTCCCCGCGCGGACCTCACATGTCGAAGCAGGGGTCGAGTACCCCGCTCAGCGGGTCACGGGTCCGCGCATCCGTGGTGTGGCCGCGCCGGGCGCGCCACTGGCGGTGCTGCTCCGATTCGGCGACGGCCTGGCCTATCAGGTCCGCCTGCCGAGCGCCCGAGGTGCTCGGCCTGGGGGAGGCCTGATAGCCGCCGAAGTGGGCGACCGGGCTCCACGCCGGCCCGAGGGCGGGGAGTTCCTCGTCGAGGCCCTCGTACTCGCCTGCCGCATAGACGATCCGGCCGCCGGTGACCGTCAGCAGGGACTCGATGTGCGGGATGTCGCCCTCCGGCACCGTGAAGTAGTCGTCGGAAAGGACGGCCAGATCACCGTAGCAGCCCGCCTGCAGCGTGCCCTTGACCATGTCCTCGCCGGTCAGCGCGGCGCCGGCCCGGGTGAACATGGCCAGGGCGGTCTCCCGGTCGACCCGGTTCGCCGGCGGATGGATGGCCATTCCGCCGACCGTGCGACCGGACACCAGCCAGTGCAGGGCGACCCAGGGGTTGTAGGAGGAAACCCTGGTCGCGTCGGTGCCGGCGCCCACGGTCAGACCCAGGTCGAGCATGGCCCGGACCGGAGGGGCGTCCGCGGCGGCTCCCGGTCCGTACCGGCGGACGAACGCCTCACCCTGGAAGGACAGCCGGTTCTGTACGGACATCGCGCCGCCGAGCGCGGCGATCCGGTCCAGGCTGCTCCTGGAGACCGTCTCCGCGTGGTCGAAGAGCCATCGGTTGCCGGCCGGGAAGAGTCCCTCGGCGGCAAGCTTCTCGAACACGGCGAGGTCGCGTCGTATGGTCTCGTCGTAGGTGGCGTGCAGCCGGAATCCCCAGCCGTTCTCCATCAGCAGCCGCACCGCCTTCTCGAAGTCGGCGTCCGCGCCGCCGAGTTCCGGGCGGGGCTGGGCGAAGTTCTCGAAGTCGGCCGACGCCCAGGTCAGGTTCTCGCCGGCGCCGTTGAGGCGTAGCCATTCGTCCCCGTCCTGCGGGCTGACCGTCTCCATCCAGCGCGTCAGGTCGTCGAGCTCCTGGCCTCCGGTCTGCGGGAAGAGGTGGTAGGCGATGCGCAGCGAGAGCTGACCGGCCGCGGCCAGCTCGACCACGGCCGCGTAGTTCTCGGGGAAGCTCTGGAAGCCTCCGGCGGCGTCGATGGCCGATGTCAGTCCGAACCGGTTCAGTTCGCGGAAGTAGTGGCGGGTGGAGGTCTTCCTGTCCTCGCCCTCCAGGGTCGGTGCCTTGGCCAGGATCGAGTAGAGGATCAGGGCGCTGGGAGAGGCCAGCAGTACGCCGGTGGGCTCACCGTTCCTGCCTCTGACGATCTGGCCGCCCTTGGGGTCGGGGGTGGCCCCGGTGTATCCCACGGCCTTGAGTGCGGCCCGGTTGAGGAGGGCCGACTGGTACAGGTGAAGGACGAACACCGGTGTGTCCGGCGCGGCGGCGTTCAGCTCCGCGACGGTCGGCAGGCGACGTTCGGCGAACTGCTCGGCCGAGAACCCTCCCACCACGCGCACCCACTGGCCCTTCGGCGTGCGCGCCGCCTGCTCGCGGAGCATCGCCAGGGCCTGCCGCAGGGAGGTCACCCCGTCCCAGCGGAGTTCGAGGACGTAGTTGAGCCCGCCTCGGATGACGTGCACATGCGAGTCGTTGAGGCCGGGGATCATTCGGCGCCCCAGTGCGTCGACGACCCGCGTCTCCTCGCCGAGATGAGGTGCCATGTCCTTGTCGTCACCGACGACCGTGATCAGACCGTCGCGGATGGCGAGCGCCTCGGCCTGTGGGCGGCCCGGATCTCCGGTGTGAATCTTCGCGTTGCGGACGACAAGGTCCGCGGCATCGTCGGCGGTCCGTCGAACCAACCCGCCGACCGGCATGGTAGGCACCTGAAATTCCTCCAATGGATGGGCCTGCTTCGGCTGCACGCTAGTCCGGCCGGATTCCCGCAGCTGGTCCCAGAGCGCCGGGGCTCTTCTCCCTCTGCGCACTGGACGGCGGCGGTCGGGGACCGGTGGGTGGCCGGATGACCGCGCACGCACTGTTCTGTTCCGGCAGCGCACCGTGGTGCCGAATCAGCGGGCCGCTCCCCTGATCGACGAGCACAATGGACGGCGGGCGCCCGTCACGCACGGCCCGCCGAGCAGTCCCGAACGAGTCCCGCAGTCCTGAATCCCGCAGTCCTGAACGAGTCCCAGGTGGAGAGACATGGCAGAGCCGAGCGAGACCGTGCGGACCGTCATTCTGACCGTGGACGACGATCCCGCGGTGTCCCGCTCCGTCGCCCGGGACCTGCGCCGGCGCTACGGTGACGCGTACCGCGTCGTCCGTGCCGAATCCGGCGAGTCGGCGCTGGACGCCCTGCGCGAGCTGAAGCTGCGGGGCTCCCCGGTCGCGGTGATCCTGGCCGACTACCGGATGCCGCAGATGGACGGCATCGAGTTCCTGGAGCAGGCCATCGACCTGTTCCCGGGCGCGCGGCGGGTCCTGCTCACCGCCTACGCCGACACCGATGCCGCGATCGACGCCATCAACGTCGTCGACCTGGACCACTACCTGCTCAAGCCGTGGGAGCCGCCGGAGGAGAAGCTCTACCCGGTCCTCGACGACCTGCTGGAGTCCTGGCGGGCCACCGACGGCCGGGAGGCGGGCACCACCAAGGTCGTCGGCCACCGCTGGTCGGCGCGCTCCTCCGAGATCCGGGAGTTCCTGGCCCGGAACCAGGTGCCCTACCGCTGGTACTCCTCCGACGAGCCGGAGGGCCGCAGGCTGCTCTCGGCCGCCGGGCAGGACGGGCTTCGGCTGCCGCTGGTGGTCACCCCCGACGGAACGGCGCTGGTCGAGCCGGAGGAGCGGGAGCTGGCCACCCGGGTGGGCCTCTCGACGACCCCGGCGGCCGACTTCTACGACCTCGTCATCGTCGGCGGCGGACCCGCGGGCCTGGGCGCGGCCGTGTACGGGGCCTCCGAGGGGCTGCGGACGGTGCTGGTGGAGCGCTCGGCGACCGGGGGCCAGGCGGGCCAGAGCTCACGGATCGAGAACTACCTCGGCTTTCCCGACGGAGTCTCCGGAGCGCAGCTCACCGGCCGGGCCCGCCGGCAGGCGGCGAAGTTCGGCGCCGAGATGCTGACGACGCGCCAGGTCACCGCCCTGGAGGTGAACGGCGCGGCGCGCACCCTGCGGTTCGCGGACGGTTCCACCGTCTCCGCGCACAGCGTGATCCTGGCGACCGGCGTGTCGTACCGGCAGCTGGACGTGCCCGGCGCCGCCGAACTGACCGGGCGCGGGCTGTACTACGGCTCGGCGCTGACCGAGGCCCCCGGCTGCCAGGGCCAGGACGTGTACGTCGTGGGCGGGGCGAACTCCGCCGGCCAGGCCGCCATGTTCCTGGCCAGGGGCGCCAGGTCGGTCACCCTGCTGGTGCGCGGGCCCTCGGTGGCCGCCTCGATGTCGCACTACCTGCTGCAGCGCGTCGAGGACGCCCCCACCGTCTCGGTCCGTACCGACACGGTCGTGGCGGCCGTCCACGGGAAGGAGCATCTGGAGGGGCTGACCCTGCGCGACACCGTGAGCGGGAAGACCGAGGAGGTCGACGCCCAGTGGATGTTCGTGTTCATCGGCGCGGCCCCGATGACCGACTGGCTGGACGGCACGGTGACCAGGGACGCGCACGGCTTCATCCCGACCGGCCCCGACCTGACCGCCGACGGCCGCCCGCCGGCCGGATGGGCCCTGGACCGGCCGCCGTACCACCTGGAGACCAACGTCCCCGGGGTGTTCGTGGCGGGGGACGCACGCGCCGAGTCCGCCAAAAGGGTCGCCTCCGCGGTCGGCGAGGGCGCCATGGCCGTCATGCTGGTACACCGCTATCTGGAGCAGTCATGACCGGCGGCCCGGTTCGGTGCGAGGAGCAGGAGCTGCGTTCCCTGTTCCTGTTCGAGAAGCTGGATTCCGACCAGCTCGCGCGACTGTGCCGCGACGGCCGGGTGTACCGGTTCGACCCCGGCACGGTCTACCGGGAGGGCGATCCGGCCGCGTGCCTGTTCGTCCTCCTGGAGGGGACGGTGGTTCTCTCGCGCCGGGTCGGAGGCCAGGAGGTCGACGTCAACCGGACCTCCGCCCGCGGGGTGTACGCCGGGGCCTTCCAGGCGTACCTGGGCGACCAGGTGCCGCAGGTGTACAACAACTCGATGCGGATCACCGAGCCCTCACGGTTCTTCGTCCTCCCCGCGGACACGTTCGCCGAGATCATGCGCGAGTGGTTCCCCATGGCCGTGCATCTGCTGGAGGGGCTGTTCTTCGGTACCAAGAACACCCAGGAGGCGATCGGCCAGCGCGAGCGACTGCTGGCTCTCGGGTCGCTGACCGCCGGGCTCACCCACGAGCTCAACAACCCCGCCGCCGCCGCGGCGCGGGCGGCCTCGGCCCTCAGGGAGCGGGTCGCCGGGATGCACCGCGGGCTCGGCGAGATCGCGGCCGACCCCCACCAGCGCGCCGGCCTGGAGCAGCTGACCGATCTCCGCGCGAGCGCCGCCGACAGCATCTCCCAGCCCCCGGCGCTCACCCCGCTGCAGGCCGCGGACCACGAGGACGCCGTCGTCGACTGGCTCGATGAGCACGACATCGACGACGGATGGCAGCTCGCGCCGGCCTTCGTCCAGGCCGGTCTCGGAACCGACTGGCTGGACCGGATCGCCCGGGCCCTGCCCGCGGACGTGCTGGGCCCGGCCGTGCACTGGCTCAACTGCACCGTCGAGACCGAACTGCTGATGAACGAGATCGAGGACGCGACCGGCCGCGTCTCCGCCCTGGTCAACGCGGCCAAACAGTACGCGCAGCTCGACCGCGCACCGCACCGCAGAGCCGACGTCCACGAGCTGCTCGACAGCACGCTGGTGATGCTCGCTCAGAAGATCGGCCCGCGCATCCGCGTCGTCAAGGACTACGACCGCACGCTGCCCCCGATCCCGTGCTACCCCGGCGAGCTCAACCAGGTGTGGACCAACCTCATCGACAACGCCGTCTCCGCCCTCCATGGTTCGGACGCGGACGGCACCCTGACCGTACGCACCGCACGGGACGGCGACCGCGTGCTGGTCGAGATCGGTGACACCGGACCCGGAATCCCTCCCGAGATCCGCGACCGCGTCTTCGACCCGTTCTTCACCACCAAACCCGTCGGTGAGGGCACCGGGCTGGGCCTGGACATCTCCTGGCGCATCGTCGTCAACCGGCACGGCGGCGACCTGAGAGTCGAGTCCGTGCCCGGCGACACCCGCTTCCAGGTACGCCTTCCACTGACCGCAACCAACCCCGACACCCCACAGGAGCAGCAGTCATGACCCCAGAGAACGCGATCGACCCCACAGTCCCGCCCAGCGGTACCGGCTGCGTCGAGTGCGACGCCGCCGGGGGATGGTGGCTGCATCTGCGCCGCTGCGCACTGTGCGGCCACATCGGCTGCTGCGACGACTCGCCCTCGAAGCACGCCACCGCTCATGCGAAGGCCACCGGACATCCGGTGATCCGCAGCTTCGAACCGGGAGAGGTGTGGTTCTGGAACTACGACACCTCGGAGATGTACGAGTCGGGGCCGCGACTGGCGCCGCCGGAGAGCCACCCCGACCAGCAGCCGGTGCCGGGCCCGGCCGGACGGGTGCCCGCCGACTGGCTCGACCAGTTGGGCGCCCGGTAGGCCCGCAACCCACCTTCGTGCCAGCCCCGTTGGACGGCGATCCGGGCGGGCCGCATCGTGCGGCCCGCCCGGATCGCCGTGGGTCCCGTGCCCCGAGGCCGGCTCCGACATGTGCTCAGCCTGCGAGGGTGACGGCCCGCGACAGTCGGGTGATCTCCTCGCGTTCGGACTCGGTCAGCCCACCCCACACGCCGTGCTGTTCTCCGAGCGCCAGGGCGAACTGTCGGCACTGCGCGCGGACCGGGCAGCCCAGGCACACGGCGCGAGCGCCGGCCTCACGGCCTCGCCGCTGGGCGCCGCGCTCGCCGGTGGGGGAGTAGAAGACGGAAATGTCCATGCCGCGGCACGCGGCCTCGCGCTGCCAGTCCCACAGGTCGGCGATCGGCCTCGGCGCTGTTCGTGCTCTCATCCTTGCTTCTCCGTTCTGTTCCGGGATCGGGCCGCCCGGGGAATCCTGTGCGGGTGATGGTGCGTCAGTGTGGCTTCAGGGCTGCGAGTTGTTGCTCGAAAGGGACCACCTCCAGTTGCCCCGCGGCCGGGTGGCTGCCGTCCGCGCGGGTGGCGCCTGCCGGGGTGGCGCCCATGAGCGCGGCCAGCTCCGCGCCCGCCCGCTCGATGCGCAGGTCCAGCTCCTCGCTGCCGGCATCCCCGGCCGAGCCCCAGTCCTGCGAGGCGGCGTAGACGGCGGTGGGGACGACCACCGCGCGCAGATACGCGAACAGCGGGCGCAGGGCGTGTTCCAGGACGAGCGAGTGGCGCGGGGTCCCGCCGGTGGCCGCGATCAGCACCGGCATGTCCTGGAGCGTGTCCTGGTCCAGCACGTCGAAGAACGACTTGAACAGGCCGCTGTAGGAGGCGGCGAAGACGGGCGTGACCACGATCAGGCCGTCCGCCCGGGCGACCGCGGTGACGGTCTGGCGCAGGGTGCTGCCGGGGAATCCGGTCACCAGGTTGTCGGCGATCTCCCTGGCGTGTTCGCGGAGCTCCACCACCTCGACCGAGAAGGAATGCTGATGATCGGTCAGGTGGGTGGACGTGGCATGGGTGAGCCGGTCCGCGAGCAGGCGGGTGGACGAGGGCACGCTGAGGCCGGCGGTGACGACGACCAGGTTCAGGGGCTGCATCGGTTCTCCTCTGTGGTTCGGCGTCAGGAACTCTGCGGCGTCGCGGATTCGGCGAGTCGAACGACGCTCTGCGCCTCCCGTTCGGCGAGCAGCGACGCGTGGGTGGGCGCGTCCGGGACCTCGGCGGGGCGGCCGATGGCGAACTCCCGGCGCAGCACCGGGACGACCTCCTCGCCGAGGATGTCGAGCTGCTCCAGGACGGTCTTCAGCGGGAGCCCGGCGTGGTCCATGAGGAAGAGCTGGCGCTGGTAGTCGCCGGCGTACTCGCGGAAGCTCAGGGTCTTCTCGATGACCTGCTGCGGGCTGCCGACGGTCAGCGGGGTCTCGGCGCTGAACTCCTCCAGCGAGGGACCGTGTCCGTAGACCGGGGCGTTGTCGAAGTAGGGGCGGAACTCGCGCACCGCGTCCTGGGAGTTGGCGCGCATGAAGACCTGGCCGCCGAGGCCGACGATGGCCTGTTCCGGGGTGCCGTGGCCGTGGTGGGCGAAGCGCCTGCGGTAGAGCTGGACCATCTTCTGGGTGTGCTCCTTGGGCCAGAAGATGTTGTTGTGGAAGAAGCCGTCGCCGTAGTAGGCGGCCTGTTCGGCGATCTCCGGGCTGCGGATCGAGCCGTGCCAGACGAACGGGGGGATGTCGTCCAGCGGGCGCGGGGTGGCGGTGAACTCCTGCAGCGGGGTGCGGAACTTGCCGGCGAAGTTGACCACCTCCTCGCGCCAGAGCTTGTGCAGCAGGGCGTAGTTCTCCACCGCGAGCGGGATGCCCTGGCGGATGTCCTTGCCGAACCAGGGGTAGACCGGGCCGGTGTTGCCGCGTCCCATGACCAGGTCGACCCGGCCGTCGGCGAGGTGCTGCAGCATCGCGTAGTCCTCGGCGATCTTCACCGGGTCGTTGGTGGTGATCAGCGTGGTTGCGGTGGAGAGGATCAGGCGCTCGGTGCGGGCGGCGATCCAGCCGAGCATGGTGGTCGGCGAGGAGGGGACGAAGGGCGGGTTGTGGTGCTCGCCGGTGGCGAAGACGTCCAGCCCGACCTCCTCCGCCTTCAGGGCGATGGTGGTCATGGCCTTGAGGCGCTCGTGCTCGGAGACCGCGAGGCCGGTGATCGGATCCGCGGTGAGATCACCCACGGTGAAGATGCCGAACTGCATAGGGGGGCCTTTCCGGCGTGCTGGAAGGTACGGGCGTCAGGTCCCGGACGCTACAGAGGGGCGTCGCGCAGCGGTGTCGTGCCAGCGCACAGGTCCTTGCTCCTCCATGCACCGGGGTGGAGTGCAGTGTGGGAACGGCCCTGGGCGCGCAGGGAGAAGAAACGTCCGGGGGGTGCCGTCTAGCGTCGTGGACGTGACGGAGCGTAGGTGGCTCCGTCCGGCCCAACTCCCTGATGCACCCTCAAGAAGGAACAGTCATGGTCGACTTCGCCGACGTGCACGCCGCCCCCAGCTCCGATCTGCTGACGCCCGAGAACTCGATGATGCTGTTCGTCGATCACCAGCCGCAGATGTTCTTCGGCACCGCCAGTGGCGACCGCACCGCGATCATCAACGCCACGGTCGGCCTGGCCAGGACCGCCACCGTCTTCGACGTGCCGGTGGTGCTGTCCACGGTGGCCGCCGAGTCCTTCTCCGGACCGATCCTGCCGCAGCTGAAGGCGGTCTTTCCGGACCACCAGGTCATCGACCGGACCACCATGAACGCCTGGGAGCATCCGGCCCTGGTCGAGGCGGTCAAGGCCACCGGCCGCAGCAAGATCATACTTTCCGGTCTGTGGACCGAGGTCTGCCTGGTGCTGCCGGCCCTGTCCGCGCTGGGACAGGGCTACGAGGTGTACGTGGTCGCGGACGCCTCCGGCGGCGTCACCCCGTCGGCGCACGAGCACGCCCTGCAGCGGATGACCGCGGCCGGCGCCGTGCCGGTGACCTGGATCCAGGTGCTGCTGGAGCTGCAGCGCGACTGGGCCCGCGCCGAGACCTACCTGCCGGTCATGGACGTGGTCAAGGAGCACGGCGGCGCCTACGGCCTGGGCGTGGTCTACGCCCAGACCATGATCAGCGAGCACGCGGCCGGCTGAACCGGTAGCTGAACCGGTAACCACCGCTCCGAGAACGGGAGTTCACCATGAACGCAGGTCTTCTCCTGCTCCGGCTCGTCGTCGGCCTGCTGGTCGCCGGGCACGGTGTCCAGAAGGTCAGCTTCCACCTGGGCGGCCGGGGACTGGCCGGCGGCACCGAGGAGTTCCGCGGGGACGGCTTCCGCGGCGGGATGCTCACCGCGCTCACCGCGGGTGGCAGCCAGATCGGGTCGGGGCTGCTGCTCGCCCTCGGCCTGCTCACCCCGCTGTCGGCGGCCGGGACGATGGGCGTGATGTGCGTCGCGCTCACCGTCAAGTGGCCGCACGGTCTGTGGGTGCAGAACGACGGCTTCGAGTACCCCTTCGTACTGATCACCAGCGGCGCCGTACTGTCCGCCACCGGTCCCGGGCGCTGGTCCCTGGACGCCGCGCTGGGGCTGCTGCCCTGGCCCTCCTGGTGGCTGCCGGCCGCCGTGGTGGCCGGCGTCGGCGGCGGGCTCGCCACCCGCCTGGCCCTGCACCGGCGCTGAACCGGCCGCCGACGGAACCCCCTCCGCCGGCCGCCGACACCCCTTCGCGTGCTCCGGCACGCCGCGTACCGCTCGGGCCCCGACCCGTCCCCCCGTCGGGGCCCGAGCCCTTCCGCCCGTCACCCGCCCCCTTCGCCCGGGAGTCCCCCATGGCTTCGCCGGCCGCCATCGAGCTGTCCCGCTGGCAGTTCGCCATCACCGCGATCTTCCACATGTCCTTCCCCGCCCTGACCGTCGGGCTGTCCGTGCTGCTGGCCGTCGTCTACACGGCGTACGTGCGCACCGGAAACCCCCTGTACCTGCAGATCTTCCGCTTCTGGAAGAAGATCTTCGCGGTCGGCTTCGGTCTCGGAGTCGTCGCGGGAACCGTGATGACCTTCGAGTTCGGACTCAACTGGGGCGTCTACGCCCATGCGGTGGGCCCGGTCATCGGGGTCACCATCGGGATGGAGGTGATCACCGCCTTCTTCCTGGAGGCCGGGTTCATCGGCGTCATGCTGTACGGCGACGGCCGGGTCCGCCCGCGCACCATGGCCCTGGCGAGCTGGATGGTCGCCTTCGGCACCCTGCTCTCCACCACCTGGATCCTGTCCGCCAACAGCTGGATGCAGGACCCGGTCGGCTACACCGAGGTCGCCGGTCAGTTCCACGCCACCGACTGGTGGCAGGTGCTGCTGAACCCCGCCTTCGCCTACCGCTTCCCGCACATGCTGCTGGCGGTCCTGATCAGCGCGAGCTGGTTCGTCGGCGGGATCTCCGCCTGGTACCTGGTCAAGCAGCGCGTCTTCGCGCTGCCCTTCGCCCGGCGCTGCCTGTCCATCGCCCTGGGCGTGCTCGCCGTCCTGATGCCGGTCCAGCTCTACCTGGGCGACGAGACCGCGATCTTCATGGCCCAGCACCAGCCGGCCAAACTGGAGGCCTTCGAGGGCAACTGGAAGACCGACAACAACGGCTACAACCTCGTCGTCGTCCCGGACCCCGGCAACGGCCGCGACAGCCTGCGGATCGAGATCCCGCACCTGGGCGCGGTGATCGGCCACGACCTCACCGGCCAGGCCCACGTGCCCGGCCTGCTGAACACCCCGCCCGACCAGCGCCCCAACATGTGGAGCGCCTTTTACGGCTTCCGGGCCATGTACCTCACCGCCCTGGCCATGTTCGCCACCGCCTTCGCCGGGCTGGTACTGCGGCTGCGCGGACGCCTGTTCACCTCCCGGCGCTTTCTGCGCTGGATGGTCTGGATGACCCCGGCCGGCATCCTCGCCATCACCGGCGGCTGGATCACCGCCGAGACCGGCCGCCAACCCTGGGTGGTCTACGGAAAGTTGCGCACCTCCGACGCGCTGTCCCACCTGTCCACGGCCGAGGCCGCGTTCAGCCTGATCGGCTTCGTCGCCCTCTACGCCACGCTGCTGGCGATCTGGGCCCGCTACATCGTCCGCACGGTCAAAGCCGGCCCCGAGGCGCTCGCGGGCGCCACCGGGACTCCGGCCCTCGCATCGGAGGCCCCCGTTGCTTGAGTACGCGAGCTACGCCCTGGTCCTGCTCTCGCTGGCCATGTACGTCGTCCTGGACGGCTACGACCTCGGTGTCGGCATGCTGAGCCTGTTCGCCGCCGGCGAGCGCCGCCGCGAGTACAGCGAGCTGATCGCCACGGCCTGGGACGCCAACGAGAGCTGGATCGTCCTGGCCGGCGTCGCCATGTGGGCCGCACTGCCGGGCCTGTACGCCACCGTCCTGCCCGGCGTCTATCTGCCGCTGATCGTCATGCTGTTCTCGATCATCCTGCGCGGCATGGGACTTGAGTTCCAGAGCGCGGCGCCGGGCTACCGGCGGGGCTGGGCGCTGCTGTTCGGCGCGGCGTCGGTCACGGCGACGGTCTGCCAGGGCCTGGTGGTCGGTGCGGTGCTCTCCGGGCTGCGCCAGACGCGCGGCGTGTTCCACGGCGGCGCGTTCGACTGGCTCACCCCCTACAGCGTGCTGTGCGCGCTCGGCCTGGTGGTGCTCTACCTGCTCGCCGGTGCCGCCTGGCTGCAGCTCAAGTCCGAGGGGGAGACCCGGGACCGGGCTGCCCGCGCCGGTCGGCCCCTGCTCGCCGGCACGGTCGCGGCCGCACTGATCCTGGCCTTCGGTCTTGAGGTGGCCGACCCCCAGCGGTTCCGCTTCGACGAACCCCTCCGGGCCACGCTGTTCTGGCTGGCCGTGGCGGCCGCCGCGGCGGCGGGGGCGTACGCCTGGCACGGCTTCGGGCGCCGGCCGGACTGGCGGCCGTTCGCCGCAGTCGTGGCCGCCGAGGTCCTCGGGCTGCTCGCGCTGGTCGCGGCAACCGTGCCGGTGCTGGTGCCACCGGGGCTGACGGTGCATCAAGCATCGAGTCCGCACGGTTCCCAGCTCTTCCTGGTGCTCGGGGTGGGCCTGTGCATGCCGGTGGTGTTCGGCTACAACGCCTACGCCTGGTGGGCGTTCCGGGGCAAGTTCAGGCAGCCGGTCGAGCCGCCGCTGCCGCCGGTGTCCCGCTCCCTGGCGGTCGCGCCGGAGCCCGCACCCGTACCGGACGGTGGCATCCTGGCCGTGACGGTCCGCCGGATCCTGCTCACCGTCCTGGGGATCGCCCTCGCCGCCGTGTCGCAGGACGTCTTCGGTGGCGTGGCCACCTGGATCGACCCGCTGGGCATCGCCCTGCTCTGTGCGGTGGCACTGGCCGCGTGGATCCACGGCGACCGGCGTGACCGGCGCGACGGCGCGTTCGACCTGCCGACCGACCAGGCGGCGGGCCGGTGACGGCACGTCGCCTGGTCGCGGGGTATGCCTGGCATGCGGGGCGCCAGGCGGTTCGTGGGGTGACCGGGTGAGTACCTCCACAGCTCTGCTCTCCCAGCTCGCGGACGACCGGACGTCCGACGGCGACGCGCAGGGCGGACCCGACCGGCTGCGTGCCTGGGCGGCCCTCGGACGCGCGGACCTGCGCCGCGCCGGCACACTGCGCGGGCTGGCGCAGCTCGGCACCGTCCTGTGGGCCGCAGGCCTCGCCTGGGCCGCCGAACGGGGGCTCGCCGCCCAGCACTCGCAGGCCGCCACCGTCACCGCGGTCCTCCCGGCGGCCGGGCTCGTGGCAACCGGGCTGGCGCTGCGCGCCGCCCTGCTCTCCGCCGGTGACTCCGCGGCGGCTCGCGGCGCCCGCACCGTGCGAGAGGAACTGCAACGCCGGCTGCTGCAGGCGGCGCTGCCGTCCCGAGGCGCGCTGCGCATTCGGCGAGGGCTGTCTACCGGAGCAGGGCTGCCTACCGGGCAAGGGCCGCCTACCGGGGTGGAGCTGCCCACCGGGCAAGGGCTGCCCAGTCGGGGTGGCTTGCCCATCCGGGGGGAAGCCGGCACCGAGCTGAGCGACGCCGCTGTGGCCGAGGCGGCCGACGGCGAGATCGCCCGCCTCACGGACTGGCTCACCGGCTACGTCCCGGCCCGCACCACCATGCTGCTCGGCAGCTCCCTGGTGCTGGCCGCGATCGCCTGCCGAAGCTGGTTCGTCGCCCTGATGCTGCTGGCGGCCACCCCGCTGCTGCCGGCGAACCTGAAGGTCATCGGCCTGGGCACGCAGGCGGCCGTGCACGCCCAGCTCACCGCTGTGCGGCAGCACAGCGCCCGGCTGCTGGACCAGCTCCGCGGACTGCCCACCCTGGTCGGTCTCGGCGCCCACCAGCAGGCGGCACGCGCACTGCGCGAGGACGACGAGGAACTCGCCCGGCGTACCCAGACCGTACTGCGGGTCGCGTTCCTCTCCACCGCCTGGATCGAGCTGCTGATCACCGGCACCCTCGCCGTGGTGGCCACCTACTGCGGCCTGGTCCTGCTCGACTATCTGCACCTGCCCGGAGTGCCCGGGCGGATGAGCCTGGGCACCGCGCTGTTCGTGCTCACCCTCACCCCCGCCTACTTCGCCCCGGCCCGGGACCTGGCCCGTGGCTACCACGCCCGCGCCCAGGCGGCGGCAGCGGCGGAACTGATCGCCCAGGCACTGGGACCCGAGAACCCCGGCACCACTGCCGCAGCCCCCGAGGACTCGGCCGGACCTTCCCCGGTCTCAGGTACCGGAGCCCCCGGGCTGCGCCCGGACCGGGTCACCGTCCGCTACCCGCACCGCGAGGCGCCGGCCCTGGACGAGGTCGGCCTCGTCCTGGCGGCCGGCCAGGTCCTGGCGGTCACCGGCCCCAGCGGCGCCGGCAAGTCCACCCTGCTCGCGATCGTCGCCGGACTGCTGGAACCCGACTCCGGCCGCTGCGCCCTCATCCGGGACGACGGGCCGCAGGCCGCGACGCCCACGCTGGTGTCCTGGGTCGGCCAGCCCGCGCACCTGCTCCCCGGCACCGTACGCGACAACCTGCTCCTGGCCCGCCACGACGCGACCGACGAGGACCTGCTGGCCGCCGCCGCCGAGCTCGGCTTCCAGGACCTGCTGGCCGCTCTCCCGCAGGGCCTGGACACGCCGCTGGGCGAGCGGGGCCTGGGACTGTCCTCCGGCCAGTCCCAGCAGTTGGTGCTGATCCGCGCACTGCTGCGGGACGCGCCCCTGCTGTGCCTGGACGAGCCGACCGCCCATCTGGACCCGCAGGCCGAACAGCGCGTCGTCGCGGCGCTGCGCACCCTCGTCCGGGACCGCACCGTCCTGCTGGCCACCCACAGCCCCGCCCTGCTCCCGCTGGCGGACCAGATCCGAACCCTGGACCGGGGGAAACTGCGATGAATCCCTGGCGTCTGCTCCGGAGCTCCGTCCGCCGCCGCGACCTGGCCGCCGGTGTCGCGCTGGCCGCCGGGGCGGAACTCAGCGCCGCCGCGCTGCTCGGCATCTCCGGCTGGTTCCTGACAGCCTGTGCCCTGGTCACCCTGCAGGCCAACACCACCTGGTCGTGGATGTACCCCTCCGGCGCGGTCCGGGCGCTGGCGCTGATGCGCACCGGCCTGCGCTACCTCGAACGGCTGGTCAGCCATCGCACCCTGCTGACCGCCACGGTCGACCTGCGCTCCCGCCTGGTGCGTGGCGCGGCCGCGCTCACCCCGCGCGAGCTGCGCGGCGAACGCGACGGCGCGCTGCTCAGCCGGCTCACCACCGACGTGGAGGCCGTCGGCGCACTGCCCGCGCAGGTGGTCGCGCCACTCGCCGCCCACCTGGTGACGACCGCCGTCGTCGAGATCCTGCTGCTGCGCGCGAGCCTCCCGCTCGGGCTGGCCGAATTCGCCGTGCTGGCCGCCGGCGTGGGCTGCGCCGTGGGCGCGCATCGGCGTGCCGAGCGCCGACTCGCCGCGGCCGCCCGGGCCCGCTCGCTGGCGCGGGCCGAACTGCTCGGCGCCCGTGGCGCATTCGCGGAGCTGCGCTGTCTGGACGCCGTCCCCCGGGCACGCCGGTCAGTGGCCTCGGCCCTCGGGCGCGCCGAGGACGCCGAACAGGCCGCCGCACGGACGGAGCGTCACGGCCGCCTGTCGATGCGGCTGATCGCCGCCGTCGGCCAGGGCGCCGCACTCGTCCTGGCCCTGCAGTTCGGCGGCACGCCCCAGCCCGTGGCCGTCGCCGTCGGCGAACTCCTGCTGCTCGCGGCGGGGTGGGAGCTGCTGGAGGGCCTGCCGCAGCTCCTGCAGCACCTGGCGCGGGCCACCGACGCCGCCGGACGCCTCGCCGCCCTCGCCCGGGAGGCCCGGCCCGGAACCCCCGTGGCATGGGGGCCGCTGCAGGTGGCCGACCTTCCGGTCGGCAACGGTGCGCACCGGCTGTCACTGACCGTACGGGCCCCGGAGCTGGTGCTGGTCACTGGCCCCAACGGCAGCGGAAAGAGCACCCTGCTCGGCCAGTTGGCGGGCCGGCTGCCGGTCCCGCCCGGCAGCGTGCGGCTTGGCACCAGGCCGGTGCACGCGCTGGCGTCCGGCGCGGTGGCGGAGGTGCTCACCCTGGTCGAGGCCGACGACTGGCTCGCCGACGCCGGCGTGTCCGCGAACCTGCGCCAGGCCGCCCCGGACGCCGACACGGCCGTCCTGCGTGCCGCGCTGGCCGTGGTCGGCCTCGACGCCCTGTCCCTGGACGCACCGGTCGGCCCCGGTGGCGGCGCCCTGTCCCAAGGACAGCGACGACGCCTGGCCATCGCCCGCGCGGTGCTGCGCCAACCCCCCGTGCTGCTCCTGGACGAGCCCACGGCCGGCCTGGACCGCCCGACCGCCACCGCCCTGCTGCACGGCCTGCGCCGCGCGCTGCCCGACTCCGCGCTGGTCATCGCCCTGCAGGAGCAGGAACTCGACCTTCTCCCCTGGCCCGCCGATGCGACGGTGCGGGTCGGCACGGCAGCGGAGTATCGCGAACGCGCCGCAGCGGGCGGGTGAGGGAGGCCGGGTGACGGACGGTCAGGCGACGGCGGAATCGGTCACAGGTCGTCGAAGAAGTCGCGCAGCTGGTGGCGACTGCTGACCCCGAGCTTCGGATACACCTTGTAGAGGTGCGCGCCGATGGTGCGGGGGGACACCAGCAGCTGCTCGGCGATCTCCCGGTTGCGCAGGCCCTGCGCCGCCAGGCGGACGATCCGCCGCTCGTGCGCGGTCAGCTCGGACAGCGGATCGGCGGCGGTGGGCGCGGACCCGGATCCGGGAGTGGACCCGGGCGCGGAGCCGGGCGTCGAGGTGGCGAAGCCGGCCGCCCGGAGTTCACCCCGCGCCTCCTCCAGCAGGCCGACGGCGCCGAGTCGGGTGAACGTGTCCATCGCCGGAAGCAGTAGCTCCCGGGCCTCGGAGGGCCGTCGGCGGCGGCGAAGCCACTGGGCGTAGTGCAGTCGGGCCTGGGCCCGGGCCAGTGGCCACTGTTCGGCCGCGGGGTTCACCACGGCCGACCGGAAGTGCTGTTCGGCGTCGGCGGGACTGCCGGTCAGGGCGGTGGCGTGGTGCAGCAGCAGCGTCATCCGGGTGGTCGGTTGCGGACCCGTCGCCTCGCGCACCGCCGCGAGGACGGTCGCGGCCTCCTGCTGCCGGCCCGTTCGTTGCGCGAGGGCGGCCAGGTCGGCGATCGACCGGTGCGACAGGAAGTAGTGCAGCGGTGCGGCCGCGTCGTCGAACAGCTGCCGGAAGTGGCGGTAGCCGCTGTCGTAGTCGCCCGAGGCCGCGGCCGCCGTGCCCGCGGCCCGCAGCAGGGCGGCGTGCGTGGCCCGGTTCTCCTCCAGGCCGACAGCGGTCCACGAGGGATCGGCCGTCTCGCCGCCGTCGGCGTGGCCTCCGCGCAGGGCGTGCAGCAGCATCCGCAGAGCGTCCACGGCGACCTCGAGGTGGGTCAGCTTGTGGACCGCGGCGAGCGTCCACATCTCGCTCAGCAGTTCGTCGGCCTCGGCCCACCGTCCGGTGTCGATCAGCGTCAGGGCCATCGGCGCGAGCGCGTTCGCCCCGGTGCCCATCGCCCCGTACGCCCGCAGCAGGGCGAAGGTCTGCCGGAAGGCGTCGACGCACAGGTCCGACTCGTCGGCGTAGAACGCGATCGCGCCGACGACCTGGAGCCGGGCCACCTCCGCTCCGCCGGGCAGCGGATCCAGCAGCGACGGCTGCCGGGTCGGGCTCAGCAGGGCGGGCGCGTTGGCGACCGGGTCGATCCCGGCTACGACCCCCGCCCGGACCGCGTCGACCGCCTCGGTGGGCAGCAGCGGGGTGTGGGCGGGCGCCATGCCCTCGATCACGCCAGGCTCGATCACGACGTGGTCGAGCATCGCCGGGACCGCACGCCGGATCTCCGGCAGCCCGGACTGATATCCGAGCGTGTGGACGATCGCGGCCACCGCGAGCATGGTCCTGCCGTCCTTCGGCGGCGCGTCCACCGCGCCCTTCAGCACCTGGAACGCCTCCCGCTGACGGCCGAAGAAGGACAGCGCCATGGCCACCCCGCACGCCGACGCGCAGAGCAGTTCAGGGTCCTCGGTGAGCGCCGCGACCTTGCCGTACAGATCGCGGACCCAGGACGGGTCGCCCGCGTTGATCGCGGCCCGGATGGCGTTGGCGTAGCGGCGTGCCCGGTCTGCATCGGCGGGGCTGACCTCGGCGGCGCGCTCCAGCGCACGGGCTGCCGCGTAGAGACCACCGCGCCGTTCGACGATGCCCGCGGTGTCCTCCAGGGCCGCGGCGACGGACTCGTCCCGGCCCGGGCATGCCTCGGCCAGGTGCCAGGCCCGGCGTGCGGGGTCCTCCTCCAGGGCTGCGGCGAGATCGGCGTGTGCCTGCTGCCGGAGGTGCGCCGGGGCGCCCTGGTAGGCGGCCGCGCGTACCAGCGGGTGGCGGAACCCGACCCGGCCGGCGGTGATGGTGATCAGGCCGGCGTCCTCGGCGGGCCCCCAGGCCGCGAGGTCGGTGCCGGTTGCGGCGGCGGCCGTCAGGGTGGTCAGGTCGGTGTGGTCCGAGGCCGCGGCCGCGTACAGGACCAGTCGCTGGGTGACCGGGGGCAGGGCGCGCAGCCGGGCGGCGAACATCTCCTGAATCCGCAGTGCCTGCGGCATTCCGCCGCCGGGGAGCCCGGAGAAGGAGTCCTCGACGGCGGCACGGGACAGTTCGATGATGGCCAGCGGATTGCCGTCGGCCTGCTCCAGCAGGTCGATCCGGGCCCGGCCGGCGGGGGTCCGGGGCTGAGCCTTCAGGAGGCGCGCGGCGGACCGGCCGTCCAGCGGCCCCAGGGTCAGCACCGGCAGACCTGCGGCGATGCCGTCCGGTGGCGTCAGTCCGCGGGCGGCGAGCAGCGTGGCTATCGGTTCGGTGGCGAAGCGGCGCAGGACGAAGCTGATGACGTCGCGGGAGTCGCGGTCGAACAGCTGGGTGTCGTCGAGGACCAGCAGCAGCGGCTCGTGCCGTGAGACGTCGGCCAGCAGGGTGAGGACCGCGACGCGCAGCAGCAGGGAGTCGGCCGGCGTGGTGGCGGGGGTCATGCCGAAGGCCGTCTCCAGGGCTTCGCGCAGATGCGCCGGCAGGTCGGCGATGGTGGGCAGCAGCGGGAGCAGCAGCTGGTGCAGGGCGGCGAAGGACTGCTCCTGCTCGCCCTCACAGCCCTGGGACGTCAGGACCCTGGTGCCGGTCCCGCGTGCGTGCCCGGCTGCCAGGGCCAGCAGCGCGGACTTGCCGGTACCGGCCTCACCGAGCAGCAGCAGCGTCTGCGGGGCACGGCGGCCCGCCTCGACCACACCCAGGACCCGTTCGGTCTCCGCCTCCCGGCCGATCAGGGTCCGTTCGTCCATGGTGCGTCTCCCTGCTCCCAGCGCGGCACTCGTCGGCTGTCGATCCCGGACAGCGGGACGGTTGGACCGATTCTGCCAGCACGGACAAGAGTGCAGGTCGGCGGCCTGCTGTGCACAACGGGACGGCGTGTTGACGGCGTGTCGGCGGCGGGAGGCCGGGCGGACGCCGAGGGCGCCCCCCGCCGGCTTCGCCGGTGCGGGAGGCGCCCATGGTGACGCGCGCCGGCCGATGTGTCCGTCAGGGGTGGAGGACGTCGTGCAGGAACTCACCGCCCTGCCGGGTGGCGGCCAGGGCGGCCTGGGTCTCGCGCATCGCGTTGACCATGACGAAGTCGTGGATGATGCCCTCGTAGCGCACGGCCGTGGTCGGGACGCCCGCCGCGCGCAGCTTCGCCGCGTAGGCCTCGCCCTCGTCGCGCAGCACGTCGGCCTCGCCCACGATGACCAGCGCCGGCGGCAGGCCGGTCAGCTGCTCCAGGCTCGCCCGCAGCGGGGAGGCGGTGATCTGCGCGCGCTCCTCGGGGTCGGTGGTGTACTGGTCCCAGAACCAGTGCATGCCCTCGCGGCTGAGGAAGTAGCCCTCGGCGAACTGCTGGTACGAGCCGGTGTCGAACGAGGCGTCGGTGACCGGGTAGAACAGCAGCTGCCCGGCCAGGGCGGGGCCGCCGCGCTGCTTGGCCATCAGGGTGATGGCCGCGGTCATGTTGCCGCCGACCGAGTCACCCGCGACCGCGATGCGGCCGGCGTCCAGCCCCTCCTCGGCTCCGTGCTCGGCGATCCACAGCAGGGTGGCGTAGATCTCCTCGATCGCGGTGGGGTACTTCGCCTCCGGCGAGAGGCTGTAGCTGACGAACACCGTCGCCGCCTGCGCCCGCACCGTGAGCTCCCGGACCAGCCGGTCGTGGGTGTGGGCGTTGCCGAACACCCAGCCCGCGCCGTGGGTGTACAGCACGACCGGGAGGGGGCCGCTGCTGCCGACCGGGGTGAGGATCCGGATGGAGACGCTGCCGGACGGGCCGACGGGGATGACCAGGTCCTTCACGTCGGCGTCGGGCACCGGAACGTCACCGTCCTGGACGCCGTCGACGGCCTTGCGGCCCTCGACCGGGCCCAGGTCGTAGAGGAACGGCGGCTTGCTGGTCGCGTCCGCGAAGGCCTGGGCGGCCGTTTCGAGGACGGGCTTGATCTCCGACATCTTGATCTCCGACATCATGCTCCTTGACGAGTTTTCCTATGAGCTTCGGACCGGGCCGTACGCACTCGGCCCGGTTCCACGATCGTTTGTCCGCGGCCGGGCCGCATCAGTCGGTTGACTGACGGCTTCGCACCCGGCGGGAGTCGCCGGGTTCAGGAGTTGCTGTGCAGGACGCCGGAGAGGAAGCCGTCGGCCTGGACCACGGCGGCCTGGGCCGCGTTGGTGTCGGCGAGCGCGTTGAGCATGACGAAGTCGTGGATGACGCCCTCATAGCGCACGGCGGTGACGTCGTCGCCGGCCGCACGGAGCTTGGCGGCGTAGGCCTCGCCCTCGTCCCGCAGCACATCGGCTTCGTCGGTGATGACCAGGGCCTTCGGCAGGCCCTTGAGCTGGGTGAGACTCGCGCGCAGCGGCGAGGCGAGGATCTGGTCGCGGGTCTGGAGGTTGGGCGCGTAGGCGTTCCAGAACCACTGCATCGCCTTGCGGGTGAGCCACGGCCCGTCGGCGAACTGCTGGTAGGAGGGCGTGTTGAAGCTCGCGTCGGTGACGGGGTAGAAGAGCACCTGTCCGGCCAGGTGCGGACCGTGGCGCTCCTTGTCCATCAGGGTGATCGCCGCGGTCATGTTGCCGCCGACGCTGTCGCCGGCGACGGCGATCCGCGAGCCGTCGACATTGATCTCGCTGCCGTGCTGAGCCACCCAGGTGGTCGCCGCGTAGGCCTGCTCGATGGCGGTCGGGAAGCGGGCCTCGGGCGAGGGGGTGTAGTCGACGAAGATCACTGCGGCGTGTGCGCCGTTCGCGATCTCGCGGACCAGCCGGTCGTGGGTACTCTCGTCGCCGAGGACCCAGCCGCCCCCGTGGATGTACATCACCACGGGAAGCCTGCCGGTCGCACCCTTGGGGCGCACGATCCGGACCGTCACCTTGCCGGTGGGGCCGACCGGCAGGGTGCGGTGCGAGATGTCGGCGGGCAGCAGTGCGACCGGCCCGGCCTGGACGCCGTCCAGGGCCTTGCGGGCGGCGGCGTACGACAGCGTGTAGATCGGCGGGTTCTTGGCCGCCGCGTCGGCGAAGACCTGGGCGTCGTGCTCCAGGACCACCGGGCTCTGCGGGGCGGGGCGCGCGGCGGAGTCCGCCGGCGAGGAGGGGGCCGCGAGTGCGTCGACGGTCACGGCGGCGCCGAGTGTGACCGCGATGGCGGCGGTGACAGCTGTCCGGCCGGTGAGGCGTCGGACACGGTCTGTGGGCATGCGCGTGGACATGGAGGTCTCCAGGATCGGGGGAAGAGGCGCCGTGCCAGGAGGGAGTGCGTGGGGCAGGCTCCCGGCGGAGCGCTCTGACCTCAACGTACGAGCGGACCGGTCATCGACGACGCCCGAGAGGGCACATGCCCTGCTCCCAGGACGCACACGTTCAGGCGGACACGTTCAGCGCCGTTCGGTCAGGGCGTGCCTGAGGAAGCTGCCGCCCTGCCGGACGGCCGCCAGGGTCGGTGGGCTGTCCCGCATCGGGTTCAGTGACGCGAAGTCATGGACGGTACCGAGGTACCGGACCGCGGTCACGGCCACGCCCGCCTGCCGCAGCAGGCGGGCGTACTGTTCGGCCTCGTCCCGGACGACGTCGGCCTCCGCCGAGACGACCATCGCAGGCGGGAGGCCGGCCAGGTCCGTCGGGGTGGCCCGCAGCGGCGCGGCGGTGGGTTCGGCGAGCTGGTGCTCGTCGTCGAGGTACTGCTGCCAGTACCAGTCGAGGGCGTCACGGGTCAGCAGGTAGCCGGACGCGAACTGCTCCCGCGACTCCGCCTCGTGGTACGGATCGGTCATCGGGTAGTACAGCAGCTGGGCGCGGATGCGCGGACCGCCGCGCTGTTTGGCCATCATGGTGAGGGCGGTCGCCATGGTCGCGCCGGCGCAGTCGCCGGCCACCGCGAGTCTGCGGCCGTTCAGCTCCAGGCTTCCGGCCTGCTCGATCAGCCAGGTCAGCACCGCGTAGCACTCCTCGAGAGCCACCGGATACCGGGCCTCGGGCGTGCGGGTGTACTCCGGGACCACGAACACCGCGCCGCTGGCGGTGGCGAGTTCGGAGATCAGCCGGGTGTGGGTGTGCGCGTCGCCCAGCATCCAGCGACCGCCGTGCAGATAGAGCACGACGGGCAGGGGACCGGTCTGTGCGGCCGGGCGGAAGGTCCAGAAGCCGACGAGTCCGGACGGTCCGACGGGCGCGGCCAGGAAGTCGACCTCAAGGCCGAAGTCGTCCAGCGTCAGGCCCTGCGTCTCGCGCAGCACCTGGCGGCCGTCGAACGGGCCGAGCTGGTGCAGGTACGGGGGCGCGGCCGAAGCGTCGACGAACCGTTGGACGACCGGGTCGAGAACCACGGCAGGCCGATGCGGGCCGCGTCCGTCCCCATCCGGTACCAGTCCCATGGCCTCACCTCGCGTTGATCGTAGCAATCCGGTGATCGACGCCCGAGGCCCGGTGACTCGCTCACAGATCGTCGAAGAACTCACGCAGTTGCTGGCGTCTGCTCACACCGAGTTTGGGATACACGTGGTACAGGTGCGAGCCGATCGTGCGGGGGGACACCATCAACTGCTCGGCGATCTCCCGGTTGCGCAGGCCCCGCGCTGCCAGCCGGACGATCCGCCGCTCGTGGGCGGTCAGCTCGGACAGCGGGTCGGGCGTGGCCGGCGCGGTGGCGACACCGGTCGCCCGCAGCTCGCACCGCGTCTCCTCGGCCAGGCCCGCGGCGCCGAGCCGGGTGAACGTCTCCAGTGCCGTGGCCAGCAGTTCCCGGGCCTCGGAGGGCCGTCGGCGGCGGCGAAGCCACTGGGCGTAGTGCAGTCGGGCCTGGGCCCGGGCCAGTGGCCACTGTTCGGCCGCGGGGTTCACCACGGCCAGCCGGAAGTGCTGTTCGGCGTCGGCGGGACTGCCGGTCAGGGCGGTGGCGTGGTGCAGCAGCAGCGTCATCCGGGTGGTCGGTTGCGGACCCGTCGCCTCGCGCACCGCCGCGAGGACGGTCGCGGCCTCCTGCTGCCGGCCCGTTCGTTGCGCGAGGGCGGCGAGGTCGGCGATCGACCGGTGCGACAGGAAGTAGTGCAGCGGTGCGCCCTGGTCGTCGAACAGCTGGCGGAAGTGCCGGTAAGCGCCGTCCAGGTCGCCCGTGGCGGCGGCAGCGGTACCCGCCGCGCGGAGCAGCCGGGCGTGCGTGGCCCGGTTCTCCTCCAGGTTCACCGCCGTCCAGTCGAGGTCCGTCGACACGCCGTCAGGCGCGTGCCCGCGCAGGGCCCGCAGCGTCACCCGCAACGCCGCCGCGTCGGCCTCGACCTGTCGCATCGTGTGGACGACCGCGAGGGTTCCCGCCTCCTCCAGGTACTGGTCGGCCTCGGCCCACCGTCCGGTGTCGATGAGTGCCGAGACCATCGCCGCGAACGAGGCTGCCCCGATGGCGATGGATCCGTAGGCGCGGAGCATGGTGAACGCCTGCCGCAGGGAGTCGACGCACAGGTCGGACTCGTCGGCCCACCAGGCGATCGCACCGACCACGTGCACCCGGGTCATCTCCGCGGCTCCGGTGACCGGCGTCAGCAGGCCGGGCCGTCGGGTCCGGCTCAGCAGGGCCGGAGCGTGCTCGGCGGGATCGGCGACGGCCACGGTCAGGGCCCGCATCGCCTCGCGGGCCCCGACCGCCGCCAGTTCCGGGTACGTCGAACCGGCCTCCGCGACCTGCGCGGCGTCGATCCGGTCCAGAACGGCCGCCATGGCCGCCCTGACCTCGGGCAGTCCCGACTGGGACGCCACCGCGCTCAGCGGTCCGGCCAGGGCGAGGGCGGTCCCGCCGGCCGGCGGCGGGTCCAGCTCCAGGGCCGCGGTCAGCACCCGGAACGCCTCCCGTTGCCGTCCGCCGAGCGACAGTGACATGCCGACACCGCAGGCGGCCATGCCGATCGCGTCAGGGTCCAGGGTCAGCGCCGTGACGTGGGTGTACAGCTCGCGCACCCAGGAGGTGTCACCCGCGTTGCTCGCTGCTCTGATCGCCTTGGCGTAGCGGCGTGCCCGGTCCGCCCGGTCCGGGCTGCACTCGGCGGAGCGCTCCAGTGCGCGTGCCGCCGCGTAGTAGCCGCTGCGCAGTTCGACCAGGTCCGCGGTGTCCTCCAGGGCCGCGGCGACGGACTCGTCGCGGCCCGGGCATGCCTCGGCCAGGTGCCAGGCCCGGCGTGCGGGGTCCTCCTCCAGGGCTGCGGCGAGATCGGCGTGTGCCTGCTGCCGGAGGTGCGTCGGGGCGCTCTGGTAGGCGGCCGCGCGTACCAGCGGGTGGCGGAACCCGACCCGGCCGGTGGTGATGGTGATCAGGCCGGCGTCCTCGGCGGGCCCCCAGGCCGCGAGGTCGGCTGCGGCTCCGGCGGCGGCCGTCAGGGTGGTCAGGTCGGTGTGGTCCGAGGCTGCGGCCGCGTACAGGACCAGTCGCTGGGTGACCGGGGGCAGGGCGCGCAGCCGGGCGGCGAACATCTCCTGGATCCGCAGCGTCTGCGGCAGGCCCTCGGGCAACCGGGGGGAGACACCCGCTCGGGTGGTGCGGCACAGCTCGATGATGGCCAGCGGATTGCCGTCGGCCAGCTCCAGTGCGACCGTCCGGGCCCGGCCGGACGGAGCCTGGTGCTGCGCGTCCAGGAGACGGGCCGCGGCCTGGGGGGTCAGCGGCGCCAGGGGCAGGGAGGGCAGATCCGCGACGATGCCGTCGGGGGTGGTCCAGCCACGGGCGGCGAGCAGCACCGTCACCGGCTCGTCCGCGAAGCGCCGCAGCACGAAGCTGAGGACGTCGCGGGAGTCGCGGTCGAAGAGTTGCACGTCGTCGGCGACCAGCAGCAGCGGCCGGTGCCGGGAGGCGTCGGCCAGCAGGGTGAGCACCGCGACGCGCAGCACCATCGGGTCGGCCGGCCTGGTGGCGGGGGTCATGCCGAAGGCGGTCTCCAGGGCTTCGCGCAGATGCGTCGGCAGGTCGGCGAGGTGGGAGCAGAGGGGGAGCAGCAGTTGGTGGAGGGAGGCGAAGGAATGTTCCCGCTCGCCTTCGCAGCCCCGGGACGTCAGCACTCCGGTGCCCATCCCGCGCGCGTGCTCGGTCGCGAGGCCGAGCAGCGCGGACTTGCCGGTGCCGGCCTCGCCGAGCACCAGCAGCGCCTGGGGGGCACGGCGGCCCGCCCGGACCACGCCGAGGATCCGATCGGTCTCCGTCTCCCGGCCGATCAGGGCCGCCGGCCGGGGGTTCCCCGCGGGCCGGCCGGGTTCCGGTCTCGATGAATCCAGCGACATGGTCTCCCCATTCAGCAGATGTGCCTTCGCACCACCGTGCCAGCGGGCCTGGATCGACACATCGCGTGAATCCGCTAGATCAGGGGTGCGGAACGGGGCCGGGGGAGACGGGGACCGGCGCTCACTGGACGGACCCGCTGGTGGTGCCGGCGGCGACATACCGCTGAGCGACGACGAGCAGTACAGCCGCTGGCAGGGAGGCCAGGACGGCGGTGGCCATGACGGCGTTCCACTGGTGTGTCTGAGCGCCGATGTACTGGTAGATGCCCAGGGTGACGGGCCGTACGGTCTCCGTGGTGGTCAGGGTGAGGGCGAAGAGGAAGTCGCTCCAGGTGAACAGGAAGGTGAAGAGGGCGGCGGTGATCAGTGCGTTCGCGCTCATCGGGAGCACCACGGCCCGGAAGACGCGCAGTCTCCCGGCTCCGTCCACGCGCGCGGCCTCGGTGATCTCCCGGGGAATGCCCTGCATGAACGATCGCAGCACGATGATCGCGAAGGGCACCCCCGCGGTGGAGTCGGCGAGGATCAGTCCGAGGTAGGAGTTCAGGAGTCCCAGGTCGTTGTAGGCGCTGTAGAGCGCGTTGGCGACGACGATGCCCGGCACCATCTGGGTGAGCAGGATGCCGAACAGCACGAGGCCGGTTCCCCGGATGCGGAACTGCGCCAGCGCGTAGGCCGCCGGGGCGGCGAGCCCGAGGCTGAGCGCAACGCTGCCGAGGGCCACGACGAGGCTGGTGACGAGGTTGCCTCCTTGATCGCGCAGGGCGCTGAGGTAACCGCTGACGTCCGGATGGCGGGGGAACCAGCCGCCCTGCAGTGGGTTGCCCGTCGGCTGGAGCGAGGCGTTCACCATCCAGTAGACCGGAAAGAGCATCAGCGCGAGCAGGATGATTCCGACGACCGTGGACAGCCGGCCACGCCGGGGTGCGCGCTTCACGGATCGCCTCTCAGGCGTTCTGGGCGCGACGGTTGACGCGCAGATAGACGAGGGCGAAGCCGATCGAGATGACGAGGAGAACGTTGCTCATCGCGGCACCGCGCCCGAATTCGAACTGCTGGAACGACAGTGTGTAGGACTGGGTGGCGATGGTCTCCGTGGCGTCGGCCGGTCCTCCGCCGGTCACGACGAGGATGATGTCCAGCACCTTGACCGTGTAGACCGCGCCCAGCACCAGCACGACGGTGGCCACGGGCCGCAGCAGTGGCCAGGTGATATGGCGGAACATGGTCACCGGTCCGGCGCCGTCCAGCTTCGCCGCCTCGTACAGATGGGTCGGGATGTCCTGGAGTCCGCCGTACAGGATCGTGGTGGTGAAGGGGATTCCGACCCAGATGTTGATCAGGGTCACCGACAGGAGTGCCGGTGAGGTGCCGGTGAGCCAGGGCACCCCGGACGGCAGCAGGTGGAGGTCGCGCAGCACGGCGTTGACGACGCCGGTGTCGCCGTCGAGCATCCACCGCCACGTCGTTCCGGAGGCGACCAGTGGCAGCAGCCACGGCAGCAGGAGGAGCGACCGCAGCACCCGGCCGAGCGGGAAGCTGCGCTGGAAGAAGAGGGCGATGGCCAGGCCGAGCACGAACTGCCCGACGATCGAGCCGACGGTGAACAGCACCGTGGTCAGCAGGGCCCTGGAGAACAGGTCCGACGACAGGATCGTCGAGTAGTTCCGCAGCCCCACGAACGGCGCGGCACCGGTGTAGAACGTCGTGATCGTGTACTGCTGGAAGCTCATCACGACGTTCTTGACGATCGGGTAGCCGAAGAACAGCAGCAGGTACAGCGCGGCGGGCGCGATGAACAGCCACTGGGCGAGCGACTCCCGGAAGCGTGCCCGGGCCAGGTCAGGGACTGGTCGCGATCTGCTGCGCATGCGTGAGTGCTTCCTCCGGCGTCTGCTCGCCCGTCAGCGCGGACTGGATCGCGGTGTAGATGCCGGTCGCCGCCTGGGGCCACCTGACGCCGAGTTCGCCGGTACGGGCCCGGGCCGCTTCGACGCTCTGGACGAAGGCGGCCATCGAGGGGACCTGCTCGGCGTACCGGGAGGCCACCGCGGAGCGGGAGGGCACGGTGAAGTGCTCCCTGGCCAGGGCGAGCATGGTCGTGGAGTCGTTCAGGCAGGCGAGGACCTTTGCGGCCTTCTCCTGCCGGGCCCTGGAAGCGCTCTGCGGGACCGTCCACACCTCACCGCCGAGCGGTGTGACCGGGGTCTGCCCCGCCTGCGGGACCGGGATCGGGGCCACCCCCCAGTGCAGGCCCTTCGCCTCGTTCAGGTCGGAGATCCGCCAGGGGCCGTTGACCATCATGGCCGTCCTGCCGGCGACGAACTGATCGCTGACGTCGGACTGGGTCCAGTTCAGCACCGACGCCGACATGGATCCGCTCTTCACCAGGTCGACCCAGAGCTGGAGCGCCTGCGCTGCCTGCGGGGTGGCCAACGCCTTCTCGTCCCCGCCGTTGGACCACAGGAAGGGCAGGAACTGCCAGGTGCCCTCGAAGGTGGCGTTCGCGTCGACCGCCATGCCGTAACGCCCCGGGCGGGTCAGCCGGGCCGCCGCGGTTTTCAGTTCCGCCCAGGTCCTCGGCACGGCGACACCGGCCCTGGCGAGCATGTCCTTGTTGTAGAAGAGGGCGATCGTGTTGACGTCGGGCGCCAGCCCGTACAGCTTCCCGTCGTAGGTGCTCGCCGACAGGATGCCCCTGGCGAAGCCGCTGGAGTCGATGCCGTACCGGTCCAGCGGGGTCAGCGCACCGGTCTGCGCGATCTGCTGCAGGTCGGGGTTGTCCAGCATCAGCAGGTCGGGAAGGGTCCGCGACGACGCCTGCTGAAGGACCCTGGGGATGAGCGAAGCCCCCGGCACACTGGTCTGCTCGACCGTGACGCCGACGGTCCTGCCGCAGGCGGCCAGCGACGCGCCCCACTGGGCGTGTTCGGTGGTGTCGGTGTAGTAGTCGAGTGCGGTGATGGAGGTGACCGTGCCGGTGGCGGATCCGGCACCGGTTTCGCCACCGCCACCGCACCCGGTGGCCACCAGCGCCAGGGTGAGGATTCCGGCCCCCAGCCGGGCGGCGCCGCGCCGCGCCGGCGGTCTGGTTGGTCTGATCATGGTGGTGCCCTTACCGCGCGTCGTGGGTGGTCGCCCAACGTACCAACAGGTTCCGCTCAGTCGTCGGGCAGGGCGATGACCAGGTGGGCGAGCTGCACCCGGGAGTTGATCGACAGTTTGCGGAAGACGGAGGTCAGGTGAGTGTTGACCGTGTGCGGGGAGACGACGAGCAGGTCGGCGGCCGACCGGTTGGTGCAGCCCTCGGCGATCAGGCGCGCCACCTTCTTCTCCGAGGCGGTGAGGGCCTCCCAGCCCTGGACCGGGCGTTGCACGGTCGCCGGCCTGTGGCTGCCGGCCCCGGCACGGTCCAGATCGCGCTGCACCCGTGCCGTTGCCGCGTGGGCGCCCGACTCGGCGAACGTGCCATGGGCCTGCGTCAGGGCGGCCACTGCCTGGGGCTTCCGGCCCGCTGCCAGGAGTGCCCGGCCGAGATCCGCGCAGGCGGCAGCCCGGACCAGCGGGCGAGGGCTTGCCTGGAGCAGGGTCACGGAGCGTTCCAGCAGGGCGGGATCGTTGTCCACGAGCCCGGCGGCCTGCGCCGCGAGGCCGGTGGCGGTGGGCACGGCCGGGTTGCGTCCGGCGTGGGCTTCGGCCTGAGCGGCCAGGTCCTCGGCGAGCTCGCGGTCCGCGCCGCGCAGGGCCATGCGTATCGCGGAGTTGATCCGGTTGCGCAACAGCCGCCAGCGGATGAAGAGACCCTCCTGCTGCACCTGCCGAATCCTGTCGACGGCAAGCCCGATGTTCCCGTCGGCCTCGGCGTGGACCGCTTCCAGGAAGCGCACCGCGGCCGTGTTGCCCGGATTCGGTTTGGTCGCCAGCCGTTCCCGCGCCGCCGCCAGGTGCTGCCGCGCCGCGTCCCGCTCGCCGCGCAGCAGGGCGATCTGTGAGCGGATCACTCGCGCGTTCACCTGCTGGACGGGCGCCTGGACGTCGTCCTCCAGGCGCTCCATGGTGACGAGGTCGGCGTCGGCGTCGGCGAGTCTGCCGAGCGCCAGGTTGTGCTGGCCCTGCCCCCACAGCAGCATTGCCTGACGGGGCGCCCCGGCCTGGTCCGCCGCCCGCAGCAGCAGTCGTTCGCTGGCCTTGAAGTCGTCCATGTGCTGGTGCGCGACGATCTCCTCGGGAAGGAACGCGGAGTCGACGGCACTGAGTGCGGCGAATCGCTCCAGTGCGACGGCGTTCTCACCCGCGTTGAGCGCGATCTCGCCGAGCCCGCACAGGGCCAGGACGTGCGCCTCCCGGTCACCGCTCGCGGTGGCGGCACGCAGCGCGGTCTCGCCGGCCGCACGCGCCGCGACGAGATCGTCGTCGCGGGAGAGCGCCAGCGCACGCAGGGCCGCCAGCCTCGCGCCGACCTCCGGGGCGGCGCCCCCGAGCGCGAGGGCCGTTTCGGCCCGGCGGCGCAACTCACCGGCGAGATCCAGGTTCCACAGCGTCCCGCCCAGCGCGGCCTGCAGCCGGCCGAACGTCTCCAGCGGCGGCCGGCAGGCCAGCAGTCGGTCGCCGGTCAGCAGCGCCTCCCGATTCCGGCCGGCCCGGGTCAGCGAGACGATCGCCTGCTCACCCACGGCGAACCTCAACGGCCGCGCGGACGGCACCAGTTCCAGAGCGCGCACCATCAGGTCGGCCGCGAGCCCGGGCGCGACCGGCAGCACGTCGTCAGCGGCTCGCCGCAGCAGTGCCACGGCGTCGTCGTCCCCGGTCACGGCACCCCTGAGGATGTGCGGCACCGCGTCGATCGGCTCGCGGCCCGCCGCTACCAGGTGGTTGGCAGCCTCCCGGTGCAGCGCCTTCCGGGCCGACGGCGGGATGTCGAGGTAGACGGCCTGACGCAGCAGATCATGCCGGAAGACCAGATCATCGCCGGTGTCGTCCAGGAGTCCGGCGCGTACCGCCTCCTCCAGTGCCGCCACCAACGGGGTGGACGGCCGGCCGCAGAGCGCGGCGGCGTCGTGGAAGCCGAACCTGCGTCCCAGCACCGCGCCCATCCGAAGCAGGTGCAGTGTGCCCGGCTGCAGGGACCCGAGTCTGCCGCGCACACCCACCACGAGCCCCGGGGGCACGAGTTCACCCGAGTCCTCGGCGGTCCGCAGTCCCGCGAGCAGCTCGACCGCCAGAAACGGGTTCCCCCCGGCTCCGTCGAGCAGGTGCCGCACGCGATCGTCAACGGCCGCACCCAGCGTGTCGCCGGCCAGCTGGCCGATGGCCGCGCCGGACAGCGGCCCCAGGGGCACGGTGAGCGTCGGGAGTGTGTCCGCCGCGGCCGCGAGGACCTCTTCCGCCGGACCGGCGGGATCCAGGCGCCCGGCCAGGATCCACAGCACCGGCGAGGTCCACAGGCGGGCCGGAAGCTGCTTCAGGGCAAACCGGCTCAGCGGGTCGGCCCACTGCACGTCGTCCAGGGCGATCAGCACCGGCATGCTGCCGGCTCTGGCTTCGATCGCCTCCGCTATCCGTTCCACCAGCCAGATCCGCTGATCGTGGTTGCGTGCGAGATCGGCGAAGGCATCGCCGGACAGCAGTGGTCGATCGCCGTGCAGGATGCAGGCCGCCAACGATGAGAGCGGCACGATGCGATGCAGCTCGTCGGCCCTGCCGAGACCCGCGGAGAATCCCGCCGCCCTGGCCCTGCTGACGGCCTCGGCGAGCAGCGTGGTCTTGCCGATACCCGGTTCCCCCCGGATCAGCGCCAGCCCGCCGCTTCCGGTGCGGGCCACCGAGGCGATCAGTGCCTGCAGCGCTTCGAGCTCCGCCTCCCGGCCACGCAGACCGGAACGGGACAGCGATGCACCTGAACCCGCCACTCACGCACCCTTCCCGTCCTGGCGCGGAAGGTGCGCCGGGTGGGTCCATTCTAGAGAATCGCAGCTCAGGGGTGGTTGACAGGGCGCGTGACGCCAGCCACACGGGCTGACGCCGGGGCAGCGCCGCGGGCGCCTCCTGCCGACTGCACAGGAGGCGCCCACTGGTGACGCATGAGGCAGGGTCAGTTGACCTGCCGGGCCGGGGTCAGGAGCGGACGAGCGGGGTGTCGACCAGGTGTTCGGCCAGGAACCAGACCTGGGCCTCTCCGGTGCGGATCACCTGGGAGACCAGGAGGTCGTTGGTTCCGTCGTCGCCGAGGGCGGCGGTCCGCGCGGCGGCGTCGTGGGCGTCGGTCAGGATGGTTTCGTGTGCTGTGAGGAGCCGGGACAGCATGGCGGGGACCTCCTCCACGCCGTCCGGGGGCCGGGGGATGGCGGTGATCCCGGCGGCGTGCCGGGGATCGCCCACCGCGACGCCACCCAGGCTCTGCACGCGCTCGGCCAGGTCGTCGACCAGGGCGAGCTGTACCTCGGCGTGCTTGTCCAGGAGCAGGTGCAGGGGGTAGAAGGTGGCGCCGCGCATCAGCCAGTGGTGCTTCTTGTAGAGCGCGTACAGGAACTGGGTGTCCGCCAGGACCTGGTTGAGCCGTTGGCAGGAGTACCTGCGGGCGTCGTGGGACAGGCCGATCGGGAACTGCTTGACGGTTCCGAACTCCTGGATCTGCCGGCTCTTCTGATGCAGTAGCGGCTGGCTGGCCATGGATCTCTCCTGGTCGGTTGCGGTGATGCCGCCCGGCAGGTGCCGGGCGGCAGAAGGTGCGGAAGGGTGACGCCTGCGGAGTGCAGTGCTACGACCCGCGGCTCGTGCGCGCCGCACAGGGCGTCACCGGTCCGCCGGAACGGGGGTGCGGCCACTCGGGACCGGGGCCGCGGATGGGGCCGGGGTGAGCGTCGCGCTGCGCCATTCACGGGGCGACATGCCGTACGCGGTGCGGAAGACGCGACTGAAGTGGGCGGGGTTGACGAAACCCCAGCGCTGGGCGACCGAGGACACGGTCGGCCCGGCCCGGCCGCGACGGGTGAGCTCGCGGCCGCACTCCTCCAGCCGGCGCTGCTGGATCCAGCGGCTGATCGTGGTCCCCTCGCCCTCGAAGAGTTTGTGCAGGTAGCGGATGGAGATGTGGTGGTGCGCGGCGATCGTCTGCGGGGAGAGGTCGGGATCCGTCAGGTGCTGGTTGACGTAACCGCGCACGCGCAGCGCCATGGCGCGCCCGGAGCTCCCCGGGTCCGTCGGCTCGGGTCCGGTGGCCTGCTCGCGGATCAGTGTGGCCAGCAGGTCGCTGACGGTGCCCGCCAGTTGCTCGCCCACGCTGGGGCTGCACTGGGCGGCGGTGGTGGCCAGTGCGGTCAGGAAGGGCGCGACCATGCCCGCCACGCCCTCGTCCGGGGGCAGTGCCGTCGCGGTGACGCGGTGGACGTCCGCCTCGGGCACCCCCACGACACGGCGCGGCAGCTGGAAGACGTGCAGGCGGAACGGCTCGGGCTGGTCCAGCGTGTAGGGACGGGTGGTGTCGTAGACCACGAGCTCCCCCGGCGCCAGGTGCGCGGTGCGCCCGTCCTGCGCCAGCCGGCCGCGCCCGGAGTCCTGCACGCCGATGGTCACGAACTCCCCGTCGGGCTGGGCTGTGTGCCGGTGTGTCCGGCTCATGCGCTGGGGGTCCGCCTCGATGGTGGAGACCCCGAGGTAACCCAGTCGATGGGAGGTGATCCGGCCCGAGAACGGCTCTCTGCTCCATGGCGTGACCGCCTGCGGGACGAGCGTGCGCGTGAGGGCCCTGTTCCAGTAGTCGAGCTTGTCGCCGTCCGGCACGCAAGCTGTGGAGAGTACAGCGTTCATGGTGAATTCCCTTGAGGACGAGCGGGCTTGCGGACACCCGAAGGAATCCCGGGGTGGGAGGACCGCGGTGTCGGGATCCGCACTGCTCAGCCTGGTGGGAACGGGCGCGGGGCGCGTAGGTCAAACGACTGCCCACCGTCGCCCCGGGATGCCGGAAGCGCGCTCAGGCCGGGGGCGGCAGGAGGTGGCGGACCGCGGGCGGACCCGAGGTGAGCGCGAGGGCGCTGTCGAGGAAGGCGGCGTCGGTGACGGTGGTGCGGCCGCTGTGCTGCCGCAGGTGCTCGGACCAGGACGGGACCTGGAAGACCTCGACGTAGTGGCCCGGCCGCGCGGCGTCCTGGTACAGCGACCAGCGCTCGGCGCCGGTGCGCCGGCGGGACAGGCCGACCGGGTGCATGGCGGCCAGGAACGCCGGTGCGTTCCCGGCGTCGACGACGTAGCTCACCTCGATCAGGACCGGGCCGTCGTCGGGGTCCGGCTCCAGGTCGAGTACGGGCTCGGGCCAGGTCGAGGTGATGGTGCGGTCCATACCGGCCTCGTGGGAGTGCATCGGCCAGAAGGGCAGCGTCGCGGCCCCGGCGACCAGCAGGGCCGCCGCGCCCAGCAGCGCGTCCGCGAGCCCGGCGGCGCCGGCCGCGAGCCCCCAGACCAGTGCGCCGATGCCCTGGCCGCCCATGAAGACCACCAGGTAGAGGGCGAGCCCCCGGGCACGTACCCAGGCGGGCAGGAGGAGCTGCAGGGCGGTGTTGAGCGAGGAGAGGACGACCAGCCAGGCGGCGCCGGTGGGCACCAGCAGGACGGCGAGCGGTACCGCGCTGTGCAGCGTCGCGCAGCCGACGGTGCCGGCGGCGAAGACCAGGGTGGCGGCGGCCAGCAGGGTGTTGACGCCGGCCAGGGCTCGCAGCGGCCTGATGACCAGCGCTCCGAGGACCGCGCCCAGCCCCAGCGCGGCGAGCAGCAGTCCGTAGCCTCCGGCCCCGAGGTGCAGGGTGCTGCTGGCGACCACCGGCAGCAGTGCCCACAGCGCGGACGCGGGGACCACGAACAGGGCCGCGCGGAGCAGGATCCGCCGTACCCCGGGAGCGTTGCGCACATAGCGGGTTCCCGAGCGCAGGGCGGGAACCAGGTGCTCGGCGGTGGCCCGGTCGCCCGTGGGCCGGCGCCAGACCAGGACGGCGAGGGTGACCACGGCGAAGCTGGCGGCGTTGACACTGAACACCACGGAGGGCCCGCCGGCCGCGACCAGCAGTCCGGCCAGGGCGGGCCCCACGGCGCGGGCGATGTTGACGGTCAGGCTGTTCAGGGCGGCGGCGGCCGGGATCAGCTCACGGGGTACCAGTTCGGGTTGGATCGCCTGCCAGGCGGGATTGACCAGGGCCTGTCCGCAGCCCATCAGAAAGGTGAGGGTGAGCAGCACCGTGGGGGTGGTCAGGCCCGCCCGGGTCAGCGCGGCCAGGGTGCCCGCGAGCACGGTCATCAGCAGGGACAGCACCAGCAGGATCCGTCGGCGGTCCAGCACATCGGCCAGCACGCCCGCGGGCAGCGACACGAAGAGCACCGGCAGGAGACTGGCGGCCTGTACCGCCGACGTCAGGGCGGCCGCGTTGGGCTGGTGCACGAGCATCCACTGCGCGCCGACGGTCTGCATCCAACTGCCGATGTTGGAGACGGTCTGGGCGCACCACAGCATGCGGAACACCGGGATCGCCATCGGCGCCCACGTGCTTGCCTTACGCGGTGCTGTGCTCACGGTCTCTCCCCTTGTGGCTGCGTCGGTGTCCCGGCGTGGCCGCCATCGCACAGCCCGCGGCCACGCCGGGGATCCGGGCACGGGCGGTGGCCGGAGCCCCCGGTGCGAACACTAGGATCCAGCCCTCGGGCGTTCAGTGCCCTCCCGGCACACCGATGTGCTCTGTGCGCACGGATTTCGCGCCCGGCCGCAGCGCGCCGGCCGACGTTCGGCGCTGCCGACGATCCGCGCGTCAGATGCCTCGGCGAAAGACGCGGGTGCCGACGGCGAGGGAGCAGCCCGCGAGGGTGAGGGCGACGAGGCCGCCGCCGCGTCAGCCGACCGGCTGCCGGCCCTGGTGGCCGGTCAGCTCGGCTGGGTGCACGCGACGCTGCTCCATTTCATCGGCCAGGAGGTCGTCGCCGGCCGGCCCGCCGGGCAGGTGGCCCGTGAGTCCGGCGAACTGCCGCACCAGATGCGCGCACTGCTCGGCGACACCGTCCCGCTCTACGCCGAGCGCGCTGATCGGACATGAAGATTCAAACGCTGTGGCGGGGCGGTCGGGACGCCGACGATCCCATGTCGTCCGCCGTATGGGGCTGATACGCTCGCCACATGACCACCATCGACAGTGCGCCACAGGCCGACGAGCGGGCCGTCCCATGGCTCACGTCGGCCGAGCTGGACGCCTGGATATCGGTGGCGCGCCTGTTCACCCGGCTTCCCTGGGCCATCGACGCGCAGCTGCTGCGCGATGCGGATCTGAGCATGGTCGAGTACATGGCCCTGGCGATGCTGTCCGAGGCTCCGGAACGGACCCTGCGTATGAGCGTGCTGGCCGAGCACACCAGCACGTCGCTGTCCCGCTTGTCGCACATGGTGAAGCGGCTGGCGGGCCGTGGCTTCGTCCGGCGCGAACCGGACCCGGGCGACGGGCGGTTCACCAATGCCATCCTGCTGCCCGCCGGCGTGGGCAAGCTGGAATCGGCCGCGCCCGGTCACGTGGCCTACGTCCGCCATCTGGTGGTGGACAACCTGTCCGGCGAGCGCCTGCGCCGGCTCGGCCAGGACGCGGAGCGCATCCTGCAGCGGATCGACTCACCCGCACGCTGACATGATGACTTGACATATCACGTGACAAGTCATCCGGATCAGTCCGCCATCTGCCATGAAGAGCACCCGTTCGGGTCTTGTGCTCTGCAATGACTTGAGTGTTAAAGTAAAGACTGTGAAGGCGCCGCTTGGCGCCACCTCGTCAACCGCACGTGGCCCGGATCAGGAGAACCGAGATGTCACTGGACAACGAGAAGATCATTCGCAACGCCTACCAGGCCGCCGAGGACCAGGACGTCGCCGGCTGGGTCGCGGCCTTCACCGAGGACGGGACCTTCACCGACGAGTCCATTCCGCACACCTACCGCGGCGCGGAGGAACTGGGCAGGACGGTCGAGGTCTACGCCCAGGCGTTCCCCGACATGCACCGCGAACTCGGCCAGTTCTACGTGGTCGACAACATGGTCATCGTGCAGCTGCGTCTGCAGGGCACCCACCTCGGCCCGCTCGAACTGCCCTCGGGCACCGTCCCGCCGACCGGAAAGCGCATGGACGCGCCGTGCTGCGACGTCTTCGAGCTGGTCGACGGCAGGATCAAGCGCTTCGACTGCTATGCGGAGGGCTCCGTCATCGCCGCCCAGCTCGGCCTGGCCTGAGCCCGGAGGGCCGCGCGAGCGGGCCACCGTCCTCGCGGCTCTCCCGACGGCCAAGTTCAATGTGAACCTTCAAGTCAGCAGGTGCCCCGATTGACGTGAATGTTCAATTCATGGAAGGTCATCCTCAACCGCGGGAGAAGCCATGCCGGACCTGACGCGCGCCATCGAATCCGCCGGAACGTTCGCACTCGGCTCACGGCACGTACGCCGGATCGGATACGGCGCGATGCAGCTGGCCGGCGACAACGTCTTCGGCCCGCCCCGCGACCGCGACGAGGCACTGCGCGTGCTGCGCGCCGCCGTCGACAGCGGCGTCAACCACATCGACACCGCGCAGTACTACGGCCCCGACGTCGTGAACGAACTCATCCGCGAGGCGCTGCACCCCTACCCGGCCGACCTGCGGATCGTCAGCAAAGTGGCCGGCCGCCGCGACGCCACCGGCGCGTTTTTGCTCTTCGACGAACCGCACCAGCTCCGCCAGGGCATCGAGGAAAACCTCGCCACCCTGGACACCGACCGCCTGGCCGCTGTGAACCTGCGCATGGTCGACCACTCGGCACCCGGCACGCGGTTTGACTCCCAGCTCGCTGCGCTGATCCAGGCCCGCGAGGAAGGCCTGATCGACGGCGTCGGCCTCAGCAACATCACGCGGGATCAACTGCTGCGGGCGGTCGGCCAGACCGAGATCGTCTGCGTCCAGAACCTCTTCAACCTCACGGATCAGGGCTCCCTGGACGTGCTCCAGGAGTGCACCGACCGGGGCATCGCGTTCGTGCCCTTCTGCCCCCTCGGATGGCCGCGCGGCAACCAGAATCAGATCCTGGCCAGCCCAGTGCTCGCTGCCGTGGGCCGACGGCTGAACGCGACACCCGCGCAGATCGCACTCGCCTGGCTCCTCGACCTCGCGCCGAACATCCTGCTCATCCCCGGAACCCGCACGCGAACGCACCTCGCCGAGAACCTCGACACCGGGCGCGTCGTACTCGACGAGGCCTCCCGGGCGGAGCTGGCCAGGCACTTTCCGGCGCCGCAGCAGAACTAGCCCGCCGGAAGGTCGAGGTCCGTCAACCGTCCTGGCGCGACAGGCCGGGCAACTCCGCCGCGCCCGCCCACCAGCCGGTCGCGCACGCCACGGTCGCGTCGACCGGGTCGGAGTGCTCTTATTCAGATGTCAAGCAGTCTCACGAAGGAGGCGGCGATGTCGTCCCACAGCTCGGTCCCACCTCAGCAGGCCGCCGACCGGCTGGCCATCCGCGAACTGATCGACGCCTACGCGCACTGCGCCGACCGCCGGGACGCCAGGGGCCAGATGGCCCTGTTCACCGAGGACACCCGCTTCCTGGTCTTCATGGACGCCACCGCGGCCGAGCCGACCCAGGAACTGCACGGACGTGAGGCCCTTGCCCCGGTGTTCGACAATCTGAACACCTATCAGGCCACCACCCACTTCAACGGCCAGAGCACCGTCTCCCTCGACGGAGAGCGGGCGAGTGGGGAGAGCTACTGTCTGGCCCATCACCTCTCGTTCGGGGCGGACGGCGAGCGCACGATCATGATCGCGTCCATCCGCTACCTTGACGAATTCGTCAAGCAGGACGGCGAGTGGTATTTCGCCGAGCGGCGCCTGATGGTCGACTGGACCGAGACCAGGCCCTGCGCGCCTTGAGGAGCGTCACCGGATGACGGACGAAGCTGCCCCGGCTGCTGCCGCTTCCGCTGCTGCTGCCGACGGGTCGACGTTCTGGCGCCGGGCGCGGCGGCAGCTGTGGCAGCCGCCGCGGCCCCACGGCGAGCAGCCGCGCGAGCGCGTCGTGGGCCCGCTGGAGCTCTTCTACGACCTGGTGGTGGTCGTCCTGGTGGCGCAGGCGGCCCACCACCTCGCCGGGAAGCTCACCTGGCGCGGACTGGGCGAATATGCCGCCGTGTTCGGGCTGGTGTGGATCGCCTGGGTCAACGGCAGCCTCCACCACGAGCTGCACGGCCGCGAGGACGCCCGCGCCCGGATCACCTTCCTGCTGCAGATCCTGGTTCTCGTCCCGCTGGGCGCCTTCATCCCCGAGGCGGGCAGCGCGCGCGGGGCGGCGTTCGCCGTCACGGCGGGGATCCTCTTCGCGGTCCTGGCTCTGCTGTGGCTGCTGGCCTCCCGGGGCGACCGGCCGGAGTACCGCAGGTCGAGCCGGCTCTTCGTCGCCGGAACCGTCTTCTGCGCCGTCGTCCTCGGTGCGAGCGCCCTGTTCCCGGCCACTGACCGGGTGTGGACGTGGGGGCTGCTCGACGTCGCCTATCTGGTCGGCTTCGGCGCGGTGATCCTCGGAGCGACGCCGGGCGCGGCCCCCACGTTCACTGTCACCGACGCGCTCATCGAGCGGTTCGGGCTGCTCATCATCATCGTGCTCGGGGAGACCGTCACCGGCGTGGTGAGCGGACTGGCGGCCGAGCCGGTCAGCGTGCTGACGGTCGCTGTCGCGCTGACTGCCGTGGTGGTCGGCTTCGGCGCCTGGTGGACCTACTTCGACTTCGCCGGCCACCGCGAGCCACGGCAGACCCCGGCCGCAACCCTGCAGTGGATGCTCGCCCACCTGCCGCTCACGGCCGCGGTGGCCGCGATGGGCGCGGCGATGGTCGGTCTCGTCGAGCACGCCCACGCGAGCCGCAGCGCTGTTGCCACGGCCTGGGTGCTCTGCGGCGGCGCGGCGGTCGTGCTGGTCAGCACGATGCTCGTGGCCGGCGGCCTGGAGGCCTGGCACAGCGGACGCGGGCTGTACCGCCCGCTGTCCCTGACCTGCGCCGCGGCGTCCGTCGCCTGCCTCGCCCTGGCTGCGGCACGCCCGGCCCCGCTCGTGCTCGGCCTTGCTCTCGTCGTGCTCCTCGGCATTCCCTGGTGCCTTGCCGTCGCCTACCGACTGCGCCTGTCCGACCCCCGCCCCGAGCCGCCGGCCGGTGAGGCGTGACTACTCTGCCCCGCGGGTCACCACGTACAGTGCAGCGGAAAGGAAAGGGGGGTTCGGATCTGTGTTCGCAAGCGTTGACCTGTCGCGCGATGCGCGGCTGGCGGCTCACAGCGCCGTCTCCACAGCGTTGGCCCTGTGCAGTGATCGTGAACTGCGCGACCGCGTGGATGCGGCTGAGCCTTTGGGTTCCGGGATCGGCGGGACATCGGCGCTGCTGGACATCGGCGGGACTCGGGTCTTCGTCAAGCGGGTGCCGCTGAGTGATCTGGAAAGGCAGCCGGAGAACGTCCGGTCCACGGCGAACCTCTTCGGGCTGCCAGCCTTCTCCCATTTCGGTGTCGGGGTCATCGGGGGGCCGGGCTTCGGGGCCTGGAGGGAGCTGGCCGTGCACACCATGACGACGAACTGGGTGCTCGGACAGGACTACGAGGGCTTCCCGCTGATGTACCACTGGCGGGTCCTGCCGCACCCCGGGCAGTCGCTTCCCGAGGAACTGGCCGACGTGGACAAGGCTGTCAGCTACTGGGGAGGCGGATCGGAGGTGCGCCGCCGGATCGAGGCTGTGCGCGATTCCTCGGCGAGCATCGCACTGTTCCTGGAGTACATCCCGCAGAACCTGCACGACTGGCTGGGCGCACAGGTCAAAGCCGGTGACGAGGCGGCCGAGAGGGCCTGCGCCATGGTCGTGAGGCAACTGCAGGCCGGGACCTCGTTCATGAACGCCCGCGGTCTCCTGCACTTCGATGCCCACTTCCAGAACATTCTGACCGACGGTCAGCGTCTGTTCTTTGCGGACTACGGCCTCGCGATCTCCTCCCGGTTCGACCTGTCCAAGGAAGAGGCCGACTTCTTCGCCGAACACCAGAGCTATGACCGTTGCTACTCGGTCACCCATCTGGTGATCTGGCTCATCACCGCCCTGTACGGCTACCGGGGCGAAGAGCGCAGTGCGTTCGTGCACGCATGCGCCCAAGGGGAACGGCCGAAGGGAATCCCGGCGCAGGTCGCGGCGATCCTCACCCGCCACGCCCCGCTCGCTGCGGTGATGACGGACTTCTACCGCACGTTCCAACTGGAGAGCAGGCAGACCCCCTATCCCATGGAGGAGATCGACCGGCTCGACGGGCTGGGCAACTCGTCCATCGTCTGACGGACCTGGGCGGCCATCAGACGCGGCGCTCTGACCCAGGGCCTCCCCGGACCGGCCCGAGGCTGCCGTCACCCGGCGTGCGGTTCCGTGGCGGGCAGCCGCACCGTGACGCGCAGGCCGCCCTCGGCGCGCGGGGTGAGGGTCAGCGTTCCGTCGTGGGCCTGGGCGATGGTCCTGACGATGGCCAGGCCGAGGCCGACGCCCGCGTGGCCGGCGTGAACGCGCTCGGTGCCGCGCTGGAACGGTTCGGTGAGCGTCGCGGCCGACCCCGGGGTGACCTGCTCGCCGGTGTTCTCGACTGTGAGCACAGCACCGCCCGGGTAGACGCCGGTGCTCACCCATACGCTGCCCCGATCCGGCAGATTGTGGACGATCGCGTTCTGCACGAGGTTCATGGTGAGCTGCAGGAGGAGCGGGGGTGATCCGAACGCGGGGGTGATGTCGCCTCGGATCTCAACGGCGATGCCGTGCCTGTCCGCGAAGGGCAGCAGCGCTTCGGTGGCCTCCTCCGCGATCAGGGAGAGGTCGACCGGCCGGCGGTTGAAGGACCGCTGCTCGGCGCGGCTGAGCAGGAGCAGCGCCTCCGTGAGGTCGATGGCCCGGTTGTTCACGGTGTGGAGGCGGGCGATGACTTCGCCGGTGACGTGGTCCGGATCGGCGCGGGCCACGTCGAGGATGGTCTTCGAGATCGCCAGCGGTGTGCGCAGTTCGTGCGAGGCGTTGGCGGCGAACCTCCGCGTGGTGCTGTTGTCGCACCGGGGCCGGACGGTGCCGTCCCGCAGCTACGGCATGGCCGACAGGGAGAGGGGGATTCGCAATCACGAAGGTATCGCGTCCAGCCTCAGCTCGGCGGGCAAGCCGTTCGGCGCGGTGGCCATCCTGCAGCTGGCGCAGCGGGGCGAGCTGAGCCTGTCGGACACGGTGGGCGCCCACCTGAAGGGCTACGCCAAGGACATCGCCGAGCAGGTGACCATCCACCACCTGCTCTCCGGCACCTCCGGGCTGTACACCCCGGATGTCCTGGGCCAGACCCCGATCCAGTATCTGACCGACTGGCGCATGGCGCTCGCCCGTGACCACCTGCGCACCGGCGAGCTCGGCATGACGAGCATCGCCCGCAGCGTCGGTTACGGCTCGCCCTACGCGTTCGCCGCCGCCTTCCGCCGCCACCACGGCGAACCGCCCGGTGCCTGGCGGCAGCGCGAGTCGCTCCGCACGCCTGCTGTCGCCGGTGACGATCCGCACGTCCACTGACGGACCCCTGCGGGAACCGACCTGCCTGGCCGCCGGTGAGCGGCTCAGTCGCCGAGCCGGAGCCGGCGTCTGATGTGCGGCGGGGTGACCAGGGTGCGTTCGGCGATGACGTCGACGAAGGCGGCGGTGATCGGGTCGGGGCGGACCCGGGTGTAGACCGAGAGCGGGCGGCGTACGGGTGGGTCGGGGCGCAGCAGGAGGCCGTCGAAGTGCGGCGGGACGAGGTTGCCCGGGACCAGGGCGAGGCCGAGTCCGGCCCGGGCGAGGTTGAGCGCGGTGGGGCCCTGCTCGGCGCGCACGGCCACGTCCGGTGTGAACCCTGCGGCCCGGCAGGCGTCGTCGAGGATCTCGGACAGGCCGCTCTGCGGGCTGAAGTGGACCCATTCCCGCGTGGCCAGCCCGGACAGGCTGATCCGTACGCCGTCATGGACCGGAAGGTCGGCCTCGCTTGCGGCGGCGATCACGAACTCCTCGGCGCCGATCTCACGGACGGGGCCGTCCCACTGCGGGGGAGTGGGGCCGACCGCGAGGTCGGCGTGGCCCGCCTCCATGGCCGCGACGAGGTCGTCGCCGTGCCGGAACTCGACGAGCTGGACCCGGAGTTCGGGGTAGTCGTGGCGCCAGGTCCGCAGCGCGTGGGGCAGGATCCCGGTGCTGATGGAGTAGAGGGTGCCGACCTGCAGTTCCCCCGTGGCGATGCCGTTGGCCCGTCGGCCCGCGCTGCGAGCCCGCTCGGCGTGGGCCAGGCTGGCGCGCGCGTGCGGGAGGACGGTACGGCCGGCCGGGGTCAGCCGGACCCTGCGCGGCAGGCGCTCCAGCAGCGGGCCGCCGAGGTCACGCTCCAGGGCCTGGATCTGGTGGGACAGGCCGGGCTGGGTGACGTGGAGCAGTTGCGCGGCGGCGGTGAAGGATCCCTCGTCGACGACGGCGACGAAGTACTCCAGTTGACGCAGTGAGACTGCCATGCATGGAATTTATCACGATGAGAACTTCTATTTGTTAGACCTATGACAGAAAGGCGCGCAGGATGGGGCGCAGAGTGAAGCAGCAGTCACCTGTCGGATCAGTGAGGAGATCGGAATGGGCAGCCTTCGGGTGCTCTGCCTCCACGGCTACCACGGGAGCGGTCGCATTCTGCGGCAGCAGATGGAACCTCTGGCCGGCGATCTGGAGGGAGCTGTCGAATTCGTGTACGTGGACGCGCCGTCGCTGTCCGAGGGCGATTTCGGATGGTGGCACCATGAGTTCCGAGGGTGGGAACGCACCCGCGACTGGATGTTCGACCTGTTCGAGCAACAGTCGCACTTCGACGGTGTCTTCGGCTTCAGTCAGGGAGCCGCGCTCGCCTCGCTGCTGGTGGGACTGCGCAGCCCCGCCGCGGAAACCGGCGGGCGCAAGGCCCTGGACTTCGCGTTCGCCGTCATGGTCGGCGGCTTCCGCAGCGACTCCCCGAAGCACGCCCGGCTCTACGCCTCCCGTGAGAGCTACACCCTGCCGTCGCTCCACATCATGGGCCGTTCCGATGGCATCGTGCCGATCGCGGACTCACGGGTTCTCGCCGGCCAGTTCGCCTCCCCGGTCGTCCTGGAACACCCGGGCGGCCATGTCATCGCCGCCACGCCTGCCATCCGTGCGGAGACCGCGCTCTTTCTCCGCCGTATGACCGCATGACCATTCCTCAGGCAGATCCGAACACTTCGCTGACCGACCCGATTCGTGAAGGAATTCAACAGATGATTCGCACCAGCATCCGGCGTCTCGCGACGGCGACCGCCCTCGCAGCGACCGTGTGTGGCGTGGCGGCATTCACCGTCACCGCCGCCGCAGAGCCCACGCCGAGCGCCGGTCGTGCCGCCACGACCTCGGTCGTGGCCACGGCGGCCGAGCGGGTGGACCGGGACCGGCCGAACCCGTACGCCTTCCTGCCCCGGGTGCCCTCGTTCCGGCTCTGGAGCCGGACCGTGAGCAACGGGTCGCCGCTGCCGAAGGCCCAGTGGTCCGGCGTCTTCGGCGTCCCGGGCGGGAAGGACATCTCGCCGCAACTGTCCTGGTCCGGCTTCCCGGCACGGACGCGCAGCTTCGTCATCTCGATGTACGACCCCGAGGCACCGACGGGGAGCGGCTTCTGGCACTGGATCGTCGCCGATGTCCCAGCCTCCACCAGGAACCTGCCGGCCGACGCCGGTGCGCCCGGCGGCAAGAACCTCCCCGCCGGGGCGTTCCAGCTCAACGGGGACGCCGGTATGCCGCGCTACATCGGCGCCGCCCCGCCCGCCCACTCGGGAGTGCACGACTACTACATCACCGTGACCGCACTCGACGTCCCCAGCACCGGACTCAACGCCGACACCAGCGGCGCGCTGCTGGGCTTCACCATCGACAGTCACACCATCGCCCGGGCGACCCTGCTCTGCCCGACCCCGGCCCCGTGACGTCGGGAGGGATCGCGTCCCCAGGGCGCTGAGCGGTGTCGGGGGCTCGGCGAAAGCGTTCCGCAAGGTGGCCCCGCGTAGCTTCCAGGGCGAAGTCAGGAAGATCTCCGACCTCGACCCAGTGGAGGACCGCATGGACACGCTCAGCAGGTGGGTGACCCGACACCGACTGCTTGTCGGGTTGCTGTGGGTGGTGATCACGGTGGTCGGTCTCGTCCTGGCACCGTCGGTGTCGGGCCGCCTCAAGCCCGGCAACCACCTCAGCGGCGCCGCCTACACCGCCGACGTGCAGATCGCGAAGCAGTACGGCGGAGTCACCTCGGACCCCGGCGTGCTGGTGCTGAACCTGTCGTCCGGTCAGACGGTGAACTCGCCGGGCGTCGCGGCGGAGCTCAAGGCCGTCGACACCGCGATCGCCAAGGCCGCCCCGACCCTGCGGACCGTGTCCTACGCCACGACAGGCAGCCAGACCCTGGTCGGCACCGGAGGCACGAGCACCGTCGTGCTGGCCTACCCGCCGCACGACGGTGACGACATGGACACCGCCGCCGTCGACGCGCTCACCGGTGCGGCCAAGGCCGCGGCACCCGACCTGTCCGTGCACGGCACCAGCCTGAAGGCGCTGGCGGCGGGCAACACCACCTCGGGCAACTCCAGCGTGCTCGGCGAACTGCTGATCGGCGCGCTCGGCGCGCTGCTGGTGCTGGCCTGGGTGTTCGGCTCGTTCCTGGCCCTGCTGCCGCTGATCATGGCGCTGGTCTCGGTGCTGACGATGCAGTTGCTGATCTACGGACTGACCTACGTCATGCCGTCGTCCTCGCCGATCGGCCCGTCCGTGCAGTACATCGTGGCGCTGCTCGGCCTCGGACTGTCGATCGACTACTCGCTGCTGATCGTCACCCGCTGGCGCGAGGAACGGGCGGCCGGCCGGTCCAATGACGAGGCGGTCCGCGAGGCGATGAAGCGTGCGGGCCACTCGGTCTGGTTCTCCGGCGTCGTCGCGTCGCTGGGACTGTTCGCGCTGATCGTCGTCCCCAACTCGGTGGTACGCGGCATCGGCATCTCCGGGCTGTTCATCCCCTCCACCGCGACCCTGGTGGCGCTGACCCTGCTGCCGGTGGTGCTGTCGAAGATCGGCCCGAAGGTCGACTGGCCGCGCCGCAGCTCCAGGCGCGGCGCCAGCCGGTTCTGGACCAGGTGGTCCCACATGATCATCCGGCGCAGGATCGCCGCGGCGGTCGTCGGCCTGGGCATCCTGTGCGGCCTGGCCGGAGTCGCGGCCACCATCAACATCTCCCAGCCCACCAGCAGCGCACTCGCTTCCAGCGGCAGCTACACCGACGGCCTGCACGCCCTTGAGGCGGACGGCTTCCCCAGCGGCACACTGACGGCCGTGCCCGTCTGGGTCCCCAACAGCGCCGAAGCCGCCACGGTCGTCACCTCCCTGGGGCAGGTGTCCAGCCTGCACGGCGCGGTCAGCTCCAGTGCCGGCGACTGGCGGGTGGACGGCAGCGCCATCGTCATCGCGATCCCGAAGGGAGAGGTCGGCAGTTCCCAGGGCGGCACGGCCCTCGCGGACATCCGCGGCACGGTGCCCCGGGGCGCCCTGGTCGGCGGCGAGGGCGCGCTGAGTATCGACCAGGTCAACTCGACCTACGGCTCGTTCCCGCTCCTCTTCGCGATCGTCGCGATCGTGACCTTCCTGCTGCTGGCGCGCGGGCTCAAGTCGATCCTGCTGCCGGCCAAGGCGGTGCTGCTCAACGCCCTGTCGGTGGCCGCCTCCTACGGCATTCTGGTCCTGGTCTTCCAGCACGGTCTGGGCATGCAGGCACTGTGGGGCAGCACGTCCTACGGAGCCGTGGACAGCTTCGCGCCGGTGCTGATCTTCGGGTTCCTCTTCGGCGTCTCGATGGACTACGAGGTCTTCATCCTCTCCCGGGTCCGCGAGGGCTACGAGCGCAGCGGCTCGACCCGTGACGGCATCGTCGAGGGGATTTCGCGCACCGGACGGTTGGTCACCAGCGCGGCGCTGATCCTGTTCTTCGCGCTTGCCTCGCTGTCGACAGCCAACGACATCACGGTCCGTCAGATCGCGGCCGGTCTGGCAGCCGGCGTGCTGTTGGACGCGGTCGTGGTCCGGATGCTGCTGCTCCCGGCACTGGTGTCACTGTTCGGCAGCGCCAACTGGTGGCTGCCCGGCTGGGCATCCCGCCTGCTCCGCCTCCCACCTGTGACGGCCCCGGCGGAACAGCCGCGGCCCGTGCCGGTCGGCGACCGCTGACCGAGGCGGGTTCCGGCAGCCGAAGACGGACCGGACGGGGCCGGCGGTGCTCACAGCCGCCGGCCCGGCCTCCATGTCAGCGACTGAGCTGCGAGGCCCTCGGTCGCCCAAGCCGCCGTCACGCCCCTACACGGTCGGGGCGGACCCGCTGAGGAGCCGGTGGAAGTCGGCGCTGCCGCCGCGGCGGTGTTCGGCCAGCAGGTGGAGGGCGGCCGGGGCGTCGTCGTGCTCGAAGGCGGTGACGATCGCCTCGTGCTCGGCGAGGATCGCCTCGGCCCTGTCGGTGTCACCGGCGGCGGCCGCGCGCCGGTAGGACAGGGCGCGGTGCGGCTCCAGGGCCTCCCACAGCTGGCGGACGAAACGCAGCAGCCACTCGTTGTCGCACCGCTCCAGCAGGGCGAAGTGGAAGCGGCGGTTGCCGGCGATCACGCCGGCGACGTCGGCCGCGTCGACGGCGGCACGCTGGTCGTTCAGCGCGGCGCGCATCGCGGCGACGTCCTCGGGCCGCAGCCGGGCCGCAGCGTCCTGCTCCGCCTCGCCCTCCAGGAGTTCGCGAAGCCGGAAGATGCCGTCCACGCTGTCCGGGCTGAGCTCGGTCACGGTGTAGCCGCGTTGCGGAACATAGGTGACGATCCCCTCCCCGGCGAGGGTCTTGAGTGCCTCGCGCACCGGGATGACGCTCAGCCCGAGCTCCGCGGCCGCCGCGCTCTGACGGATCGGAGCCCCGGGGGCGAGGTCGCCACGGACGATCGCGTCGCGCAGCTCGGCGAGCGCCACGGCCTCGGCGGTGCGCGGGAGAGAGGTTCGGTTCAGTGCCACCTGCTCATGCTACCCAGCCCATCCGCGAAACTAGATGTTATATTTTCTAATATCTGCGGTCCTGGGATCCGGGTCAGCTCCGGCGTGCCCGCTTCCGACCGCACGCCGATGACTCTGGAGGTGAGCACGGTGCACGCACCGACGCCACAGGCCACCCGGCCACCGACCGACCCCGACGGCCCCACCGGGCGGCTGGCCGGCTGGCTGGCCGCCACGTCGCTGGAACAGATCCCCGCCCAGGTCCGGGAGCGGGCAGCGCACCTGGTTCTCGACGGCCTGGCCTGCGCGCTGATCGGAGCCCAACTGCCCTGGTCCCGCACGGCCGTGGAAGCAGTGCTGAAGCTGGAGGGCGCAGGTGACGTCCCGCTGATCGGATGGGGGCGGACCACCAGCGCGCCCGCGGCGGCGGTCCTCAACGGCACCTTCGTCCAGGGCTTCGAGCTGGACGACTACTTCCCGGCAGCGCCGCTGCACAGCGCCTCCCTGGTGCTGCCGGCGCTGCTGTCGACCGCCTCCCAGCTGGGGCCCGTCTCAGGCGGGGAGTTCCTCCGGGGCGCGGTGCTCGGCTTCGAGGCAGGGCCGCGGGTGGGCCTGGCGCTGCACGGCCCGCAGATGCTCTCGCGCGGCTGGCACTCCGGTCCGGTCTTCGGCACCCACGCTGCGGCCGCCGCCTCCGGCGCGCTGCGCGGGCTCGACGCGGCCGCCTTCGAGGACGCACTCGGCCTGGCCGCGACCCAGTCGGCAGGACTGATGGCCGCTCAGTACGAAGCCATGTCCAAGCGGATGCACCACGGCTTCGCCGCCCGCAACGGCTTCTACGCCGCAGGCCTGGCCCAGGCCGGGTACACCGGCATCAAGCGGGTCTTCGAACGCCCGTACGGCGGATTCCTGTCCACCTTCGGCGAGGGCCACGACCCCGACTCCGCCCAGATCACCCGCGGCCTGGGTGAGACCTGGTACACCGAGCAGATCACCGTGAAGATCCACGCGGCGATGGGCGGACTGCACCCCGCCATTGACGCGGCGCTCGCGCTGACGGCCGGCCGCACGCTCACGGCCGACGACATCGAGACGATCCGCATCGAGGTCCCCGAGGCGATCCACCACCACGGCTGGTGGAAACCGGAACGGCCGCTGACGACGATCGGCGCGCAGATGAACATCGCCTTCGCCACCGCGGTCGCAGTCCTGGACGGGCAGGTGCGGCCCGACCAGTTCACCCCCGAGCGGATCGACTCGGACGACGTCTGGCGGCTGATCGGCCGCACCGAGGTCCAGCTCGTCAACGCTCCGCAGGACCCGAGCTGGCAGCAGCCGGGCTACAACACCCGGGTCACCCTCGCCCTGCGCGGCGGTGAGGTGCTGACCCGGGCGCTGAACCAGCCCCACGGCGGCCCGGACGACCCGCTGACGAACAGCGAGATCCGCGAGAAGTACCGCGCACTGACCGCACGCGTCATCGACGCCGACCGTTCCGCCGAGATCGAGCGGATCGTCCTGGACCTCGAACACCAGGCCGACCTGCACCACTTGGTGGACCTCCTCGCCGCCCCCGCCCGCGGCGCCCTGGACTGACACCCGACCACGAACAGGACCCCCTCATGATCCAGCCTCAGCACCGTCCATCCACGCCCGGCCGCCGGCTGCGGTCGCTGCTCGCCCAGGGCGGACTGGTCACCGCGCCCGGCGTCTTCGACGGCCTGTCCGCCCACCTGGTGGCGCGAACCGGCTTCGGCGCGGCCTACCTCAGCGGCGCGGGCGTCTCCGTCGCGGGACTCGGCCTGCCGGACATCGGGCTGACCACCGCGACCGAGATGACCGAGCGGGCCCGAATCGTGGCCGACGTCCTGGGCGAGGTCCCGCTGATCGCCGACGCGGACACCGGCTACGGCGGGCCCGTGAACGTGGCCCGCACAGTGCGCGGCTACGAACGAGCCGGCGTCGCCGCCCTGCACCTGGAGGACCAGGCGTTCCCCAAGAAGTGCGGCCACCTGCCCGACAAGGAGCTCATCAGCGCGGCCGCGTTCACCGACAGGCTCGACGCCGCGCTCCAGGCGCGCACCGACGACGACCTGGTCGTCATCGCCCGCACCGACGCGCGCGGACCGCTCGGCCTCGACGAGGCGATCGACCGCGCGGGATGCTACGCCGCCGCCGGAGCCGACGTCATCTTCGTCGAGGCCCCGCAGGACATCGGGGAGATCGAGAAGATCGCCGCGCAGGTCGACGCCCCGCTCCTGATCAACATGGTCCAGGGCGGCCTGACCCCGGACACCGCCCCCGGGACCCTGGCCGCGCTCGGCTACCGCATCGCGATCCACCCCGGCGCCCTGCTCGCCCCCTACGTCCTGCACGGACTCGAAGCACTGGCCCGCCTGGGCGGCGCCATGCCCGCCGATCTCACCCCCGGCCCCCAAGGACTCTTCGAACTCGTCGGCCTGCGCGCATGGTCCGCGATCGGCGAGCGCCACCGCGACCACACCGAGGACGGTGCCTGATGGGCATGACCATGATTGAGAAGATCCTCGCGCGCAAGGCGGGCCTCGAGCAGGTGGTCGCCGGTGACACGGTGGTCTGCGACGTCGACATGACCGTCATGATCGACCTTCAGTTCGCCACCGGCTGGGTCCAGCCGCTCAGGATCAACGACCCGGCCAAGGTCGCCGTCGTCATGGACCACGCAGTCCCCGCTCCCTCCGTCAGCGACGCCGCGGGCGGCACCAGGGCCCGCGCCTTCGCCCGCGACTTCGCCGTCGAGAAGTTCTACGACGTGGGCGCGCACGGCATCTGCCACCAGGTCATCGCCGAGAACGGCCTCGCCCGGCCCGGCGAGATCCTCGCCTGCACCGACTCCCACACCTGCGCCGCGGGTGCCTACAACACCGCCGCCCGAGGGCTCGGCCCGGCCGAGGTCTACTCGATCCTGTGCACCGGCCGGACCTGGTTCCAGATCGCGCCGACCATCCGCTACGAGTTCACCGGTACGAAGCCCACCGCCGTCTCCGGCAAGGACATCTTCCTGCACATCGCCGGTACCTGGGGCGACGCGACCAACCACAACCTCGAGTTCTGCGGACCCGGCCTGGCCTCGATCCCGATGAACGACCGGCGAACCATCGCCACCCAGGGCGCCGAGATATCCGCCGACTTCTGCACCTTCCCGATCGACGACCTGGCCCGCGACTTCCTCGCCGCCCGCGGCGCCGGCCCGGCCGGCTACCGGGCGGCCGACCCGGACCCGGACGCCCGCTACGCCGCCGTGCGCAGTATCGACCTGTCCGCGCTGGAGCCGTACGTCGCCCGCCCCGGCACGGTCAGCCGCAACTCCCTGCCGATCTCGGCGATCGAGAGGCGCCCGGTCAACCAGTGCTTCATCGGCTCCTGCGCCAACGGGCAGCTGGAGGACCTGGCGATCGCCGCCGCGATCGTGCGCGGCCGCAAGGTCGCCCCCGGCGTCCGGCTGCTGGTCACCCCCGCCTCCCAGCAGGTCTACCGCGACGCGATGCGGGCCGGCTACCTGCAGGACCTGGCCGACGCCGGCGCGGTGGTCACCAACTCCACCTGCGGAGCCTGCTTCGGCTACCACATGGGGCTGCTCGGCCCCGGCGAGGTCTGCCTGACCTCCTCCACCCGCAACTTCACCGGCCGGATGGGCAGCCCGGACGCGGAGATCTACATGGCCTCCCCGGCCACCGTCGCCGCCTCCGCCCTCACCGGCCGCGTCACCGACCCGCGAGGAGACCTGAGCTGATGGACAAGCTGATGGACACCCGACTCACCGGCCGCGTCTGGGTCGTGGGCGACTCGGTCACCACCGACGCCATGTACCCGGCCTTCGCCATGAGGCTCCCGATCCCGGAGGCCGCCCGGCACGTCTTCTACGAGCTGCGCCCCGGCTGGACCGACCAGGTGGCCCCCGGAGACATCGTGGTGGCCGGGCGCAACTTCGGCCTGGGATCCTCCCGTCCGGTGGCGGCACTCTTCCGCGAACTCGGCGTCGCCGCCCTGGTCGCCGAGGAGTTCAACTCCCTGTTCCTGCGCAACGCGATCAACCACGGCCTGCCCGCGCTCACCGTCCCCGGTATCACCGCCGCCTTCCGGGACGGCGACACCGCCCGTCTCGACTTCGGCGCCGGGTGGATCGAGAACACCGCCACCGGCGCCCGCCTGGTGGGCGGCGCGCTCCCCGCACTGGTCCTCGACATCCTCGCGGCCGGCGGCATCCTGCCCAAACTCGCCCGCGAAGGCTACGTCCCCCTCCCCGCCCACCAGTAAGGGCTTGCGGGAAAACTAAGCGTTGCTTCCCTTGCTGGCGTTCGTTGTTGTGGTATGGACGAGATAGATATGTCGCTGGCTGCGAAGTTCGGTGCACTCCTGCCGCATCTGGACGAGCGGCAGCGGCGTCTGCTGCTGGGAGCCGAGGCGCGGACCCTTGGGCAT
>NZ_JBGCCS010000034.1:0-75006 GCF_041262645.1 Streptacidiphilus sp. EB129
AAAGATCTACCCCGACCCGCACACCCCCGACGAACTACCGCCCACCGCATAACCGTTGGCATGCGACCGTTACACCACTCCAAGGGACATGACCGTGAATGGCGGGTGCAGTCGGCGGAGGAGGGCCTTGTCGTTGTGCCCAGAAGTGTCACCAGAGTCGCCCGCGCTTGGCTGGGTGTTGTCAGCGCTGTGGGCGATCCGCGCGTCGATGAGGAGCGTGTTGGATTGCTGGCGCGAGGGCTACTCGGAGTGACGGCGACGGCGACCATGACGGCGACGAGTGCGGGCAGGGCGGCTGCCAGCTGCTCTGGCGTCAACAAGGCGTAGTAGGAGCCTTCGGCGGGTCTGCAGGTGGGCGGGTCGAGGATGTCTGCGTTCGGCGCGCAGGCGAACCCGCCTCCCGGGGTGGGAAGTTCGCCGAGTGGGGGCGCAGCCGCCGCAGCCACCGCGCTTGTCGTCGAAGCTGCAGCCGAGCCCGGCCAGCGCCTGCCGCCACCTGTCGGAAGCCGGGCATACCGTGCCGGGGCTCGGCCGGGAAGTACGTCTCGAAGTAGAACGGCTCCTTCGCGGGCGTCAGGGACGCTGTCATCGGCTGCCCACCCTGCTCGCCGGCTAGCCTGCACCGCCTCCATGTACACCGCATCTACATCCGGCCGCTCCTCCCGGTCCACCTTGGCCGAGGCGAAGTGCTCGTTCAGGTTGTTGAGCGACGCCTTCGCCCTCGAAGGACTCATGCGCCATCACGTGGTGGATGCGGATCGCCCGGGATTCGAACCGACGACCGCCTGTAGCATCCCGGCTGGTCCTGCCCTGCCGTTGGGGCGTTCGGGGGTGCGGCGCTACGCCGCCGTGGTGACGGGCTGGGGCCGACGACTGGGTTCGGATTGCTCGCCTGGAGGTCAGGTGAGGAGTGGGGGTCCGTCCGCAGATCGCCGTCGAGGCCAACTGCGTCGACGCGCTCGTCGGGATCGTCCAACGCACCAGCCTCGCCACCGTGCTGCCCGACGCCATCACCACAGAACGCCGCCGCCCCCTCCTTCAGCGATCTCGAAAGGGCGGGTGGCTCGTGCGCAGTTCAGACTGTGAGTCGGCGGCCGGTGATCACTTCGGGGTAGATCCGGACCGCGAAGTCCATGGCCTGGTCCACCCACGGCTGCAGGCGCCCCCGGTAGTCGTCCAGTTCAGCCGGGTCGGTGACAAGGCGGGCATAGCCGACACCCACCACGCTCCACCCGAGGTGGGTGTCGGGATCGATGGCGTTGGCCTCGTAGGCGACCACGACACCGGGGTCGACGGTGCTGCCCTGGACGTGGGCAGCCAGGGCAGCACCTTGGTGGGTGTGCGCGACGATGTCGCTGTCGTGCACGATGCGGTTGACCGGGCGGATCGCGGGCAGGGCGTGCTGGGTGAACACGATCCGGCCCAGCGAGACGCTGCCGAGCAGCCGCAGGACCTCGTTCGCGTTCAGGTCGACGGGGCGCCGCGGCCGGGTGGTTGACGCATCGCCCGGGCCCGGCCCGGGGCCAGGGTCGTATGGCAGCGGCAGCGGGCCTGGATGGAGCTCTTCTCATGACCACGCGCACCCGCAGCCGGTACTCGGTCTTGTGGCCGTAGGCCATCTTCTTCAACCGCTCGCGCTCGGCAGCGGTCGGGAATATCGGGCGGGCCGGGGCAACGGGCATGGCAGGCGGGCCGATCGGGAGAAGTGGATCATACGGGTTGCGGCCTGCCGTATCCGCTGCCGGGACGATCCGGCCGGATGGCCGCCATGCCCACGACGCCGCAGTACACCCGGCTGTCACTCGCCCAGCGGCTGACCGAGCACGCCCGCACCGCCTGGCCGCAACTGACGGACCTGCACATCCGCCACCGCGGGTAGTTCGCCTACGTGGAAGGCGAACTGGCCGACGGCGAATGGGTCAAACTGATGCGCCTGCGCTACAGCGGCACCGCGAGCCGATGGGGCTTCGCCCTCTACTACGCCAGCAGCGACCGCTACCAGGACTCCCTGCTACCCACCGGCACCGTCGCCGGCACCCCCGAAGACGCCCTGGACTGCGCCTGCCAGCTCCACCTCGCCGGACCCGAACTCTGAATCCAGAGACACACACAACAGCGACTCCGGAGTTAACCCCCGAAGGACCTCCGGAGCCGACCACTAAGCGATCATGGAGTCGCGGCGCTAGGTGATCCGAGGAGACCCACAGTGCCGCGGCTCGAAGGGTCCGCGTTCCACCTTGACCATCCACTCGGCTGCCACCGCCGGCGCATCGGAGACCGGCTCATTGCGAGCGGCGCACCACGGTCATCGACGCGTTCCTCGGCATCGCCGAGGGATCGTCATCATGCGCAGCCTCGGGTCGGGATCTTCAGCCTCCGCGAGGCAGACCCCGACGAAGTGACCGGCATGCCCCGTCTCGCTCTGCCTCGCCGATGGGCGCGGGCCATATATGTCGAGTGGTCAGATCAGCGGTCCCGATCCGGGAGTGTGGCCGTGTACGGCGGACCTCGTGAGCGTCGTCGCGGTGCGCACGGCGCTGGCGATGGCGTCCTCGGGGGCCAGTGCGCACAGGTCGGTCAGGCAGAAGAGCGCTTCGGCGCTAACCACGACGGCGAGGTCGTTCTTGAGCTGCTGCAGGGCGGCGGCCCCGAGCGTGTCGGCCACCGGGGCCAGCGCGTGGTCGATCAGGCCGAAGCGCAGGCCGGGCCGGGCCGCGACAGTGTCGGGGCGGGTGATCGTCGCCGCGATCATCGCGCGGGTCGCCCCCTGGTAGACCAGTACAAGGCGCAGCAGGTGCTCGGTCGCGGCGGCGACGCGTTCGACCGGGTCGTGGGAGTCCGCGACCGCCGCGAGAGCCTCCTGCGGGGTGGGCATCTGCCCGGCCATCGCTTCCTGCAGCAAGCTGGCCAGGTCGGGGAAGTACCGGTAGGCCGTGGCCTCGGAGACCAGGGCGGACTTGGCGACCTCGAGCATGCTGACGTCTTGGCCGGTGCGCATCAGCTCGACCGCCGCGGCCAGGATCGCGGTGCGGGTGCGCAGCTTCTGATTGGCTCGGCCGGTCGTCGTCGATGGGGTGGTCGGTGCCGTCATCGGCTCGCCCTTCTGCGGGATCAGTATAGAAAGTGTACTCCAATGATGAGAGCAGACTTGTATCACGCGGTGCGCGCCGGATATTGTAATGAGAGTTTACTCTCACAAAGGAGCGGACCGTGAACGACGTCTCCATCGTCGCCCCGGACGGCGGCGAACTGATCGACCTGGGACCTGCGAAGGTGCGCATCCTGGAGGACGGGGCCACGACCTCGCACCGCCTGGGCATCGGGGAGATCACCCTCGCCCCGCACGGCGCCGGCCCGCCCCAGCACCGCCATGCCCAGCACGACGAGGGCTTCTATGTCGTGTCCGGCACCGCCAGGTTCACTGTCGGGCAGACCGACTACGACGCACCCCCCGGCACGCTCGTGATGGTCCCGCCAGGAGTCCCGCACACCTTCGCGAACCCCGGCGACCAGCCGGTCGTGATGGTCAACACCTTCACCCCGGACCTGTACGTGCAGTACTTCCGCGACCTGCGCGACATGATCGCCGGCGGCGAGACCATGGCCCGGGCCGCCGGCCAGGTGATGGGGCACTACGGCACCACCATCGCCGACGACCACGTCTGAGCCCAAGCGCTGAATGATTGTCAGCTCACACAAGCGCCGCCAGGACATCGCGGCCACGAGGACTCACCAGGGGGCACCGATGGACATCGGACTGCACATCTCGGAATTCACCTTTCCCGGCGGGCCGCCCCGGCTCGCCGACGATCTGACGCGAGTGGTGGTGGCCGCCGAGGACGCCGGGTTCGCGCGGGTCAGCGTCATGGACCACGTCTGGCAGATCGGCGTCCACGGCCCGCCCGAACTCGCGATGCTGGAGGCGTACACGACGCTCGGGTTCATCGCGGCGCGCACCTCGCGCGTCCAGCTGCTGGCCTGGGTCACGGCCGTCACCTACCGTGAGCCGGGAATGCTGGCGAAGCTGGTCAGCACGCTGGACGTGCTGTCGAAGGGCCGGGCCTGGCTGGGGATCGGCGCGGCCTGGAACTCCGACGAGGCCCAGGGCCTGGGCCTGCCATTCCCGGGCACGGCCGAGCGGTTCGAACGGCTGGAGGAGACGCTGCAGATCTGCGTGCAGATGTGGAGCGACAACGAAGCCCCCTACCAGGGCAAGCACTACCGGCTGGGCCGCACCCTCAACTCGCCGCAGCCGATCCGGCGCCCGCCGATCCTGATCGGCGGCGGCGGGGAGAAGAAGACCCTGCGCCTGGTCGCGCGGTACGCGCAGGCATGCAACCTGTTCGCAACCCCGGACCTCGAGCGGAAGCTCGACATCCTGCGCGCGCACTGCGAGACCGAGGGCCGCGACTACAACGACATCGAGAAGACCGTCATGACCGGCTTCGACATCGGCGAGAAGGGAGAGAAGATCGACACATTCCTCTCGCAGTTGCAGCAACTGGCCGTACTCGGCGTCACCGTGGCGCACGGCCGCGTACCCCAGGTCTGGAAACCCGGGCGGTTGGAGCTGATCGGCCGCGAGGTCATCCCAGTGGCCGCAGCGTTCTGACGTCGGAGATCAGAAGCGGACGCAACCCTGCCGTGAGCGTGCCGACGCACGAGCCCCGCGAAGGCGTCGTCGACCCGGTCCAGCGAATACGGGGCCGCGACGGGCACCTCGACGAAGCCGTCCACGCCCAGCCCGGCCGCCTCGGTCGGGAGTTCGCGCACGAGGCGCCCAGGCGACCACCTGCTCTGTCGAATTCGACAGGAGTGCCGTCCAGCCGTGTGGAACATGGCATTGACGAGCTTGCGGCCACCCATACCCCGTTGGTGAGGGCACGCCCGAACCGGCACCGGCAGCATCAACGACGCGGCCAACTTCTCCCCCGCACCGCCGGCCACCCCGCCGCACAACGTGATCCACTGGGCCGGCGACTACCCCTACCGCATCCCCGGACCGGTCGCCCCGTAGCACCGCGCCCCTGACGGCATGCGATCGCCTCCGCCGGTACCCCCGTCCGGAGGCGTTCTCACGCCCGTGGTGGCGTCCCCTCATCCGGTTCCATATGACAGGCCCTCACGGTGACCACGGTCCCAGTCGTCACGTCAGCCACTGGTGAATCCCCTCCTCCTAGCCGACCAACCGGCCGCCCGGAACACCGGATGACCTACCGTCAATCGGACCTCCCCACCACTGCCGCGAGGGAGGCAGAGGTCACCGGAGAGTGGGCAGCGCTCGCGGCGAGGCAGCCGCCCCGGCACTCTCCACCTCATCAAGCGATCGGCGTGGCGGGATCGCCGCGCAACAGCGAAACGTCAGATGGCAGCGTGGGTCGCCGGTAGCAGTGCTTTGCTCTGTCGCACCATTCTCTCGTAGGTGAGGTGATGCTCCTCATTCTCGGTCGCGAATCGCAGAAGCGAGCTGGACCAGTCGTCAAACCGCGCGAAGACCTTGTCCACCATCAGCTTTGATTCTTTGCGCTGAGCCGCATCAAGAGCCGGCAGGTTTGATTGGGCTATTTCCGGTGATTTGATGCTGTGTGACGCCTCCGCATTGTAGTGCTTTGTGCCGAAGAACTCACATTCCTGCCCGTCCTGCACGGTGATTCCTTGGCAATGCTCGAAGATCGTTATCGAGACGGCTTCGATGGACTCGACCATCGCGAAGACGACATATGTCGGCGAGCCGGACGCAAGCGCAGCCAGCTCAAGACAGAGGCGCCGGGAATGCTTGAAGTCTGCTCCCCACAGCACGCGAGCGGCGTCCGACAGCGGCATCCGACTGTCGGCACCGAGCCTGGTCAGGTCGTTCAACATCCACTGCCAGTGGAAGTCTTCTTCGTAGGTGTGGGCATTCAACAGAACCTGCAGATGGTCGATTTTGGCATCACCTTCATCCTTGCGGAAGACGTATTTATTCAGGTCGGAGTAGCCCATGATGAAAGGAACGACGCTTGGGGCCCACGCCAGACGCTTCTCTCCGGGCAGCGATTCATTGGCTAACAGCTGGGCAAAGAAATCGTGCCGCTCGTATCGCCTCCGCTGCTTTTCTATGTAATCGAGAACTTCTTGCATCTTGAACTCCGTCCGGGCTTGAAGTGGTATGCCGTAATATCAAGGATCGGCTTCAGCCTAAAATCTGGCTCGTCGGCCGACTGCCGTCCTGTCGCCTGCGGCAGATCACCGAGATTCCGTGGTTGTACTCAGTCGCTGTGGTGGCGGCGTGCGCCGGGTCACTTCTGCGGGGGTGCACGCTGGGGCGCCTTCCCCTGAGGGCGGGGGCATCGTGGTCGCGTCCGGACGTGGCGTGCGGTCGTCAGTCGGCCCAGGCGCGCTTGAGGAACGCGGCGGCAGCATTCAGGGCGCGGTCCGCGTCGTCCAAGACGGCCGCGAAGCCCTGGAAGACGTGCGGAACCTCGGGCCAGACCTGCAGCTCCACCGCAACGTCGGCGGCGGCAGCGCGGGAGGCAAGGCGGACGGCGTCGTCGAGCAGGATCTCGTGCGAGCCGACCTGGATGAGCAGCGGTGGCAGCCCGGTGAGGTCGGCAAAGATGGGGCTGGCCAGCGGCGTGGCGGTGTCGCGCTCGCCGAGGTAGTCGAGGGCGCGTCGGCGCAGGGCCTCGGGGGTGAGAGCCGGGTCGAGGGCGGCCTTGGTGGTCGCGCTGGCTCCGGACACGGTCAGATCGGCCCAGGGGGAGAAGAGCGCGGCCGAGGCGGGCTGCGGCAGGTCGGTGTCCTTGAGCGCGACGAGGGTCGCGGCGACCAGTCCGCCGCCGGCGGACTCGCCCACGAACGCGATCTTCGAGCTGGGCACGTCCTCGTCGAGCAGCGCGCGGTAGGCGGCCACCGCGTCGTCGAGGGCTGCGGGGAACGAGTGCTCGGGGGCGAGACGGTAGTCGACCGATACGACCCTGGCCCCGACACGCCGGGAGACGTCGGCGGCCAGGCCCACGGAGTCGGATGCCGAACCGAGGGCGTAGGCGCCGCCGTGGAAATAGAGCACGACGACTGACGGGTCGTTCTCAGGGGTCTGCACGGTGACGACGGGTACGCCGCCGAGTTCGCCCGGCTTGGCCGAGACGTCCGCGGGCAGGGGGATGGACGCGATCATGTCGTGGAAGACCGCGCGCTGTTCGGTGACATCGCCACCCACGTCGAGCGGGCCGTGGCGCAGGAGGTCGTCGAGGGCTTGGCGTTGCTGCTGGGACATGGCAGTGCCTTTCAGCTACTCAGGCAGGTCAGAGGCGCGGGGTACAGCCGGCCCGCCGGTCGGCATCAGGGAGACGACGGGAATGATCCGGTCGGTCTTGCGCTGGTACGCGGCGAAGCCGGGGAACCGGCGGGCCTGTTCGGCGAAGAAGCCGTCGCGCTCGGCACCGTGCAGCTCCTCGGCGTGCACGGTGAGGATCTCCTCGCCCACCTCGATCCGGGCATCGGGGTGAGCGAGGAGGTTGTAGTACCAGTCGGGGTTCCGGTCGGAGCCGGCTTTGGAGGCGAACACGAGGAAGCGTCCCCGGTCCGGTAGGTACATCATCGGATTGATCCGCGGGGCGCCGGACCGGGCGCCGACGGTGTGCAGCAGGAGCAGCGGTGCTCCGGCGAAGCCTGCGCCGACCCGCCCGTGATTGGCGCGGAACTCGGCGATCGTGCGTGCGTTGAACGAGGTTGCGTCGGGCATCGTTCACTCCGTTTCGGTCTCGCCGGGCCGTGGGATCCGGGACGGGGAAGAGGGAGTCAGGAAGCCGGGGTGAGCAGAACCTTGCCGCGGATCCGGCCGGCGGCGCTGAGTTCGTGCACAGTTGCGGCCTGCGAGAGCGGGTAGGTGGCGCTGACCTCGACGCGGAGCTCTGCGGCGTCGACCATCTTGGCGAGGTTCGCGAGCTGGTCGGCATCGGTACGCAGTTGCATGCCGACCGCGCGCACGCCGCGGTCCGGATCGCCTGCGGCGGGCGTCGCTGTGGTGACGATCACTCCTGCGTCTCGGATCAGCCCGGTCAGCGCGGCCATGTCGGACTCGCCGACCGCCACCAGGTTGAGGATGGCGTCGACGGGCTCGGCGAGCGCGTCGGCCAAGGTGGTCACGGTGTAGTCGATGATCTGGTCGGCGCCCTGGGTGCGGACGGCGTCGGCGCTGCGGGGGCTGGCGGTCGCGATGACGAACGCTCCGGCCTGCTTGGCCAGCTGCACAGCGTACCCGCCGACGCCGCCGCCCGCGCCGTTGATCAGCACCCGCTGCCCCGCGCGCAGATCGGCGTGCTCGAACAGGGCCTGCCACGCGGTCTGGGCCGCCGCGGGGAGCGCGGCCGCCTGCGTCAGCGCAATGGTCGTGGGGGCCGGCGCGAGGATCTCGGCCGGTACGGTGACGAACTCGGCTGCGGCCCCGTCGGGGACCATCGGCAGGAATCCGATCACCCGGTCCCCGACCGTCCAGCGCGTCACGCCCGCGCCGAGGGCCACGACCGTCCCGGCCACGTCGATTCCCGGGATGTGCGGGAGCGAGACCGCGAAGACCTGCCGCAGGTAGCCCGCGCGGATCCCGGCATCGACCGGGTTGAACGAGGTCGCGGCGACCTCGACGAGCACTTCGCCCTGCGCCGGCTCGGGCCGCTCGACGTCCTCGTAGCGCAGCACGCCCGGGTCGCCGTACTCGTGGAAACGGATCGCCTTCATCAGAGCCTCCAGTCATCCGTGCTTCGAATTCGAAGCACATGGCCATGCTACGCCTGCTTCGAATTCGCAGCAAGTAGACTGGTGGGTATGCCGGACGCCGCACCCCTCGAACCCGAGCAGTTGACCGCCTACTTCGCCCTGATGGAGGTCGGCAGCCTGCTCCAGCACGCCGTGGACCAGCAGCTTCGCGAGGAAGGCGGGCTGAGCTACATCCAGTTCCAGATCCTCGCCGTGATCGGGGAAAGCACTGAAGGGCGGCAGCGGATGACCGACGTCGCCGACCGGCTCGTCCACAGCCGCAGCGGACTGACCTACCAAGTCGCGCAATTGGCCGAGGCGGGCCTGGTCGCCAAGGCCCCCTCGCCCGACGACGAGCGCAGCGTCATCGTCTCCCTCACCGAGCAGGGCCGCGCCCTGCTCGGCCGGGTGATGAGCGGCCATATCCAGGTCGTGCAGCGTCTTCTGCTGGCGCCCTTGAGCAGCGAGGACGTCGCCCAGCTCGGCGACGTCCTCGGCCGTGTCCGCCAGCACATGCGCGCCGTTCCGCCCCGCTCAGCGGCTCCACGCCGCAAGCGGGGCGGGCCGACCGGGCGCGAATAGCCGCGCCCGGTCGGAAGCCCCCGGGGGGCCGGTCAGCGCGGCGGGCCCATGATGACGTTGCCGTACTTGTCGGCGAGGGCAGGATCGGGCTTCACCTGGAAGCCGGGCGGGCGTGGGGTGGACTTGTCACGGCCCGTCTCGCGGAACATCCCCTCGATGCCGGCCGGCGTGTTGATCACCAGCAGGTCGGCCTTCTTGGAGGTGATGCGGTACCCGTGCGGGATCTGCTTGGGCAGGAACACCACGCCGCCCTCGGCGAGTTCGTACTCCTGGTCGTCGCACCAGACCAGGGCGGTGCCCTTGATCAGCAGGAAGATCTCGTCCTCACGGGTGTGCAGGTGGTACGGCGGCGCCTCACCCTGGGCGACGTCGAAGCGTCCCATCATGAGCTGCCCGTCGGTGGCCTTGCCGTCGAGCAGCATCGCCAGCGTGCCGCCGTCGAGCCATTCGAGTTGCTGCTGCTGTTCGGGTTGCGCGAGATAGGCCATGCTCACAGGGGACTCCGATCAGGTGCGGGGGCGCTCGTGCAGGCGGAGCGTCGAGGGGTGCGGACGGTCGTGGTGGTAGGTGTCGGTGCCGACCTTGGTCCCGTAGAAGTGGGTCATCGGCGCATCGGTGATCAGCGAGTCCTGGTTGGTGAGCTCCAGCCGTATCCTGTCGCCCCTGCGGGCGAGGAAGGACATCGGCAGGAGTTCCACGCGCAGCTCGTAGACTTCGCCGGGCGTGAGCGGTTCCACCTGGGAGTGCTGGTGGAACGGGCGCATGTCGGAGGTCAGTTCCGGGTCCTCGGCGCGGTGTGAAGCGCGCAGCCATCCCTGGGTGACCTTGATCGGCAGCCCGGCCTCAGGGTCCGCGGACACCAGCGAGACCTTGACGAAGAGATCGAGGTCGGTCTGGTCGGTGGAGGCGTGCAGCGTCAGGACGCCGTGGCCGGTGAACTCGCGGTCGCGGTCCATCGGTGGGGAGGTGAAGGTGTTGACGCGTGCGACGTGGTCGGGGACGCCGTGCTTGTCGAAGACGGTGACGCCGGCCATCCACTTCGGATCGGGGTAGGACCATGAGGTCGAGTCCTGCTCGGAGTCCGGTTCGGTCTCGGTCAGTGAGCCGTCGTTGAGCGAGGCGACGGCGCCGCTGTGCTCGCCGGAGAGGTGGAACGCCGTCGGTGCCGCGTCCGGCGGCGGCCAGGATTCGGCCGACCGGTACGTGTCCTCGCCGTTGACGTAGAAGCGCGCCGCGGGCTGCTTCATCACCCCGTTCTCGACGCCCTTGAGGTGGTGGTCGTACCAGGGGAGCAGTTCGTCGCGGTGGAACTGTTCGTCGAAGTAGTACATCTGGGCTTCGGCGAAGCCGGACGGGTGCGCGACCAGGAGCTTCTTCGGCCCCTGGACGCGCTCGTAACCGTAGAAGTTGCCGCGCAGATGCAGCGCAGCCTTGCCCCACACGCCGATGGAGAACACCGGGATGTCCACGGAGGGCAGTTCCCAGAACGGCGACCTGCGGCGCTGCCACTCGTCGTCGAGCGGGTGGGAGAGCACGTCGTAGATGTACTCGTGCTTGTCGCCGACGTGGAAGTCGATGCCTTTGAGCTGGTGCTGGTAGAGCACGGATCCGAACAGCCAGGTGTTGAGGAACCCCTGGATCGGGATCCCGCCCTGGTACATCCAGTCGCGGTACATGTCCGTCGCGCCGTCGTAGGCCACGATCGTCTTGAGGTGCGGCGGACGGGTCCGCGCCGCGTTCCACTGGCTCCAGCAGTAGTGCGACATGCCGATCATGCCGACCGCGCCGGTACTCCACGGCAGGACGGCGACGTGCTCGATCATGTCGTGGATGGCCTCGCCCTCGGTGCGTGAGACCGGGTCCCAAGTCCCCTCGGAGCGGCCCGTGCCGGGAAGGTCCATCGCGACGTAGGCGTAGCCGCTGTCCAGGTACAGCTGGATCGGGCCGTACTCGGTGAACGGGAAGACGGGGCTGGGCGGGAGGTGACGCAGCGCCTTCTGGTAGGGAGACGCACCTAAGACGATCGGATACGGGCCCTCGCCGGACGAGGGAAGGTACACGTCGGCGCGTAACAGGTTTCCCGTGCGGCCGCGCACCTCTACTTCGAACGGCGATACGTTTACGTCGACCATTTCGTCCGATTCCTTCCGGTGAGGAATGCTGCACCGCGGTGGAGAGGAGGAATGAGGATTGCTTCGGAGGGCGCTGCCCTGGCAGACGGCTGCGCGGCTGCAGCGCAGCGGTATGGGCAGTGTCGTTGTGGGAGAGGAAACGGTCAGGCATGGCTGTCTTCGGCGCTATGGACACATACGTCCCGGTCACACCGGTTAAACGGACGCTATCGTCCGCTTGAAAGGCTGTCAATGACGTGGCTGTGGCACCGAAGAGGGCTGCAGCGGGGCTGCTGTGTTGCGGCTGTGATGCCATCATCGACGTTGTGACAGGGGCACAGTCGAACGAAGGCGTCCGGCGGCGGGAGCTGCGGCGTGACGCGGTGGACAACAGGGATCGGGTCCTGACGGCGGCGGCCGCCGCCGTCCGACGGGAGGGCGCAGCGGTGCCGATGGCGACCGTCGCGGCGGCCGCGGGAGTCGGTGTGGGCACGCTCTACCGCCACTTCCCTTCCCGCGAGGCCCTGCTCGGAGCGCTGACGCACCGCTCCTTCCAGTTCGTCCTGGACGCCGCGAACGAGGCCGCCAGGTCCGACGGGTCCGGGATCGAAGCCGTGCGCCACTTCCTCGACCGGACCATCGAACACGGGCCAGGCCTCGTGCTGCCCCTGCACGGTGGTCCGGTCGAGCTGGACCAGGACACCGTCACAGTCCAGGCCGACGTTCACCGGACGCTCGGCTTGCTGCTGAGCAGGGGCAGGGAGGACGGCACGATCCGGCACGACGTGCGCACAGCCGACCTGGTGAGCTTCGGCGCGCTGATGGCGCAGCAGCTCCCGTACGCCCCCGACTGGGATCGAACCGCGCAGCGCCTCGTCGACATCTACCTCGCCGGTATGGCACCGGTATCGCAGCCGATCAGGCTGCGGCACCCGGCTTGACGACGGTGTCGACGAAGTCGCCGATGGCCGCGAGGGTGCTGCCCAGCTGCTCGATGTGCGGGAAGTGACCGGCGTCGGGGACCGGCACGAAGTGGCCGTTGGGGAACGACTTGGCGTAGCCGCGGCCGTAGGCCGGGCGCGCTATGCCGTCCTCCTCGCCCCAGGCGACCAGCACTGGCACGGTGACGCGGTGGAGGCGACCGCGCAGCTTGGGGTCGTGCGAGAACGCCTCGCCCGCGTAGGTCGCCAGAGTGCGCTGGTTGGCGGCCATCCCGGCCCGCTGCTCGTCGCTGAACGAGGAAAAGTCGGGGCGGAAGGCCGGGTTGGCGAAGGACAGTTCGGTTATCTCGGTCGGCGCGAGCGTGCGGACGTCGAGGACCTCGTTCTCCTTCAGGTGGGCGTGGATGCCGACCGCGTTGAGCAGGGTCAGCGCCCCGATCCGGCCGCGGGTGTCGCGCAGCGCCATCTCGGCGGCGATCCAGCCGCCGAGCGAGTTGCCGACCACCATGACGCCCGTCAGGTCGAGCGTGTCGAGCAGGTCCAGGTAGGCCACGGCCAGGTCGGCGATGGTGTCGCACCACTCGGGGCGGGGCGTGCCGTCGAAGCCGGGGTGGATCGGGACGATGCCGTACACGTGCTCGGACAGCGCGGTGGCGATGCCGATCATCGAGCGGAAGCCGGCGCCGCCGTGCAGGTACAGCACGCAGCTGCCCTCGGTATTGGCGCCGAACTCATTGACGGTCAGGGACAGGCCGCCGGGGAGGTCGACGGTGCGGGAGGTACTGGCGGGAGCGAGGGCAGTCATGATGGGAAGCACCTTTCGTGGGAGCTAGCTCTCATGAAGATAGTCGTCCGCCAGAACTTATGCAAGTCAACTCTCATGATGGTGGTGGCTCCTCTCGCTCTGGCCGATTCCCTCTCAGCCTGGTGGCGATCAGCCGGTAGGGGGCGTCGTTCCGCGGGCGCCTGAGGTCGTCCAGGGTGTACTCGATGACGCGCACGACGGTCGCGTCGGCGCGCTTGCAGTCGACGCCGAGGTGACCCGCGGCAAGCCGCTGACCGCCACCCAGAAAGAGGGCAACACCTGGTCAGCCGCGAGCGCGCGGCCAACGAGCACGACTTCGCCGACCTCAAGGCATGTGCCGGCCGGTCCTGCGGGGCCAGGTGTCAGTGTCGTACAAGCAGCCATGCGCCTGCGCTTGAAACAGCGCAGACGCATGGCAGGGTAGGCGCAAAATCACGGCGGCATTAGAATTCGCAGCAAGTTACGAACTCATGCCCAGACAGAGCGGCGCGACCAAATTGCCGGTCGAATCACTCCTTGTCGCTTGGTTCCAGGAGGGCAAGAATGCTCTCCCACTTCTCCGCAGACCAAGTGGGCGAGAGGGCGATCTGCTCCTCCACCCAGGCGTCGATCTGTGCATCTCGTTCGTCACCATGGATGCTCATAACGCTGCCTTCTGACATAGCCCCAGTTCAGAGGCTCTTGCTTCTGCAAGTACAACGGCCTCAGTGGCATGCGGTGTACCCAACGCTCAGGAGGACGGGTGTGTCCCGGCTTGCCGCTTCTGATATCGCCCCCTCTCTCCACTTCCACCAGTCCACGGGATTGGTGGCGTGCCGCTGTAGATGAGGTGACTGGGTATGGACCAGTCGATTAATCATGACCTCGCTATCACAGCCGACCGGCCTTCCGTGGGGACGGTCCCATCAATACGCCGGGACCAGTCGACACACCTGAAAGCACTCGACGCCTTTGGTCACGGTCCGTGACCATCGCGATGGGGAAGGGGCTGCCGGTGCCCGTGGGTGTGCAGCGATGGCCAGCCCTGGCCGGTGCTCGGCGGGACTGCGATGCTGGTGGGTCGCCGAGGGGTCGAGCAGTACGGGCAGTCGGCGGTGGCCACGAGGCCAGCGGACCGCTTCGCGGCACGGAATCGGCACACATGGGGCCGAGAAACGCGGAGAAGCTGGGAGAGTCCCGGAGAGGCATTCTCGCTGGTCAGCAGCCAAGTGGTCAACGTTTCCGCAGGTCAGGGGCTTGGCTGCCGAAAACTTGTGAAGCGGGGGTCGTCGGTTCGAACCCGACAGGGGGCTCTCTGCTTGACCAGCCAGAACGACAACCAGAAGCCCCGGAGAGATCAAGCTCCGGGGCTTCTGACATCAGCGGTTGACATCAACGCGGGCGGCGACGCCTCTTCAGCAGCCGGTCCATGTGCCCCATGGCCTGGCGCTGCGTGTCGCTCGCGACGTGCGCGTATACGTTCATGGTCACCGCGATCTGGGAGTGCCCCAGGATCTCCATGACGACGCGCATGGGCACGCCGGCGGCGATCAGTAACGTCGCGCACCCGTGTCGGGTGTCGTGCAGTCGGATCGGCGGCAGGGCTTCGTCCGCACTGATCCGCTGGAACGAGCGGGTCAGGTTGCGCGGCTCGATGGGCCGACCGGAGCGGGTGGTGAAGACGCGGTCGGAGTCCTGCCAGTCCGCCTCAGCCTGCCGACGCAGCTCGGCCTGGCGGAGCCCTGCCAGCGAAGCGGCGCGATGCACATCGCGGGTAGCGGGATCACCCGTGCCCGCCGTGACTTCGGACTGTCCTGGTAGAGCTCACCGTCGATGCGCTGGAGCTGGGGGCGGACCGTCAGGGTGCGGGCGTCGAAGTCGATGTCCGCCCAGTGCAGGCCGAGGGTCGCCTCGGGCCCGACATTCGCACGACCCTGGAGACGGATATCGCCGGGATGTTCCGCGACGGTGCTCTGGCTGGATCCGCTGAGCGCATCACGGCCGTGGGATGACACGACTGGGCGCACTCCAATCGTTCGGGTGTGTGCTCTGCCTGCGCCCCGCTCTGAAGCGGACAGCTGCGCGGGCAGTAAGGAGCCGTACGCGGAATCGCTGAACGCTGGGGCTGTTTGATGTGCTGCCAAGTGCCGGCCGGAAACCGCGCACAGTGGATGGCCCTCTCGGAGTACGAGGAAGCCGCAGCGGGACGACGGGCCCCGCGTCGATGGACGCGGACGGCTCGGTCATGGCCCTGTGGGAGATGCGCGACGGATAACCGGTACCGGTGCTGAGTGAGAAGCAGGCTCAGGTGTGGTCGAGGATGCTGTGCTCGCTGAGATCCGGGGCATGGCGTGCCACGGTGCGGTAGTCCGCGTCATCGTGGAGCACGGTGAGTCCGTGGTGGGCGGCTGTCGCCGCAATCATGAGGTCGACGGCTGAGGCGCTCCGATGCTGGCCCGCGAGGGCCAAGCGGTGCTGGACGGTGTCGATCCATCGGCCGGCGCTCTTCGGTGCGGAGACATCCGGATAGAGGTCGGCGAACATCTCAGAGATCTCGTTGTACTCGCGACCGTCTCGGGCGCTGTAGAGGAACTCGGCGCGCTGCGGATAGCACGACGCGATCGATCCTGCGTCGATCGCGTCGTACCAGACTGACTGAAGCTTAGGGTCGCGTAGGAGCCGGAAGAGCGCCGAGGTGTCGAGCAGGTAGATCACCGGGCATCCTTCTCTGCCTGGTGCATGCGCTCAGCATGATCTACAGCCCCCCAGCGCTGCGCTCGCTCGAAGTGCCGACTGATGCGGGCCGCGCGTTCCTGCTGCTCAGCGTAGAAGCGCAGGGCGAGGTTCACCGCCTCCTTCTTAGTGCGCACGCCGGCGAGGGACATCGCTCGTTCCAGTGCTTCTTCGTCGATGTCGATCTGGGTCACGGACATCCAACACCTCCCATTGCACATGTTGGTTATGTACATCCCACTGTACTTGACCAACATGGCGATTGTGAGTGTCAACCTGAGTGGCAAGCTCCGAGGCCGCCATCGAAGGGCCCGCCCTTCTGCGGCTCCGGGGATCTGCTCAGGGGCGGATTTGGGGAGGGAGGATGTGGGCCTGCTGGGCTTCCCCAAGGGAGATACCTCCCCGTTTCGGGCGGCGGCCGCAGTCGCGCGGTGCGACGGCCGCGTGCCTATGATCGGCATCTGTCCGCTGCCCGGCGGCTCAGCGTCACGGCTACAAGCTGCCCAAGGACGAGAGCATCAGCTGTCGCATCGCCGCATGGGAGAACGGCCACACCGCCCCGGACGACTTGTACCTCCCGCTGCTCTGCGAGATCTACCAGTGCGCGCCCGAGGCACTCGTCCGCACGGCCGCCCCGGCAGCAGAACTGAACGCGGACGATGCCGAGTTGCTGCTGCGGCTGGACACCGCACGGGGCGTCGACTCCGAACCTGATCGGGATGCTGAACTCGCACACCGATCTGATCCGGATGAAGGACCGCAAGCTCGGCGCTCAAATTCGCGGTCATGCTCGACCAGCCAGGGGACCTCGTCGAGGACGACGATGCCCGGTCGGTCTGCTGGCACGGCATCACGAGTACGAGAATCCTCGCCTCTACTCGCGACGGACGTGTGGTGCTCCTATCGGACCTGGTTCACCATCGCCTGGACGGCGTTGATGACTACGTCGGGGCGGTCGACGGGGATGTCGTGTGAGCTGTGCTGGGCCACGACGAGGTTCCTGTTGGGTGCGGCGCCGGCGAACTCCTGTTGGGCTTGCCGCCACAGCTGTGCGTCGTCGGGTGTCGGGAAGGGGGTCTGGGAGGACACGATCACGGTGGCCGGGACGGTCTGGGGCCAGGAGAGCTTGTGGTAGGCGAGGTGTACGGGGCCGTAGTTGGCTGCTTCAGCGAGTAGCTGGCGGGTCGCCCGGGTCTGTGGTGCCGCCTTGAGCGCGGCGATCTGCTGCTGGTTCGCGGCGACGAGCTTGGCGGTCTCGCTGTCGGTGAAGAACTGCGGGAGGCTGGCGTCCACCAGGACCGCACCGGCGACCCAATCCGGGTGCTGGCGGACGAAGTAGGTCGCGATCTCACCGGCGAGCGAGTGGGAGACCAGGACCGCGTTCTTCGTGACCCCGAGCTGGGTCAGTCCGACCGCGAGGTCGCCGGCGGCGTCCTGCGCCTTCCAGGGGCCGGGGACGTCGTCGCTGCGGCCCTCTCCGGCGCGGTCGTAGGTGATGACCTCGGATCCGGTGTCCTTGGCCAGGGCGGGGGCGACCTTCTTCCAGTACGACGCGTCGAGTCCTCCGCCGGCGTCGAGCACGATGGCCGGGAGGTGGCCGGGTGTGACGTAGAACGCCAGCTTGTGGCCCTTGTTGGTGATCATGTGCAGCGAGGGCTGCGCGGAGGCTCCTGCGGACGCATACGCGGACGTGGACGCGGATGTGCCGGCTCCGGCTGCGACTGCTGCTGGGCGTCCATTGGCCGCGACTGCGGCGCAGGCGGTGAGGCCGCCGGTCGTGAGGGTGGCTGCGGCCAGGGCGAGTGCCGTGCACTGCGACCGTCGGCGCCGGGGAATGAGCGGGGACACGAGGAGTCCTTCCGTCAGGGAGCGCTGACCGGGCCGGATGTGAGCTACGGTCGGCTGTCCACTGGCGAGTCGGGGGTGTTCTGGCATCTCCAAGCCTCGCCATGGCCGCGCCTGGCCGCGACGGTGTACACCCCCGTTGTCAGGCGGGGGTTTGCCCTACCTCGACGGTGCCGACCACCCGCTGTTGGCCCTGCCTGCGATCGCGGGCTCGTGAGATGCGGTAGTGCGTATGGGTCGTTCGCCGGTCGTTCAGCCCGTCGGGTTGGGGAAGCGTCGCGGGGACTGGTCGCGTACCAGGAGTTGGTGCAGGCGGGTCAGGCCGGCAGTGAGGGTGGGGAGTTCGCTGGGGTTGGCACCGGCGTCGGTGAGGGTGGTGCGCAGGTTGTCGTCCGCGCGTGCGGCGCGGCGTGCGGCGGCGGCGGCGCGGATCTCGGGGGTGAGGTCGACAAGGGTACGGCGGCCGTCGTTGGGGTCGGCCTCGGTGCGCGTCCAGCCGCGGGTGGTGAGCGCGCGGACGCCGGTCGAGACCCGGCTCTGGGCCAGGCCGGTCCGCTTGGTGATGTCCGAGACGCTGCTGCGCCCGTTCAGGGTCAGGTCCTGCAGGACGAGGAACTCGCCGGGGGCGAGGTCGAGCTCGTCGGCGCCCATGTCGGCCAGGGCGATCTCGGCCAGGCGGCGGCCGAGCTGGTAGAGGTCGCTCATCTCCATCTCCTCAAGATACATCCCAGTCGATGCATCCATCTAAATGCATCTTGACAGATGCATCCTATGAGATGCATCGTTGGAGATGTAAGGGCAATCGGCCCCCGGATCCACCCCGCAGCCCGCCTCGGAGGACACCATGAGCGTCAGCGACTACCTGCTCTACACCGGCCTTTTCGTCGCGATCCTGGTCACCCAGCTCGGCACCCGCCGTCCCGACGCCAAGCGCCTGCTGCTGCCGGTCGCGATCGTCGCCGGCGTCGGTGCGAAGTACCTGCGGGCCATGCCCGGCGGCTCGATGCCGCACCTGCTGGAGGTGGCGGGTGTCGCCGCGGGCCTGCTCTTCGGCCTCGCCTCGATCGCGCTGATCAAGGTCCGCCGCGACGAGAGCGACCACCGCCTGGTCACCGTCTCCGGCTGGCCCTATGCCGCGGTGTGGACGGCCGCCCTCGCGCTGCGCCTCGGCTTCGCCTACGGCTCGACCCACTGGTTCACCCACCAGCTCGCGAGCTTCTCGATGGCCCACCACGTCCCCGCCGCCACCTACGGCACCGCCTTCGTCCTGATGGTCCTCACGATGATCACCGTCCGTACCGTCGGCGTCGTGGTCCGCGCCCGCTCCGCCCACGCCACGATCAACCTCGGTGGCGTCCGTGTCGCCCGGCGCCTCGCCCGCTGATCACCCTGACCGACGGCAACGCCCCGGACCGCTTCGGACCGGGGCGCCGCCATCTGCTTCGCACGCCGGGGCCCGGCTGCCTGTGTCCGATCAGATCGGGTAGGCGACGTCGCAGACCTCGTCGTCGGGTCCTGCGGTCATCCAGTCGGTGAAGTAGACCTCGCGGGGGGCGGCTGAGGCGGGCGTGTCCTGGTCCTTCATCCAGCGGGTGACGGTCTCGAAGGCGGACAGGATCTGTGGGAACGCGACCTGGGCCTTGGTGATGCGGACGTAGGCCTCGCGGTGGGCGGCCTCTTCGCGGGTGGGGGCGGCCAGTTGGCCGGCTGCGGCTGCTGCGGTGGGGTCCACGGGGACGCAGACCTCGACCGGGCCGTCGCTGTCGTGGTTGACCTCGCCGTGGTAGACGACGAAGGCCGGGGCGGCCGGGCCGCCGGCGGGGGCGGCGGCCCGGTGCAGCCGCTCCATCGCAGCGGCGATCCAGGCAGGCAGCTCCTCGGGGGTGACGTGGCGCTGCTCGGTGAGGACCAGTTGGGCGGGGATCTGGCGAGTGTGGACGGTGCCTGTCATGGCGATGCCTCTTTCTTCGTGGTCGGATACCAGCTCCCGTACGTGTGCCGCGAGGTGCCGCTGGGCGGCGAACCTTGCCTCTACCGCTTCCCAGTAGGCGGCGACCAGATCGGCGCGGTCGGCGGCCGGGGCCGCCAGGACCTGGGCTACGTCGGCCAGCGGCATGTCGAGCCGGCGCAGCCATACGATCAGCCGCGCGTCGGCCAGCCGGTGGGTCCGGTAGCGGCGGTAGCGGTTGGCCTCGTCGACCTCATCGGGCACCAGCAGGCCCTGCTGTTCGTACAGCCGCAGCGCCTTTGCCGACAGCCGCGAACGACGGGCGAACTCGGCGCTGGACAGCAGCAGGTCATCAGGCATACGGAATGGTGTCCTGTTCCGGTTCGGTACGAGTCGCGCGCCTCTCGCCCGGCTCTGGCTAGAGCCTCGGGCTTGCCTCTGGGGCGAGGTCAAGCAACAACTACCGGCCCGCGGAAACCTGGCCGGGGACGCAACAGCTCGATGGCGGCGGGGTGGGGCCCTCACTTTCCGTAGCGGCGCTCGCGGGCGCCGAAGCTGCGCAGCGCGCGGAGGAAGTCGATCTCGCGGAAGGCCGGCCAGTACGCCTCGCAGAAGTAGAGCTCGGCATAGGCGCTCTGCCAGAGGAGGAAGTTGGACAGCCGTTGCTCGCCGCTGGTGCGGATGACCAGGTCGGGGTCGGGCCGGCCCGCGGTGTACAGGTGCCGGGTGACGTCGTCCACGGTCAGGCCTGCGGCCAGGTCGGCCAGCGACCGCCCCGCGTCGGCGTGTTCGGCGATCAGCGCGCGCATGGCGTCGATGACCTCCTCCCGGCCGCCGTACCCGACGGCGAGGGTGACATGGGCTCCCGCGCCGCAGTCGCGGGTCGCCTCCACCGCGCGTTTCAGGGCGTGGGCGGTGGTGTCGGGGAGGAGGTCGGGCGTGCCGGCGAGGTGCACCTGCCAGCGGGCGTCCGTCCGGGCGAGTCTGGTGAGCACGACCTGCTCGATCAGCTGCATGAGGAAGGCCACTTCGCCGTCGTCCCGGCGCCGGAGGTTCTCGGTGGAGCAGACGAAGACCGTGACGTGCTTGATCCCCAGCGTCTCGCACCAGGACAGCAGGTCGTCGACGTGCTCGGCGCCGTACTTGTGGCCGAGGCTGGGGCTGGCCATACCCATCTGCCGGGCCCAGCGCCGGTTGCCGTCCATGATGAGTCCGACGTGCTCGGGCAGTGGCCCGTCCTTGACCTGGCGGCGCAGCCGGCGGGCGTACAGGGCGTAGAGGACGTCGGTGATCGGCACGGTGGTGATCGGCAGTGTGGTGATCGGCACTGTTCAGTCCTGTCGTCGGCGGGCGATGGAGACGGCGAACGTGAGGGTGCCGGTCAGCAGGGCGCCGGCGAGGACGAGCCAGGCCAGTTGGGTGGCTGAGTCGGTCCGGTCGCCCTGGCCGATCAGCGACCGGACGGGGTCGCGCAGGGCTCCCGACAGCGGGATGGCGAGTGCTGCCGCGGTGATGGCGTGGCGTGTCGCGCGACGTCGGCTGGGGGTGCCGGGGCTCGGGCCGTCGACGGAGCGGGGGACGGCGATCCGCAGGACGGCGTTGCAGAGCATGCAGAAGGCGAAGAATCCGCCCGCGTGGACCGACATTTCGATGAGGAACAGGAGTGGGCCCGGCCAGCCTTCGCCGACCGCCTGCCCGCCGGCCAGCGCGAGACCGGCCGAGAGACTGGCTGTCGCGGCAAGGGCGACGATGTGGGTACGCGCGAACCCGGCCGCGGCCCGGCTGTCGAGCAGCGAGGCCGACCGGCGAATCGGGTCCGGCAGACGCGCCGTCAGCGCGTCCACCGCGAGCGCCAGGTCGTCGAGCCAGTCGCCGTCGGGCCGGTGACTGGCGGGCCGGTGGCCGTCGGGCCGGTGACGGTCCGTGGACGGCAGGCGGCGGAACGCCCGTCGCTCCAGCGTCAACCCCGCAACGGCCGCCGCGGTGACCGGGATCAGCGCCGTGATCAGCCATGGCGTGCCGTCGTTCCAGAGCCCGCGGTCCGCTCGCACGGCCACCGCCGCCCAGTCGGTGAGCACCGTCGCCGCGACCAGCGAGGTGGCGAGGACCGCGGCTCGTAGCAACTGATCGACCCGGTACACCGGCTGTGGCCCACGACGCCGGTACAGGACCGCCCGTACCGCTGTCAGCCCGGCCAGCGCCGGCACCAGGAACAGGGTGAACGACACCACGGCGTCGTACGGATCGTCCTGCCAGGGACTGCCGGCGCGTACCGCGTGCAGCTGGGTCGTGACGTAGGCGAACACCGTGAAGACGACGGCGGTGGCGAGGGAGAACCGCAGCGCCAGGGCGGCGGACGGCCGGGCGGGATGGTCTGCGGGGAGGAGCCCCGGCTGCTGTTCGGCCATGACGCTAGCTCCTGACATCGCGGCGGACGATTCCGAGACGCTTCGTCAAGTCACTGGCGGCCGCGGCGGTTTCGTTCTTCGGCATGGCGGAATAGTACACACCGCGTACTACTTGTCGCGTAGTAGGGTGAGGCGGTGGATCCGGGGAAGGAGTGAGTCGGGATGCAGGCGAACGACGCCCAGACGCTGGTGCTCTGCGTGCTGGCCGACGGGCCGCTGCACGGCTATGCCATCAACGCGGCGATCGAGGAACTGGTCGGTGAACGGCTGGGGCCCGGGAGCCTGTACGGGGCGCTGGCCCGGCTGGAGGCCAAGCAGCTGATCGAACCGGCCGAGGAGCAGGGCCGGCAACGGCCGGTCCGGCTGACTCCCCAGGGCCGTCAGGTACTGGAGCAGGAGCTGCGGTCCATGGCCAGGGTCGCCACGGCGGGGCTGCGCAGCCTGGGGGTGAACCCGGCGTGAGGCTTCATCGTGGCCTGGTCAGGCTGTACCCCGCCGCGTTCCGGGACCGCTGGGGGGCCGCTCTGGTGGAAGAGGCCCAGGCGGCCGGGTGGCGTGCCTGGCCCAACCTGCTGGCGGGCATCGCGGACATGTGGCTGCACCCGGCGGTCTGGCCCGCCGAGTCCCGCGCCCAGCGCCGCGAACGGGCGGCGGCACTGGCCATCACCGTCGCCGTGCTCGCCGGCCTGTTCGGCTACGTCGCCGGTGAACAGGGCGTCCCGCTCAGCTCGGCCCCCGGCGGCGGATGGACGGGGAAGGCCTGCACCGTCCTGCTCCTGCTCGGCCTCGCACTGGTCGCGCCGTTGCCCAGGCCGACGCGAGCGGCCGTCACGGTCCTGCTGGCCCGGGCGGTCCGTCGGCTGGGCGGCCCGGCTGTGCTCGTGGCGGGCCTGGTGGCCGCGATGCACCTCGCTCCGCGCGAGGTGGCGGCGGCTCCCTGGCACGGACTCGTGGTCGCCTACTGGTGGACCGTCCTCGCCGTCGGGGCCGTCCAGCTCAGCCGGATCTTCGCCGGCCTCGGCGGAACCGTGATCGTCGCGCCCCGGTCCGGGAGGCTCCTCGCGGGCATGTGGAGCCTCACCGCTACCAGCGTGCTGGTCGGATCGATCGTCCTCGGCACTTCGGCCGCCCGCCCGGCCCCCGACCGCATCGCCGTGGCTGCGGGGGCCGCGCTGGTGCTGCTGGCCTGGGCCCTGACGACCACCCTGCGCGACCTCCGGTCCGTGACGGCCGACTGACCGCCACCGACGACCGCGACCGACTGACCGCGACCGACCGGCCGCCGCCGACGGACCGTGACTGCCGGGTGCTGGGCCGGTGTCGCGGATGCGGCCGGGCGGCCGAGGGTCACCGGCGGGCGGTGGTGCGGATGACGGGGTCGTGGGCGAGGTCCTGCAGCAGGGCGTCCAGCTTGGAGCGGTCGACCGACGACATCAGGAAGACGTGGACGTAGCTGCGCCGGGTGGTCTCGTCGCCCGGGACCAGCAGCACGTCCTGCGAGGACAGCGACCACTTCGCCACCAGCTCGGGGCTGGGCTTGCGGAACCGCACCGTGATGGCGCCCGGGGTGCGGGCCGGCCACAGCTCGATGTCCTTCTCCTGCTCCAGGAGCCGGAGTTGCTGCTCCAGGTAGGCGGCCAACTGCTGCGCCCTGCGGATCCGGTCGACCTGGTCCTGGTAGGAGTGCCGGGACAGGTGGTCCCAGAGCACCAGCGGCGAGAAGCCGTTGCGGGATCCGGCGAACGTGGTGTCGGGAGCGCCGATGTACTCCGGCTGGGACGGCGGCGCGATCTGGTATTTGACCTTCGTCATGTAGATGCCGCACGGCCACGGTGCGCCAGGCCACTTGTGGCCGCTCATGGCGATCGAGGAGACCATGTCGACGTCGCCGAACTCCTCGGTCGGCAGTGTGACGCCGAAGTCGAACTCCGGGATGCCGGTGTCGGGCGTCCAGCCGAACCGGGCCGGGTCCGCGGCGGCCAACCGCATGAAGGGCGCGTACCCGGCACCGAGGGCGCCGTCGACGTGGATCCAGAAGCGCCGGCGCCGGTCGACCAGCGGCTCGCCGGTGCTGGGGTCGTTGCCGTACACCACCTCGCCCTGGATCAGCCCGTGCTCCTCGAAGATCGGCAGCAGGCGCTCGCAGACCTGCCGGACGTCGTCATGGGCGCCCTTGAAGGTGCTGCCGAGGTTGAGGTTGACGAAGACCGGGTGCCCCTTCGCGGCGAAGAACTCCACCAGCACCGCCAGGGCGTCGATGTCGATCTCGCCGGTGCCGTCCCACGAGTGACCGGACGGGCCGCTGCGGGAGGGCACCTCGGTGGGCCATCCGTGCGGCTCCGTCGCGGGTCCGGCCAGCGGGCACTCGTCCGGGTACTGCTCCATGCCCACGGCGTGGAACGTCTCCACGCCCAGCACCTGCACCGCCTTGGCGAACGAGTAGTGGGTGTCCTCGGAGTAGAAGGCCACCGGGCGGTAGGCGTTGGGGTTGCCCGGCTCGGACCGGGCCCGGACGTACCGCGAGGCGCCGGACGTACCGGTCGGCGACTGGATCAGCGCCTTGCCGCTCAGGTAGTCCCTGGCGTTCCAGAGCGCGTACATGTTGCCCTCGGTCGAGCCCATCGACAGCACGTACCCCCAGTACGACTCGGGGTCGTCCGCGTCGTACGGCCGCTCGGCGTGCCACAGGGCGGCGTAGTAGTCGAGGACCGCGCGCTCGACGACCTTGGTGTTCGGCTTGTAGCCGCCGCTCTGGAACGGGTCGCCGAGGTTGTTGATGTTGTGCTGCAGGAAGCGGCCGAGGTCGAAGGCGCTGCCGCCCATCTCCTGGGTGGCCTGGTAGCCGAGCAGGTACCGGCGCTTGCTCGTCAGGTACGCGTTCATGGCGTCGAGGGCGCGCAGGCGCTGCTCCTCGTCCACCCCACCGGCCGGCAGCTCGAAGTCGTGGACGTCCGGCTCCTCGACCGGGGCCTGCGGTCTGCGGACCGGCACGTCCACGTGCGGTATCCGGAAGCCCGGCCGCGGCGGCTCGTCGTGGCCGACGGGAACGGTCAGGGTGTCGGTTCGGCTCATGGCACTGCACTCCCGGTTCGCTGGGTCGGAGGACCCGCCGGGCAACGCCGGTGGGGTGGCGATGGCCGATCCGATCGGTAGCCAGGATGGAACCTCTGACGTCGAAAGGGGAAGGAGTCCGCAGAAAATTCGGAATCATGGTCCGCCTGCTTGCGAATCATCGGAACTGGCGGGGATCCTGGGTGTCGTGCCGAATTATTCTCACGCGCGGCGGGAGCCCATCGACGACGTGGACCGGGCGATCCTGCGCATCCTCGCGGACGACGCCCGCACGCCGAACAACGCCCTCGCGGACGCGGTGGGCATCGCTCCCTCGACCTGTCTGGCCCGGGTGCGTGCGCTGCGCGAGCGCGGGGTGATCCGCGCGTTCCGGGCCGACATCGCCCCCGCCGCGATCGGACTGCCGCTGCAGGCGATGATCTCGGTCCGGCTCCGGGCCCACACCCGGGAACAGAACGAGAGCTTCCGCGCCACGGCCCCCGACATGCCCGGCGTCGTGGCGGTGTTCCACATGGCCGGATCCGACGACTACCTGCTCCACGTCGCGCTCGCGTCCCCCGACGCCCTGCGCGACTTCGTGGTGGACCACCTCACCACCCATCCGGCGGTGGCACAGACCCGGACCAACCTGATCTTCGAGCAGATCGCCGGCCGCCGGCACCTGACCCCAGGCCTGTGACGCCGGGCCTGTGACGCCGGGCCTGTGGCGCCGGGCCCGGGGGCCAGACCGTGACGCCGGGCCCGTGACGATGCGAGCATCCTGCGCGGTACGCGGCCGTGCCGCCGTCCGGGGAGGGGTCAGGCCGGCGCCGGCGGGGCGGGCAGCGGCTGTTCGGCCCAGATGATCTTGTGGGTGGGGGCGTACCGCGTGCCCCAGCGCTCGGCGAGCTGGGCGACGAGGAAGAGACCGCGTCCGCCCTCGTCCGTGGTGGCCGCGTAGCGCAGGTGGGGGGAGGTGCTGCTGGTGTCCCAGACCTCGCAGATCAGGCTGCGGTCGTGGACCAGGCGTACATGGATGGGGCCGGTGGCGTAGCGGATGGCATTGGTGATCAGCTCGCTGAGGATGAGCTCGGTGGTGAACACCAGGTCGTCCAGCCCCCACGTGGTCAGCTGCAGGCTGGCGTTCGCCCGCGAGCCGGCTACTGCGGCGGGGTCGTGCGGCACGTCCCACTGGGCGATCCGCTCGTCGGGCAGAGCGCGGGTGCGGGCGACGAGGAGGGCGATGTCGTCCTTGGGCTGGGCGGGCAGCAGGGCGTCGAGCACCAGGTCGCAGGTTTCCTGCGGGGTGCGGTGGGGGCCGGTCAGGGCTCTGCGCAGGCGTTCGAGCCCGTGGTCGATGTCATGGTCGCGGTCCTCGACCAGCCCGTCGGTGTAGAGGACCAGCTGGCTGCCCTGGGGCAGTTGCCGCTGGACCGACTCGAAGGGCAGCCCGCCCAGGCCCAGCGGCGGCCCGGCGGGGAGGTCCAGGTACTCCACGGCGCCTTCCGGATGGACCAGGGCGGGCGGGAGGTGGCCCGCGCGGGCCAGCTGGCAGATGCGGGAGACCGGGTCGTAGATCGCGTACAGGCAGGTCGCCCCGGTGACCGAGGCGTCGCCGCCCGCACCGGACTCGTCCTTGTCGATACGGGCGACCAGTTCGTCCAGGTGCGCCAGGAGGTCGTCGGGGGGCAGGTCCAGCATGGAGAAGTTGTGCACGGCGGTACGCAGGCGCCCCATCGTGGCGGCGGCGTGCATGCCGTGCCCGACGATGTCCCCGACCACCAGTGCGACCCGGGCGCCGGGCAGCGGGATGACGTCGAACCAGTCCCCGCCGACCGCGCCCTGGGCGGGCAGGTAACGGTAGGCGACGTCGAGGGCGTCCTGCTCCGGCAGCCCGCGTGGCAGCAGGCTCTGCTGCAGGGTCGTGGCCATCGCATGGCTGCCGGTGATGGCCGCGGTGACCTGTTCCTGGGTGGCGTACTTGGTGTCGAAGGTCCCGGCGACGCGGCCCAGGCGCAGCACGGTGGCCCGGTCCGCGATCGCCCGCACGCTCTCCAGGTCGGGGCTGACCAGGAGGATTCCGAGCCCCTGGTCGCGCAGCTGCGAGATGAGGGTGAGCAGCAGCCCGGTCTGCGCGACGTCGAGGGCCGCGGTGGGCTCGTCCAGGACCAGCAGCTCGGGGTTGCCGATCAGCGCCCGGGCGATGGCGACGATCTGGCGCTGGTCGCCGGTGAGTGAGCCGACGGCGACGCGCACGTTGGGAATGCAGGTGGACAGGGTGCCGAGCAGCCTGCGGGCGCGCTTCTCCATCTCGACCTCGTCGAGGAAGAGACGGAACCTGCGGAGTTCGCGGCCGAGGAAGAGGTTGCCGACGGTGTCGAGGTTCTCGCACAGCGACAGGTCCTGGTGGACGGTGGCGATGCCCAGTCGCTGTGCGGCGAGGGGGCTGCGCAGGTCGGCCGGCCGGCCCTTCCACTCGATCAGCCCGCTGTCCGGCTGCATCACCCCGGCGATCGTCTTGACCAGGGTGGACTTGCCGGCGCCGTTGTCCCCGACCAGGGCGACAACCTCGCCCTCGCCGATCCGCAGGTCGACGTCGCACAGAGCCTGCACGGCGCCGAACCGTGCGGCGACCCCGTGCAGGGCCAGCAGGGGAACCCGTGCCACCGACACCACCTCCGTACCTAGGTAGTGTCCCGTGATCCTCTTCGTACCGCCTCTGTGTTGCCCGCCCTGCTCGCCTGTTCCGCAGAAGTGGTGCCCGCGCCTCCGGATTTCGCGGGTCCGGAGGCGCGGGCACAGTGGGGGTGCGGCGGTGCAGCGGGAGGGGTCAGCTCAGGGGGCGGCACAGCAGGGCGTCGGGGACGCCGCCGTCGTTCCAGTTCCAGGTGTAGGCGACGCCGGCCACGTACTCGTTGTCGGCGCACTGGCCCTTGTAGTACCCGGGCGCCCAGTCGCTGGCGGTCGACCCGCCACTGCTGGGGCGGTTGTCGCCGTGGTCGAACCAGAGGTCCCGGCCGGTCGTCGGCAGCGGCGCGGCCGACGGCGCGCAGAGCAGCGAGGACATGGCGTTCCCGCGCACGCTGTAGCCGACGGCGAAGGTGTTGTCCGGGCACTGCAGCTTGTTGTACCCGTAGGCCCAGTCGCCCTCGGTGACGTAGCGCTCATCGGTGACCACGGTGTACGCACTGCCGGACTTCTGCGGCGCGCCGGAGTCCGTGCACAGCCCGCGGCTGTCGCTGCGGCCCAGGCCGGTCAGGCGCTCGGTGTCGGGGCAGGCGCCCTTGCGTGCGCCGGAGTCCCAGTCGGGGAGCGCGAGCATGGTGCTGGAGACGATGTAGTCGGCGTGGTCGAGGTTGAGCATGTTCCAGCGCGGGGTCGCCGGGACCTGGCCGGTCAGGGCGGGTGCGGTGATCAGCTTGTTCCAGTCGGCGGCGCGCCAGTCGCCCGGGTCCTCGATGCTCTGCTGGACGCCGTTCGCGTCGTAGGAGAGCAGCGACCAGTTGTCGAGCGGGGCGCCGTTCTGGGTCCAGCCGACCAGCGGCCAGACGGCGAAGTCGGTGTCGTTGGAGGCGAGGATGGTCGTGAAGGAGTCGAACCAGGCCTGCTCCTTGGCGTCGGTCGAGCCGCGCCCGGCCGCGCCGAACTCGCTGACCCAGACCGGCGCGGTGAAGTGCTGGCCCGACTGTGTCACGAAGAGCGCCTCCTGGCTGACCACCTGGGCCAGTTGGGCGGGGGTGAAGTCCTCGTAGCGCGGGTCGTTGGTGACGCCGAGGCCGCTGGTCGCACCGCTGTTGGCAGGGCCGGTGTAGGCGTAGAAGTGGGCCGAGTAGACCAGTTTGTTCGACTCGATCAGGGTGTTGGACAGGTTCTGGACCGGCGTCAGCATCGGTCGGCCGTGCGGCAGTCCGTTGAGCGGGATGCCGTACCAGTTGATGCCCTCCATGATGATCAGCAGGTCGGGATCGGCCTGCAGGATCAGGTTGCCCGCCTCCTCGAAGGCGGCGTTCTCGTCGTGGCTGTCGCCCCAGCCCCAGTTGGGGTCGTCCGTGATGTCCCGCCGCACCTCGTTGCGCAGGTCCGCGCCGACCACGCGCTTGTTGGCGGCGTAGCGCTTGACCATGAAGACCCAGTCGGCCTCCCACTGCTGGGTGCTCTGGCCGCTGTTCCAGCGCTCGTTCCCGTCCAGGCCGCAGCACCACCGCGCGGTGGTGGTGTGGTTGTTGAGGATCACCGCGAAACCGTCCCCGGTGAGCGCGGCCACCACGGCGTCGTAGGCCTGCAGCGGGGTGTCGCCGCGCAGTTGCGGGTTGGCGGCGACGGCGGAGTCCGGGGCCGGCGTGGTGTCGTGGATCATGGCGTTGGAGAAGGGCAGCCGGATGCTGTTGATGCCCAGCGAGTGGAATCCGGCGAGGATCTCGGCGATCGGGGCCCGGTCCAGTCCCAGCGGCATGCTGGACGAGGGCTCTCCGTGCTCGTTCTGGGCCGGGTCGTCGACGGCGCCGCTGCCCAGCCAGGTGCCCTGCGCGCCTTCCCAGTTGCCGGACTGGAGCTTGAAGCGATTGCCGTTGGCGTCGACGACGTAGCGGCCGCGGGTGCTCAGCGGTCCGGTCCAGGACGCCGCCAGCTGTGCGCCGGTCAGGGCCACCGGGGCGGCGGCCGCGGCCCTCGCGGGGCCCGCGGTGGCGGCTCCGGCGCCGGCGGCCTGGGCGACGGTGCCCAGGAGCAGGGCGGCGACGGCGGCGGTCGCCGCGATCGCGCGGTGGAGCAGCCTTCTGCGTGTCACGTTCTCTCCCTCTGCGGACGGGGATTCCACGAGCGTGGCGTTGGCTTCTCCTGACGCCTCGGTAACCTTGGCGGTCCTGTCGGTTTTTGACAAGGGTGCGGACAGCATCCAACGTGATCGCACAACCCGGCCGCGCGCTGCGGCGTCCAGTCCTGCGTAGCACCGCTCGGCGGTGGCGTTTGCCGGATCGTGGCGGGGGTCTGCGATAGTGCCCTCGCATGTCGTGCGCAGGGAGCGCGCGGGGAGGGGATCCGGATGTTGTTCCTGGCACACGCCTTCGGCAAGCGGTATGAACTGCCGCTGCCGCTGATCTTCTTCGTGCTGGGCGCTGCGGTGGTGGTGTTCCTCTCCTTCCTGGTGGTGCTGCCGCGCCGGGTCGAGGGCGACGCGGGTGGTCAGGACCAGGACGGGAGCGCGCCCGCCCGAGGCGGGCTGCTGCTGCCGGCGGCCGGGGTGCTGGGGCTGGCGCTGCTGGCCCTCGCCGGGATCGTGGGTTCGCAGGAGGTCGCCGAGAACATCGTGCCCACGGTGTTCTGGCTGGTGGTGTGGATCGCGGTGCCGCTGTCCTGCGGCGTGATCGGCGACTGGACCGCGCGGCTCAACCCCTTCGCCGCGCTCGCCCGGATCGGCGACTCCGACCGGGCCCGGCGGATGCTGCTCGGCGGCGCCCGCCCGGTCGGCTGGCCGTCCTGGCTGGGCTGGTGGCCCGCGACGGTGGCGTTCTTCGCGGTCGCCTGCGGCGAGCTGATCTTCAACCAGACGGCGACACTGCCCGCGGTGACCGCCTACGGGCTGCTGGCGCAGGCGGCGCTGTCGCTGGTCGCGGGCTTCTTCTTCGGCGCGGACGCCTGGCTCGGCCGGGGTGAACTGTTCTCGGTGCTGTTCGCGACCTGGGGGCGGCTGGGCTGGTTCCGCTTCGGCGCCCCGGGGCGGCGCGGCTTCGGCGGCGGGCTGAGCACGGCGTTCGAGGCGGTGCCGAGCAGGCTGGCCTTCGTGCTGATGCTGCTGGTGTCGGTCTCCTTCGACGGCCTGCTGGCCACCCCGTTCTGGTCCTCGGTGCGGCTGCGGCTGCTGCACGCGACCACCGCTCCCCAGCCGGCGGTGGAGTGGGAGACGGTCGCCGCCTTCGTCCTGCTGGGCCTGGCCACCTTGCTGGTCTTCGGGGCGTTCGCCCGGGTGGTGGCCATGGTCGGCGGCCACGGCCACGGTTCGGGAGGCCGGGGTTCGGGCGTGCGCGCGCTCACCGGCCTGCTGCCCTCGCTGCTCCCCATCGCGTTCGGCTACCTGCTCGCCCACAACCTGCAGTACCTGCTGGTCAACGGCCAGTTGCTGATCCCGCTCGCGGGCAATCCGACCGGCCTGGCGGGCGGTCAGTGGCTGCCCGCGCCGTTCGACGACAGCTACGAGGTGCATCCGGCCTTCCTGCCCAGCGCCTTCTACTGGTACGTGGCGGTGGCGGTGATCGTCGCCGTCCACATCGCCGCGGTCGTGATAGCGCACCGCCATCTCGCCCGTGAGGGTGGTGCCGAACTGCCGGACCGGGCCCGTGCGCGGGCCTCGGAGTGGCCGTGGATCGTGGCCATGGTCGCCTACACGATGGTCAGCCTGGTGCTGCTGGCGCAGCCGCTGGTGAAGGAGGGGCCGGCCACCCCCGCTCCCGCGCCGGTGGCCCAGCGATGAGCACCGGCGCGGTGCGGGCGACGGCGGTCGTCCGGGCCACCGCACACCCGGCCTGGACGACGACGGCCGCTCTGGGCGGCCTGGCACTCGCGGTGGCGCTGCGGGTCACGCTCGCCGGGCCGGTCGGCGCCGCGTCCATCCCGGCCGGGTTGGCCTTCGGTACGGCGCTCACACTGGTCGCCGTGGCCTGCGGTCTCTCCCGTCCCACGGTGACGGTGCGGCAGCTGGCCTGGGGGGCCGGGGCTGCCGCGGTGATGTGCGCGCTACCGGCCGTCCACCGCCTCGCGGACGGGGGCGTGGGCGAACCCGCCGGGGTGCTGCCGGTGTGGGCGGCGGTGGTCTGCTTCGTCGCGGTGGCCGAGGAACTGCTGCTGCGCGGGGCGCTGTTCGAGGCCGCCCGGGCCTGGCGCGGGCCGTATGCCGCCCTCGCCGTCAGCAGCATCGCCTTCGCGCTGCTCCATGTCCCCGTGTACGGCTGGCGGGTGCTGCCGCTGGACCTGGCGGTCGGCTGCTGCCTCGGCGCGCTGCGCCTGGTCACCGGCTCGGTCACCGCCCCTGCCGCCGCCCACACCCTCGCCGACCTCGCCGGATGGTGGCTCCGATGACCCTTCGCTCCGACCGCCCGAGGCGAGTTCCGCTGCTGGTGGGCTGCCTGGTCCTGCTCTCGCTGGCCTGGCTGGTCACCCCGCAGTCCTCGACCCCGCCCCTCTACGACGGGGTCGGCTTCCCCGACCAGCCGTACCTCTACCTCGTCCCGCCGCCCGGCTATGCCACCAAGGGTGCGCCCTCGGTGGCCGAGGACGACGAGCCGGTGTACCACGGGACCGTCTCTGACCTGCTGCCGATCAGTCAGGAGTCCGGCCCGCAGGCCCAGATGGAGATCCCCGCCGCCCGGCTGGCGATGCCGCCCGGCACCACCCAGGTGGTGGCGAAGGCGACGCCGGTTCCGCTCGGTACCGGACCCGGCGACGGCACGGTCTGGGGCAACGTCTACCGGCTCACCGTCACCAGCGACCGGGGCCCGGTCGTCCTGCGCGACGGCCAGAGCCCGTTGAGCCAGGTGATCCTGCGGGCGCCCACCGCGGCCCAGCCCGGGCCGACCATGGAGTACCGGCCGCCGGGCGGAGCGTGGCAGCAACTGCACACCACCCGGGCCGGCAACGACATCTACCAGTCGGGGCTGCCCGGTCTCGGCGACTACGCCCTGGTGCGGCTCGCGGCGCCGGGCAAGGCGGCGCCCCGCTCCGGCGGGACGAACCCGCTGGTCTGGGTACTCGGCGGCGCCGTGGTCGCGCTGGCGGCGGCCGTCCTCGCGGTACGCAGGCGGCGCAGCCGCGAGGACGAGCCGGTGGAGGACGGCGAGTAGCGGCTGCGGCGGGTGGCGCGCGGCGGGTAGCGGGTGGCGCGCTGCGGGTGGATCAAGATTTGGTCATGGTTTTCATTACTGGGGTCATTCGAGGTGGTGGTGAAAACCGTTTCCATCTACTCTGGTGCTCGTCCCGCAGAACTGTCCTGCCCAAGGAGATTCGCGCCATGAACGCCATACCGTCCCGTACCGCCGGGCACAGAGTCCTCCGGTTCGCGCTCGGTGCCGCGGGCGTGGTGGCGCTCGCGGCCACCAGCGCCTGCTCCACCACCGCTCCGAGCGCGTCCACCGCGAACGCCTCGGGCAGTGCGAGTGCCGGTGGTGGCACGGTGATCCAGGTGGTGGCGGCGGAGAACTTCTGGGGCAGTATCGCCACCCAGCTCGGCGGCAGCCACGCCCACGTGGCCAGCATCATCACCAACCCGGACACCGACCCGCACTCCTACGAGCCCACGGCCGGCGACGCCCGCACGGTGACCACCGCGCAGTACGTGATCGTCAACGGGATCGGCTACGACGGCTGGGCGGACAAGCTGCTGTCCACCAACCCCGGCAGCGGCCGCACCGAACTGAAGGTCGGCGACCTGGTCGGGATCCAGCCCGGCGGCAACCCGCACCGCTGGTACTCCCCGGACAACGTGCACCAGGTCATCGAGCGGATCACCGCCGACTACAAGAAGATCGACCCGGCCGACGCCGCCTACTTCGACCAGCGGAAGACCACCTTCGAGACCCAGACGCTGGCCCCGTACAACCAGCTGATCAGCGACATCAGGGCGAAGTACGCGGGCACCCCGATCGGCGCCTCCGAGTCCATCGTGACCCCGCTGGCCGAGGGGCTGGGGCTGAAGATGCTGACCCCGGAGACCTTCCTGGACGCGATGAGCGAGGGCACCGACCCCACCGCCGCCGACAAGGCCACCATCGACCAGCAGATCAGGACCAAGCAGATCAAGGTCTACGTCTACAACAGCCAGAACTCCACCCCCGACGTGGTCGCCCAGGTCAACCTCGCCAAGTCCGAGGGCATCCCGGTCACCACCGTCACCGAGACCCTCGCCCCGGCCAGTGCCACCTTCCAGCAGTGGCAGACCACCGAACTGCAGGGCATCGAAGCCGCCCTGGCCAAGGCCACCGGGAAGTAACACCGCCGAACCCTCGGCGCGCGGATGCGGGGACAACGGGGGCGGGTGAGGCTGGAGGCATACCAGCCGGTGGTGCGCGCGGAGATGAGGGTGTGTGAGCGAGGACGTGGCATCGCGGTCCGCCGACCCGCCCGGACCGCTGTGCCGTTCCCGCCACGGCCGCGCCGGTCGGGGCCGACCGGCGCGGGTGAGGTCACGTGCGCCGGCCGGGCGCGGCCGCGCCCGTGGGGCCGGGACGCCTCACCCGCCTGGCCGAATTCCGGAGGGCCGGTGACCGGGGGCGGCTCGACGACGGCTGTGGTGGCCGGCTGGGCGAAGGGCTACCGGCGGGACTGGCTGCGCGGCGACGCCCTGGGTGCCCTGACCGCCTGGGCGCTGATCGTGCCGGAGTCCGTCGCGTACGCGCAGATCGCCGGGGTGCCGCCGCAGAACGCGTTCTACGCGGCTCCCGTGGCGCTGCTGGCGTACGCGCTGCTGGGCCGGTCCCGGTTCCTGATCGTGGGGGCGACCTCCGCGGCAGCGGTGCTGTCCGCCGCCACCGTGGCGGGTGTCAGCGCCGACCCGAAGGCCGCAGTGGGGCTGTCGGCCGCGCTCGCGGTGATCGTCGGCGCGATCCTGGTGGCCGCGGGTGTCGCGCGGCTCGGCTTCGTCACCGGCTTCCTGGCCGAACCCGCCCTGACGGGCTTCCTGTTCGGGATGGCACTGACGATCGTCGTGCGCCAGCTGGCCGAACTCGTCGGGGTCTCCAGCGGGGACGGGAGCTTCTTCGAACGGGCCTGGCATCTGTTGCGCCAGGTGTCCGACTGGTCCTGGACCGCTCTCGCGGTCGGGGTCATCGCGCTGCTGCTGCTGTTCGTGCTGGAAAGCCTGATGCCCCGACTGCCCGCCTCGCTGGTCGTGCTCGCGCTGGGACTGCTGCTCTCGGCCGCGTTCGGGCTCAAGGACCACGGTGTCGCGATCGTCGGGACCATCCCGTCCGCGGTCCCGGTGCCGCGGCTGCCGGGCATTCCGGCCGGGGACTGGCTGAAGCTCGCAGGCGGCGCCCTCGGCGTGGCCCTGGTGGTCTTCGCCGAGACGTTCGGCGTCGCCGACCGATTCGCCCGCGAGCACGGCGACGAGGCCGACGCCGACCGCGAGATGATCTCGGTCGGGGCGAGCAACCTCGTCGTGGGCTTCGTCCGGGGTTTCGCCGTCTCCGGCAGCGCCTCCCGCAGCGCGGCGGCGGCGGGTGCCGGCAGCCGGTCACCGATGACCTCGCTGATCGCCGCAGCGCTGGTGCTGGTGACCGCGGCCTTCCTGACGCCGCTCCTCACCGACCTGCCCGAGCCGGTGCTCGGCGCCATTGTGATCATGGCGGTGCGCGGCTTCCTCAAGGTCGGCGAGCTGCGCCGCTACGCACGCCTGGACCGGCCCGGCCTGTGGGTGGCGCTGACGGCGCTGTTCGGGGTGCTGCTCTTCGACCTGCTGCCGGGCCTGCTGCTGGCCGTCGCACTGTCCCTGGTGCTGTTCATCGCCGCCGCCAGTAGGCCGCGACTGGCGGTGCTCGGCCGACTGCCCGGCAGCTCCCGGTACGGGGACACCGAGCAGCACCCCGACGCGGTGCCCCCTTCCGGCGTGCTGGTGGTGCGCCCCGACGGCGGCCTGTTCTTCGGCAACATCACCCGCACCCGGCTCGCCCTGCTGGAGCTGATCAGGTCGGGCGAGTCCACGCCACGTGCCGTCGTGCTGGACCTCACCGCCAGCCACCACCTCGGCCTGCCCGTCCTGGACGCCCTCGACGAGCTGTGCGACGAACTCGGCCGGCGCGGCGCCCCGCTCCACCTCGCCCGGCTGCGCGCCCGGGCCCGGCAGGAGCTCGACCGGCACCCGCTGGCCGCCCGTCTGGGCCCCTCGGCGATCCATCCCACCGTCGAAGCCGCCGTCGCCGCTCTGGGCGGGGCGGCTGACGGACGGTGACCGGGCGTTCGGGTCAGCTCCGGTTGTGGTCGCCGGTCGAGCCGTCGAGGAGTTCGCGGAGGATGTCGACATGGCCCGCGTGCCGCGCGGTCTCGGTGGTCATGTGAATGAGCACCCAGCGCAGCGACACGGTGTTGCCGGACCAGGACGTGCCGAGGTCGTCGAGGCCGAGCTCGCCGATCGCCGCGTCGGCGGCGGCCCTGGCGCGGGCGTAGAAGGCCAGGACGTCCTCGGTGGACTCGTGCGGCTCAACCCGCATGTCGGAGCTCTCGTCGAGGTCGAGGTCGAACGGCAGCGGCCCGGTGTCGCGGCCGAAGGTCTCGCAGAACCAGCCGAGTTCCGCGCCGGCCAGGTGCTTGACCAGACCCAGCAGATTGGTGCCCGAGGGAGTCATCGGGCGCCGCAACCGCTCGTCGTCCAGGCCCTCCAGCTTCCACAGCACCGCGTCACGATGCCGGTCGAGGGCAACGTGCAGACTCTCCTTCTCGCCACCGGTGAATGGCACCCGCTTCGTCATGCCCGGACGGTAGCAGCGACGCCCGGACCGCGGCGAACCACCCGGCCGGGCCCGCTGCACGCCGGGCCCCGCTACAGGGTGCGGGCGGCGAGGACGGCGATGTCGTCGTCCGGGACGGCGGGCTTGACGGTGGCCAGCACGTGGTCGAGGAGGTCGTCCAGGCTCGCCGACGGGTGCGGGAAGCCGAGGCGGGTGAGCCGGGCGAGCGAGGTGTCGATGTCCTCGGTACGGCGTTCGACCAGGCCGTCGGTGTAGAGCAGCAGCGCCTGGTCCGGAAGGAGCGGGTGGACGGCGGCGTGGTAGTCGCCGAGCCCGGTGCCCAGCGGCGGGCCGGTGGGCACGGAGACCAGCCGGGTCGGCCGGTCGGCCGAGATCAGCGCCGGGGGCAGGTGGCCGGCGCTGGCGTAGGTGCAGCGGTGCCGGGCCGGTTCCACCAGCGCGAGCAGGCAGGTGGCCGGGCGGGTGGCGTCGTTCTGCGAGGTGAGCCGGTCCAGCTGGCGCAGGATCCGGTGCGGCGGCAGGTCGGTCGCGGCCACGTACCGGAGCAGCGAGCGGTAGGAGCTCATGTCGACCGCGGCCTCCACGCCGTGGCCCATCACGTCGCCGATGACCAGCAGGGTGCGGCCGAAGGAGAGCCGGATGGTCTCGAACCAGTCGCCGCCGACCATCGCGGACGTCCCGCAGGGCAGGTAGCGGGAGGCGAGCTCCAGGTTGGCGTGCGGGTTGCCCGGTTCGGCCAGCAGCGCGCGCTGCAGTTCCAGGGTGAGGTCCTGGGAGAGCGAGAAGTGCCGGGCGTTGTCGATGCTGACCGCGGCCCGGTCGGCGAGTTCCTGGATCAGCGCCGTCTCGTCACGGCCGAAGGGTGCCGACGCCGCGGTCCTGACCAGCGTCAGCGCGCCGATGAGGTGACCCCGGGCCCGCAGCGGGACGACCAGGACCGGGCCGAAGCCGGTCGGTTCGCAGCTCAGGCCGTACACCCGGTGGCCGGGCCGCCCGTCGTCGGCCACCGCGCGGCCGGTGCCCAGGCAGTGGCTGGTCGCGCACTCGTCCTCGTGCCGCACCCACTGGCCGGGGGGCAGCGGGCCGCCCCGGCGGCCCCGGAGCGCCGGGACCGCCTCCAGCGCGGTCCGCAGTGCCCGGATCGGCCCACCGCGCACGGTCTCGCCCGGCTGGACCGCCTCGGGCGGAAGGATCTCCACGCCCGCCAGCTGGGCGAACCGGGGGACGACGAAGCGGGCCAGTTCCGCGGAGGTGGCCTCGACGTCGAGCTTGCTGCCGATCCGTTCGGAGGCCTCGTTGAGCAGGGCCAGCCGGGCCCGGTCGGTGGCCAGCTCGCGGAGCGGGCCCTCGGCGCCGAGGTCGGTCAGCTCCACGACCACGGCCGCCGCCCGGTCCGCCAGCTCCAGCCGGCGGAAGCGGCAGAGCCAGGCGGCCGGCATGCCCGGCGGCGGGGCTGCGGGCGGGCCGCCGTCGCACTCCCGGGGGATGCCGTCGGCGAGCACCTGCCGCGCCGTGGCCACTGCCCCGGGGAGCGCGGCCAGGACCTCGGCCAGGCTCCGTTCCCGCTGCCCGTCGGCCCCCGTCGCCCGGGCGAAGGCGGCGTTGGCGTAGCGGCAGCGGAGGTCGCCGTCGAAGACCGCGATCCCGCTCCGGGCGTCGGCCACGACCTCGCGCAGGACGTCCTCGCTGCCCGGGGCCAGCGCCGCGACCAGGTCGACCATGCCGGCACCACCGAGGCCGCCATCCCCGAGGTCGCCGCCACCGAGGCCGCCGCTCAGGCTGCCGCTCGGGTCGCTGCCGGGGTCCTCGGACACCGCGATCGCCTCCCGCGCCTGACCCCCGCCATGCCGCAGAGCCATCTTCTGACCCTTCAGTCTCACGCGCACCCCGGCACCGCGTCGCGGTATCGGCTACTGGGCCGAAGCATAAGGCCGATGGGCCTCACCGCTCGCGTCTGCCCCGGGGCGGGTTGCGGGCCGGGAGGGCGGCATTTCCGGGGCACGGCCGGCCGGTCAGCCGTTGAGGTAGGCCAGGACGGCGCGGACGCGGCGGTTGTCGTCGTCGGAGGGCTGCAGGCCGAGCTTGAGGAAGATGGACGCCGTGTGCTTGGAGACGGCCCGCTCCGTGATCACCATCCGCTGGGCGATGGCCGCGTTCGAGCGGCCCTCGGCCATCAGCGTGAGCACCTCGTGCTCGCGCGGGCTGAGCCCGGCGACGGCGCTGTTGCCGGAGTTGTGGGTGAGCAGCCGCGCGATCACCTCCGGGTCCATCGCGGTGCCGCCGACGGCGACCTGCCGTACCGCCTCGACGAACCGGGCGCTGTCCAGCACCCGGTCCTTGAGCAGGTAGCCGATGCCTCCGGTGCCACCGGCCAGCAACTCCCGTGCGTAGAGCTGCTCGACGTACTGCGACAGCACCAGCACCGGTAGCCCGGGCAGCTGCTGACGGGCCGCCAGCGCGGCCCGCAGTCCCTCGTCGGTGAAGCCGGGTGGCAGCCGGATGTCCACGATGGCGATGTCCGGCCGGTGTTCGGCGACGGCGGCGAGCAGATCCGGACCGGTGTCGACGCCCGCGACGACCTCCAGGCCGTGCGCCTGGAGCATCCGGGTCAGGCCGTCCCTCAGCAGGAAGAGGTCTTCGGCGATGACAACACGCACGGGATCTCCAGGTTCACCAGGGTGGGTCCGCCCGGCGGGCTGCTGACGGCGAGGACCCCGTCGAAGGCGGCGAGCCGCCGTTCCAGACCCCGCAGTCCGCTCCCGTCGGCGGGGTCGGCGCCGCCGCGTCCGTCATCGGTGACGGTGACCCGCAGCGTGCCGTCAGTATGGCCGATCTCGATCCAGATCCGGTCCGCCCCGGCATGCTTGACCGCGTTGGCCAGCAGCTCGCTGACGGCGAAGTAGGCCGCCGACTCGACCGCCGCCGGTGCGCGGCCGGGCAGTTCGCCGCTGAACCGTGTCGGCAGCGGCAGGTCCAGCGTCAGCGCGTGCACCGCGTCGGCCAGGCCGCGGTCGGCCAGCACCGGCGGATGGATGCCGCGGACCAGGTCGCGCAGTTCGGCCAGCGCCTTGACCGATGCGGCCATGGCCTCGGCCAGCAGGGCCCGCGCCGCCTGCGGGTTGCTCTCCACCAGCTGGTCGGCGGCGCTGATGGTCATGCCCATCGCCACCAGCCGGGCCTGTGCCCCGTCGTGCAGATCCCGCTCGATCCGGCGCAGCTCGGCCGCGCCGCTGTCGATGGTGTCGGTCCGGGTCGCGGCCAGATGCCGTACCCGAAGCGCCAGTTCGGCCTGCCGGGTCGGCCCCAGCAGGGCCCGGGCGGCGGTGCCGTAGCCGGTCAGCAGCCGCGGACCGACCAGCAGGCCGAGCGCCGCCGCGCCCAGAACGGCGGTGAGCGTCGCGGTGACGCCGATCTGGTGCGAGGGCACGGCGAGCCAGTGGGTGATGTCGTGGCTGAAGGCGTACTTGTTCCCGGACCCGATCCCCCCGGGCGGCAGCGGGGGCGCGGTCGGCGGGATCAGCCCCGGCTGCGCGGCACGGTGCTTCTCCGCGATGCCCAGGACGGCCAGCCCCAACGCGGCCGGAAGCGCCGCCGCCATGGCGATGACCAGGCCGTTGAGCCCGCTCCAGAGCAGGTCCCGCCAGGTGGCCGGATCGGTGAGCAGCCACCGGGTCCAGCGCCGGAGCCGGAATGCCGGGCCGCCGACCGGTCCGCCCTGAGGCACCGGCCGGTACGGGGTGGCGATCGTCACCCCGCACCACCGCGCGGCCAGCAGCCTGGTCAGCCAGGCGCTGGCCCGGGTGCCCAGCACCGCCAGCGGCAGGGCCGGAACCAGCAGGAGCAGCAGGAGCAGCCAAACGGTGGAGCGGCCGGGGATCGGCGTCGTGGACGTCGTCAGGAACAGCACCGCCGCCACCACCGCCGGTGCGGCCAGCAGCAGCGCGGAGCCGGTCAGTGCCACCGCGGCGAGCACCGGCGCGCGGACGGCGGTGGCGATCCGTCGGCCGGTCCAGGACGGGATCCCGAGCGTTGCGGGGACCGGGGTGGTGCTGCCGCTCACGGGTGATCTCCTCGGTCGGGTCGGATGGGTCGGTCGGGTTGGTCTGTTCGGTCGGTGCCGTCCCTCAGTGTGCGGGGGCGGTGGCCTGGGCGGCAGGTGCGCTGGGCCCCGAAACCGGGGTGTAGCCAGCTACACCCCGTGGACGCCGCTCAGCCGTATGTCCGGCCAGGCCGGGCCGCTCCTAGCGTCATGGCCGTACCCAGTGCCGCAGCCGGCACCGATCAGTGGAGGACCAGATGACCGCGCCGATCATCCAGATCCGCGATGTGAGCAAGACCTACGACGTGGGGCTGCCGGCCCTGGCCGGGCTGAGCCTGGAGGTCCGCGCCGGGGAGGCGCTGGCCGTGCTCGGGCCGTCCGGCAGTGGCAAGTCGACCCTGCTCAACCTGGTGGCCGGGCTGGACCGGCCGAGCGAGGGCGGTGTCACCGTGGACGGCGTGCGCCTGGACGGGATGACCGAGGCCGGACTGGCGCGGTACCGGCGGGAGCGGGTCGGCATGGTGTTCCAGTTCTTCAATCTGCTGGACGACCTGACCGTCGAGGACAATGTGCTGCTGCCCGCCCAGCTGGCCGGTCTGCCGCGGACCCAGGCCTGGGAGCGGGCGCGGGAGTTGCTGGAGCGGCTCGGTATCGACCGGCACGCCCGCGCCCATCCGGGGCGGCTGTCCGGCGGTGAGCGTCAACGCGTCGCGGTGGCACGGGCGCTGATGAACCGTCCGCCGCTGCTGCTGGCCGACGAGCCGACCGGCGCGCTGGACAGCGCCTCCGCCGCGGACGTACGGGATCTGCTGGCGGGGCTGAGCCGGGACGGCCAGAGCATCGTGCTGGTCACCCATGACACCGCGCTGGCGCGGTCCTGCGCCACCAGGACCATCGAGCTGGTCGACGGCGTGATCGCGCGCGACAGCGAGGTCCCAGGTGCGGTACCGGCCGGGGCGACCGGCACGGTCACCGGTATCGGCGAGGCCCGGGCGGCGGTCCGATGAGCGCGCTGGGCACGGTGGTCAGGGCCGGGGTGAGCCGGCGCCGGGTGCAGACCCTGGTGATGACGCTGACCACGATGATGGCGGTGACCGCGTCGGTGCTGGCCGCCGGTCTGCTGGTGGTGTCACAGGGGCCGTTCGACCATGCCTTCGCGGCGCAGCGCGGCGCCCAGCTGACCGTCCGTTTCGACCCGGGCAGGGTCGGTGCCGCGCAGGTCGCGGCCACCGCCCGGGTGCCGGGAGTGACCTCGGCGGCCGGGCCGTACCCGGTGCTCTCGCTGGCCCCTCGGATCGGCGCGAACCGCACCGGGATGCCGGTGGGCGCCCCGGTGCCGCCGCTGACGGTGGTCGGACGGTCCGGCACCGGCGGTCCGGTGGACGACCTGCGGCTCACCCAGGGCCGCTGGGCCACCGGCAGCGGCGAGATCGTGCTGGGCCTCGGCGACAACGACCCGGTCGGGGTGGGCGACCGGATCACCCTTCCCGACCTGCCCGGCAGGCCGACGCTGACCGTGGTCGGTCTGGCCGCGTCGGTGGGCCGGAGCGCCGACGCCTGGGTGTCGCCGGCCGAGGCGGCGGCGCTGACGGCGCCCGGCAGCACCGCCGGCTACCAGATGCTCTACCGCTTCAGCAGCGCCGGCACCGACGCCCAGGTCGCCGCGGACCGCGACGCGATCGCCGCCGCGGTCCCCGCCGGAGCGATCGGCGAGGCGGCCTCGTACCTGCCGGTCAGGCAGGCCGCGGCGAGGAACTCGGCGACCTATGTGCCGTTCGTGGTGGCCTTCGGGGTGCTCGGGCTGGTGATGTCGGTGCTGATCATCGGCATCGTGGTCAGCGGCGCCGTGGGGGCCGCGACCCGGCGGATCGGGATCCTGAAGTCGCTGGGCTTCGCCCCGGCGCAGATCGTCCGCGGCTACGTCGGGCAGGCGCTGATCCCGGCGACGGCCGGCAGCGTGCTGGGCGTCGCGTTCGGCAACCTGCTGGCGATCCCGGTGCTGCACCAGGAGGGCGGCGCCCTGGGCATCGGGGCGCCGGGCATCCCGCTCTGGGTCGACCTGGCCGTCCCGGCCGCCGTGCTCGCCACCGCCGCCGCCACCGCGCTGGTTCCCGCCCTGCGGGCCGGCCGGCTGTCGACCACCGAGGCGCTCGCGGTCGGCCGCACCCCACGGGCCGGCCGCGGCCGCGCGGTCCGGCGGCTGCTGGGACGGGCTCCGCTGCCGCGTCCGCTGAGCCTGGGCCTGGCCCACCCGTTCGCCCGGCCCGGACGGTCGGCGACCATGGTCGCCGCGGTGCTCCTCGGCACCGTCGGCGCCACCTTCGGGGTCGGCCTGGCGCTGTCGCTGGGCGACGTGGAGAACGGCATCGGCCGGGACAACGCGGGCGCGGTGACGGTGCCGGACTTCAGCTTCTCCGACAACCCGGGCGCGGTGATGAGGACGGCCGACCCCAACGCCGTCGCCGCCGTGATCGGCGCGCAGCACGGCACCCGGAGCTGGTTCGGCACCACCATGACCCAGGTCGGGGTGGCCGGTCTGGCCGGCGCGACCCAGGTGTTCTCGTTCCAGGGCGACTCGTCCTGGGCCGGGTACCAGATGGTCTCCGGGCACTGGATCGACGGACCGGGCCAGGTGGTCGCCCCGGCCGGCCTGCTGTCCGCCACCGGCACCCGGGTCGGCGACACCGTCACCCTCACCGACAACCGGCACCGCGTCCCGGTGCGGATCGTCGGCGAGGTGCTGTCGCTGCACCAGTCCCTCTACACCGAGCAGGCCACGCTGGCCGGGCTCGACGCCTTCGTCCTGCCGGGCTCGACGCAGTACAGTGTCGACCTCACCCCGGGTACCGACGGCGTCGCCTACCTGGCCTCGCTCAACCGGGCGCTGAGCCCGCTCGGCATCACCGCGCTGCCCACCCAGCAGCGGATCAGCCCGACGATCATCGCCATGGACGGGCTGGCCGCGATGCTCACCGCGATGCTGGTCGCGGTGGCCGGACTCGGCGTGCTCAACACGGTGCTGCTGGACACCCGCGAACGGGTCCACGACTTCGGGGTGCTCAAGGCGCTCGGGATGGCCCCGCGGCAGACCGTCGCCATGGTGGTCACCTCGGTCTCCGGCATCGGCCTGCTGGCCGGTGCGGTCGGGGTCCCGATCGGCATCGCGGTGCACCACTCCGTGCTGCCGGTGATGGGCCGCGCGGCGGGCACCGGGATCCCGGCGGTGGACCTCTCGGTCTACCGGCTGCCGCTGCTGGTACCGCTGTTGCTGGGCGGGCTGGTCATCGCCACCGCCGGCGCGCTGCTCCCGGCCGGCTGGGCCGCGCGGGCCCGGACGGCGACGGCGCTGCGCACCGAGTAGCGCGGACCGGGCCGGCCGTCACACGTTCAGCCGTCCGGGCGGGCGGTCGGGCGCCGCGCCGCCCAGCATGGGGGTGTTACCGGGGGGCAGTCAGCACGCAGAGCCAGAACACACAGTCAGCACAGCGAGGAGCATCACGTGCGCACTCTCATGACCGTCCGCATCGACGCCGCGGCGGGAAGCCGTGCCCTGAAGGCCGGTCGGCTGCAGGTGGTCCTGCAGAACCTGGCGGAGCAGATCAAGCCCGAGACGGCGTTCTTCACGTCGGTCGACGGCGACCGCACCGCGTTCTTCGTGTTCGACATGAAGGACACCTCCGACATCCCGCGCCTGGCCGAGCCGGCGTTCCAGGAACTCGACGCCAAGGTGAGCTTCGCGCCGGTGATGAACCAGGACGACCTGATGGCCGGCCTGGCCAAGCTGTAGCGCGGCTGACCGCAGGCCCCGCAGCGGCGCCGTGCCGCCGACCACGCCGTACCGGGTACGCCGTACCGGTACGTGGCCGGCGGCACGGCGCCGCTGTCGGCGTTCGGGGGGTGGTCGCCGGTGGCGGGGGATCAGGCGGCGTCGCGCTGGACGGCGATGAGGGCGATGTCGTCGTCCGGGGTGCTGCCGATGTGGTCCACCAGGTCGGCCCAGAGGCGTTCGAGGAAGCGGGCGGGGGCCTGGCCGCTCCAGCGGGCGGCGCGCTCGGGGAGCGGGTAGAACGCGCCGTGGTGGTCGCGGGCCTCGATCAGTCCGTCGGTGTAGAGCAGCAGCAGGTCGCCGGCCTGGAACGGGAAGGTGACGGCGTCGTACCGGGTGTCCGACAGCGAGCCCAGGCCGAGCGGCGGGGCGGGCCGGTCGACCTGCAGGGGGACGGCGCCGCGGCGCGGGTTCAGCAGCAGCGGCGGCGGGTGTCCGCAGGTGATCAGGTGCAGCACCGGCTCGTCGTCGGGGATGTCCAGGATCAGCGCGGTGACGAAGCGTTCGCCGATGTCGCCCTCGCCCTCGGTGAACTCGCTGAGGCCCCAGCAGACGCTGCCCTCCAGGTAGGCGACCAGCTCCGGCAGCGCCGACTGCCGGTGCGCGGCGGCACGGAAGGCACCGGTGAGCATCGCGGTGGCGCCCAGCGTCACCAGGCCCTTGCCGCGGACGTCGCCGATGATCAGGCGGGTGCTGCTGGAGGTGCGGGCCAGGGCGTAGAGGTCGCCGCCGACGGTGGTGCCCGCCTCGGCCGAGCGGTAGACGGAGGCCAGCCGCAACGGCCCCGCCTCCTCGGGCAGCGGCGGCAGCAGCACCCGCTGGGTGGCCTCGGACACGAACCTGACCCGGGTCATCTCGCCCTCGTGGCGTTCCCGTACCTGGCAGAAGACCACCAGCAGCAGCGAGAGCGCGACCAGCGAGCTGATCTGCACGATCAGGTTCTCGGTGCCGATCACCCCCCGGGCCAGGCCGATGCTCACCAGGGTGAGCACCGACAGCAATCCCAGCAGCCCGGTCAGCCGGGGACCGGCGAACGCGGCGGTGAAGGCCGGGGCGACCACGAGCAGCGGCCCCAGATGGACGTCCGGCGGCGAGAGGATGTCGACCACCGCGATCAGCGCGATCGCGGCCAGCGGAATGGCGACCAGGCCGTTGCCCGGCCGCCAGGGGGCCCGTTCCCCGACCATCCGCTCCCGCGTGTCCATCTCCCCTGCTTACACCCGCTGCGAGCGGGCCGCATGCGGTGCCGCCCGCGTCGCCGGGACACGCCGTAGCAGGGGGGAATTCGCGGGCTGTTCGCGCGCGTCTGGGCCAGTTCCGCGAGCGGTGGCGGCGGCCGGGCCGAAGTCTGGGGGGTATGAACGAGACCTCCATGGCGGCTTCGGGGACGCAGGACCAGGTCCGTCGGGCGCACATCGTCGTCCACGGGCTCGGCATCGAGGAGGATCCGCCGTACCGGCGGGTGGAGATCGGCGGGATATCCGTGGGGAAGGCCTACGCGCTGGAGGACGTCGCGGAGTTCGTCGGCCGCGCGGGGATCGAGGCCGCCGACCTCACCGACCCGAAGACGGTCTGGTGGGACGGCGGCGGCCCCGACCACTGGGGGTGACCGCCATGGGGTCCGGCCCTCACGCCAGTTGAAGGAGTGTCGGCGGCCTGTGCCGGTTCAACCGGCCGGCGGGAGGTCCCGATAGGGATTCTTCGGGGCCGGGACGACGCGGAGCGCGGTCACGTCGAGGGTGGGGGCCGTCGATCCGGGATCCCAGCTGCCGGTCACCACGACCCAGGTGTTGTCCGGGGGTGCGGCCGGGCCGTGGACGGTGACCGCGACCGCGCGGGCGTCGGCGGCGCAGCAGCTGACGATGATGCGGCTGAGCCGCCAGGAGCCGGCCCCGCCCGGGGTGACGAAGCCGGTGAGCCGGACGGTCCTGCTCCGGAGCGACTCGGCCGGGTCCCAGACGGCGCGCGCGGCGAACTCGCTGAGGCTCAGTGAGAGGGTGCCGTGCGGCGGCAGCCGGGGGAAGTCGACCTGTCGGGCGATGGTCCCCGAGCCGTCGCGGGCGACGATGAACGACCCGAGCGCGGGCGGCGCGGCGAGCAGCAGCAACAGCGCGGGCACGGCCAGCAGCCAGGCGCTCCGCGGCCCCCGGTGCGGGCGGGCTCCGCCGTGGGTGTGGGTGTGGCCGGGGTCGGGCCGGTGCTCCCGGCGGGGGCGGCGGTGGGGGAGCAGGGCGGAGAGACCGAGCAGGACCAGCACCACTCCGGCGATCACCAGCAGCGGCCGCAGCCCCTCCTTGACGTAGCGCAGGTACAGCTCGCTGAACAGGCTGATCCGCAGCAGCGCGGCGCCCACCGCGGTCAGCAGCAGCGCGGACCCGTGCCGTCGGAGCAGGCCCCTCACAGCAGCCACCCGCCGACCACCGCGCTGCACAGCACGCCGATGACGAAGGTCGCGGCCGAGAAGCGGGCGGCGAAGGCCCAGCCGAAGGTCCCGGCCTGGAGGGCGATCAGCTTGAGGTCCACCGTCGGCCCCACCACGACGAAGGCCAGCCGCGCGGTCATCGAGAACCCGCTGAGCGAGGCGGCCACGAAGGCGTCCGCCTCGGAGCAGATCGACAGCACCACGGCCAGCGCTCCCAGCAGCGGCACCGAGAGCCACGGATGCGCGGAGAAGAGCTGCAGCAGGCTCGGCGGTACCGCGATGTTGAAGGTGGCGGCCGCCGCCGCCCCGGCCACCATGAACCCGCCGGCGTGCAGGAAGTCGTGCCGCAGGGTGCTCAGGAAGGTGTCCCAGCGGTGGCCGGGCTCCGCGTCGTCCGCCGGGGACGGCGGCAGCCGCAGCCACTCCGGGCGACCGAGCCGGAGCCACAGCCAGCCCATCGCCAGCGACGCGCCCAGCGAGGCGAGCAGCCGGGCGAGCACCATCTCCGGCCGGCCGGGGAAGGCGATCGAGGTGGCCACCAGCACCACCGGGTTGATCGCGGGCGCCGACAGCAGGAAGGCCAGTGCGGCGGCCGGCGCCACCCCGCGCCGCATCAGCCCGGCGGCGACGGGCACCGACGCGCACTCGCAGCCGGGCAGCAGCGCCCCGGCCGCCCCGGCCACCGGCACGGCCAGCACCGGGTTCGCCGGCAGCACCCGGGTCAGCAGCCGGGCCGGGACGAACGCGCTGATCGCGGCGGACACCACCGTGCCGAGCAGCAGGAAGGGCATGCCCTGGATCGCCACCGCCACCAGCACGGTGCGCCAGGCCTCGAACCCGGGCTGGTCCAGCCACTCCACCAGGAACGGGCCGAGCAGCAGCGTCCCGACGCCGATGATCAGCGCCGCGAACCCGCCCAGCACGGTCAGCCCGCAGACCCGAATCAGCAGCCGCAGCACCCGCCCGGCCCCGGCTCCGACCCGAACCTCTGCGCCGGGCAGCGGCAGGCCGGCGGCCGGGCGCGGTGGCAGCTGCTCCAGCCGCGCCGCGCCGCTGCTCTCCTCGATCACGCCCACTCGATCCGTCGGCCCGCCAGTCGGTCGCGGGAAGCGTAACCGGCCGCCCGGCAAGCCCGGTGCGGGTGGGTCAGACGGCGTCCAGCCGCAGCCGCAGCCGGCAGACCGACGCCTGGGTCCGGCGGCGCACCGCGCGGGAGATCAGCGCGCCGCGCTGGTTGTGCAGCGGCCACTGCCACCAGTGGGCCGGCTCGACCTCGGGTATCAGCACGGTGATCCGGTCGTAGGCGTGCTCGGTCGCCAGCTCGCGCAGGTAGCCGACCAGCGGGCGGGCCAGCTCCCGGCGCGGGGACGGGATGTCGACCAGCGGGACGCTCGGCGCCCACAGCTCCCAGTCCCGGCGCAGCGACTCCGCCGCCGCGCGGTCCTCGGCGTCGGTGTCCTCGGGGACCACGGTGACCGCGATCACCTCGTCGCCCAGCGACACGGCGGCGGACAGGGCCTCCGAGGTCAGCCGGGACAGCGTGCCGACCGGGACCACCACCAGCGAGTGCTGCCGACGCGGCGTCCGCGGGACGGCGCCGAGGCCGAGCTGCCTGCCGATGCGCTCGTACGAGCGGCGGATCCCGGCGAACAGCCAGACCAGCGCGGGCAGGGTGAGGCAGATGATCCACGCGCCCTCGGTGAACTTGGTGACGGTCTCCACCACCGTCGCGGCGGCGGTGAGCAGCGCGCCGAACCCGTTCAGCGCGGCCTTCCCCTTCCAGCCGGGGACCCTGCAGCCGTACCAGTGCCGGACCATGCCGACCTGGCAGATGGTGAAGCCGACGAACACCCCGATGGCGAACAGCGGGACCAGCATGTTCACATCGCCGCCGGAGGCCACCAGCAGCACGGTGGAGGCCAGTGCGAGCGCGACCACGCCGTGCCGGTAGACCTGGTGGTCCGAGCGCAGCGCGAACACATGCGGCAGGTGGTTGTCCCGGGCCAGCAGCCGCAGCAGCACCGGCAGCCCGCCGAAGGAGGTGTTGGCGGCCAGCGCGAGCAGCAGCATGGTCACGAACTGCACCAGGTAGAACCCGAAGCCGTGGCCCAGCGAGGCGTCGGTGAGCTGCGCCAGCACGGTGACCCCGTCGACCGGCTGCAGGTGGAACCGGCCGATGAGGACGGCGAGGCCGATCAGCATGACGCCGAGCAGCGCGCCGAGGGCCACCTCGGTGTGCTGGGCCCGCTTGACCCGGGGCGTGCGGAAGGAGGGGACGGCGTTGGCGATGGCCTCCACGCCGGTCAGCGCCGAGCAGCCGGAGGCGAACGCCCTGAGCAGCAGCAGGACGCCCACCGAGCCGGCGTCACCGGCGAGCTGGGCGTGCCCGGTGGCGAGCACCCCGGCCGGGGTGCTGCGGAGCAGGCCGACCACGATTACGGCCAGGATCGACAGCACGAACACGGCGGTGGGGATCATGAAGACCCGGGCCGACTCGGCGATCCCGCGCAGGTTGATCGCGGTCACCAGGGCCAGCACCAGCAGGCACAGCAGCAGCCGGTCCGGGTAGAGCGAGGGGAAGGCGGAGGTCAGTGCCGCCACCCCGGCGGTGACCGAGACGGCCACGTTGAGCACGTAGTCGATGACCAGCGAGGCGGCCGCGACCAGCGCGGTCCGCCGACCGAGGTGCGTCTTCGCGACGGCGTAGGAGCCGCCGCCGTCCGGGAACGCCGCGATGACCTGGCGGTACGAGAAGGTCAGCACGCCCAGCAGGACCGCGATGGCGACGGTGACCGGGAGGGTGAAGCCGAGCCCGCGCGCCCCGACGGTGGCGAGCACCAGGACGATGGCCTCCGGGCCGTAGGCGACGGAGGCCATGGCGTCCAGTGAGAGGGCGGCCAGGCCGCCGAGCGCGGAGAGCTTGTCCCGCCCCTCGTGCCGATCCGGCGGCTCGGGAACCGCCGGATCGTCGCGTTCCTCGTCGGTGATCTCCGTGACCATGTCCGTCCGCCCCTCGTGCCTCTGCTGAATCCGCGCCCGCTCATGCTGGGGCAGCGGTGGCCTGATCCCGTCGTTTCCTGACGGGTCCTTAGCGCCGGGCCGGACGGTCTTGGCGCGCCCTTGATGGGAGGAGGCGGCCGAGGTCAAGATTCGGTAATGATTGTCATCGTTACCCCGATTGGACTAGTGATGAAAACCGTTTCCAACTAGCCTGGTACTCGTTCCACCGACCCGGGAAGTGATGCATGACCAATCCGCGTACCGTCGACCGTGCACTCGACGACATATCCCAGCGCACCGCGCGGCCCGTGCCGCAGCCGGTGGCGGAGCTGCGCGGAGCCGCCGTGCGCGGCGGCGGGCGGACGCTGTGGTCGGGCGTCGACCTGACGGTCCGGGCCGGGGAGTTCGTGGCGGTGCTCGGGCCCAACGGGGTCGGCAAGTCCACCATGGTCAAGGTGCTGCTGGGCGTGATGGAACCGTCCGCCGGTGAGGTCAGGACCCTGGGCGGGCGGCCCGGGCAGCACAACGCCCGGATCGGCTACCTGCCGCAGCGCCGCAGCTTCGACGCCAACCTGCGAATCCGGGGCGTCGACGTGGTCCGGCTCGGCCTGGACGGGGACCGCTGGGGCGTGCCGCTGCCCGGCCGCCGCCGGCGCGCCGACCAGGCGGTCGTCGACGAGGCCGTCGAGCTGGTCGGCGCGGGCGCCTACGCGCACCGCCCGATCGGCCAGTGCTCCGGCGGCGAGCAGCAGCGGTTGCTGATCGCCCAGGCACTGGTGCGCCGCCCGGAGCTGCTGCTGCTGGACGAGCCGCTGGACAGCCTCGACCTGCCCAACCAGAGCGCGGTGGCCGCGCTGATCGGACGGATCTGCCATGAGCAGGGGGTGGCCGTGGTGATGGTCGCCCACGACGTCAACCCGATCCTGCACCACCTGGACCGGGTGGTGTACCTCGCCGAGGGCGGTGCCGTGGCCGGCACCCCGGCCGAGGTGATCACCGCCGAGACGCTGACCCGGCTGTACGGCACCCCGATCGAGGTGCTGCGCACCAGCGACGGCCGGCTGGTCGTCGTCGGCCAGCCGGAGCCGCCGCAGCAGCACGGGAGCCGTCATGCTGCTGGCTGAGGCAGGGTCGGCGCCCTGGTCCTGGAACCTGCTCAACGACTTCCAGGAGATGTGGTCCTACCCGTTCATGGTCAACGCCTTCCGCGCCGGCGCGGTGGTCGCCGTGGTCGCGGGGGCCATCGGCTGGTTCATGGTGCTCCGGCGGCAGACCTTCGCCGGGCACACGCTCTCGGTGGTCGCCTTCCCGGGCGCGTCCTTCGCCACTCTGGTCGGGATCGGCGTCGGCTTCGGCTACTTCGGCTTCTGCATCGCCGCGGCGCTGGTCATCGCCCTGCTGCAGCGCGGTTCGCGGGCCGACCGGCGACGCGGCGTGGCGGGCGGTCAGGTCGGCGGGGCCCAGGAGGCCGCCGTCACCGGCACCGTCCAGGCCTTCCTGCTGGCCTGCGGCTACCTCTTCGTCGCCCTCTACAAGGGCCTGCTGTCCGGCCCCGAGTCGATGCTGTTCGGCAGCTTCCTGGGGATCACCACCGGCCAGGTCGCCGTGCTCGCCGCGGTCGCCGCGGCGGTGCTGCTGGTCCTCGCGCTGATCGGCCGCCCGCTGCTGTTCGCCTCGGTCGACCCGCAGGTCGCCGCCGGACGCGGAGTGCCGGTGCGGCTGCTGTCGACGGTCTTCCTGGTCCTGCTCGGCGCGGCGACCGCCGAGGCCGCCCAGATCACCGGCGCGCTGCTGGTGTTCGCGCTGATGGTGCTGCCCGCCGCCACCGCCCAGGTGCTCACCGCCCGCCCCGGGCTCAGCCTGGCGCTGACCGTGCTGATCGGACTGGCCGTCACCTGGGCGGGTCTGACCGCCGCGTTCTACTGGGACTACCCGCTGGGATTCTTCGTGACCAGCTTCGCCTTCGCCGCCTTCCTGGGGGCGCAAGCCGTCCGCCTGCTGCGCGCCTCGGCCCGGGGTTCCGCTGCCGGGTCGGCCCGGGTCTCGGGAGGTCTGGCATGACCGACCTGCTCGCCGCCGGCGCCGCCGGGGCCGTCTGGTCCCAGGGCTTCTTCCACAACGCGCTGCTCGCCGGCACCGTGATCGCGCTCGCCTCCGGCCTGGTCGGGTACTTCCTGGTGCTGCGCGCCCAGGTGTTCACCGGGGACGCGCTGAGCCATGTCGCCTTCACCGCCTCGATGGCCGCCCTGGCCGGAGGCTACGACCTGCGGCTGGGCCTGTTCGTCGGCTGCGTCGGCGGCGGGCTGCTGCTGGCCGGCATCGGCCGGGCCGGGCGCGCCGACGACGTGGTCATCGGCAGCGCCTTCGCCTGGATCCTCGGCCTGGGCTCGTTCTTCCTCACCGTCTACACCACCTCGCGCAGCGGTGCGGTCGGCGGCGCCGGGACGAGCGTGCTGTTCGGCTCGATCTTCGGCCTCGACGGCAGCCAGACCCTGGTCGCGGTGCTGGTCGGGGCGGCGATCTGCGTGCTGCTGCTGCTGATCGCCAGGCCGCTGCTGTTCGCCACCCTGGACGAGGCCGTCGCCGCCGCGCGGGGCGTCCCGGTGCGCGCGCTGGGCCTGGGCTTCCTGGCCCTGGTCGGCGCCTGCGCCGGGGAGGCCACCCAGGCGGTCGGCTCGCTGCTGCTGCTCGGCCTGCTCGCCGCACCGGCCGGTGCGGCGCTGCGGCTGACCAGCCGTCCGTTCCACGGTCTGGCGCTGTCGGCGGGGCTGGCGGTGGCGGAGATGTGGATCGGCCTGGCCGCCAGCGCGGTGTTCCCCAGCGTCCCGCCGAGCTTCGCCATCATGGCCGCGGCGACGGCCGTCTACGGCGTCACCTTCCTGGTTCAGCCGAGGGCGTCCAGGAGCTGGCAGAGCGAGTCCAGCGCGCCGGAGAAGGCGTGGTCCGGCGGGGTGCCGTAGCCGACGACCAGCCCGTCCGGGTACGCGGCGGGGCTGCCCGGGTAGCGGAAGTCGTCCAGGCCCTGGACCGCCAGACCCATCCAGCCGGCGCCGTTGACCGCCTCGCGCTCGGTGCCCGGCGGCAGCCGGAGCACCGCGTGCAGACCGGCGGCGATACCGCTGACCTGGACCGAGGGCGCGCGGTCGGCGAGCTCGGCGACCAGCCGGTCCCGGCGGCGGCGGTAGCGCAGCCGCATCGCGCGCAGATGCCGGTCGTAGCCGCCGGAGCCGATGAACTCGGCCAGGGTGAGCTGGTCCACCACGGCGGGGTGGCGTTCGTCGGCGTTCTTGGCCGCCACGACGCGGTCCACCAGCCGCTCGGGCAGCGCCATCCAGCCGAGCCGCAGCCCGGGGGCGAGGCTCTTGCTGGCGGTGCCGAGGTAGACCACCCGCTCGGGGTCCAGCCCCTGCAGCGCGCCCACCGGTTGCCGGTCGTAGCGGAACTCGCCGTCGTAGTCGTCCTCCAGCACCAGACCGCCGGTCGCGCGGGCCCAGTCGACGACGGCCGCGCGCCGGTCCGGGTGCAGCGGGACCCCGGTGGGGAACTGGTGCGCGGGGGTGAGCAGCACCGCGCGGCACCGTGGCAGCTGCGCCAGGTCGTCGACCCGGGCGCCGTGCCGGTCGACCGTCAGCGGGTCGGTGTGCAGTCCGGCCGCGGTGATCAGGTTCCGGTGGTGGGCAAGCCCGTAGCCCTCCACGGCGAGCCGTCGGGCTCCGTCCGCCCGCAGCACCCGGCTCAGCAGTGACAGCCCCTGGACGAACCCGGCGCAGACCACGATCCGGTCCGGGTCGGTGCGGACCCCGCGGGCGCGGGCCAGGTAGTCGGCCAGTGCGTGGCGCAGCTCGACCCGGCCGCGCGGGTCGCCGTAGCCGAAGGCCTCGCTGGGGGCCCGGGTGAGTGCCCGGCGGGTGGCCGCGATCCAGGCGGAGCGGGGGAAGGCCGAGACGTCGGGCGAGCCCGCGTACAGGCTGTGGGTGATCCCGTCCCCGGCGGCGAAGGGGCTGCGCCCCCACCCGCCCGTGGGCGCGCCGCCGCGCGCGTCGGCCGAGCCGCCGGGGACCGTGCCGGCGCGGGCTTGAGCGGTACGGGCCTGAGCGGTGTCGGCCTGGGCGCTGCGGGACGTCGCGGTGCCGGCCTGAGCGGCGCGGGGCGCAGTGCCGCGGGCCGAGCCGCCGCGGGGCGGGGTGCTGCGGGTGGTGGCGGGCGCGGTGCGTGGGGCGACCCGGGTGCCGGAGCCCTGGCGGGCGGTCAGCCAGCCCTCGGCGACCAGTTCCCCGTATGCGTCGGCGACGGTGTTGCGGGCGACGCCGAGGTCGACCGCGAGCGTCCGCGACGGCGGCAGCCGCGTCCCCGGCGCGAGCCGCCCGCTGCGGACGGCGTCCCGCAGTGCCCGGATCAGGGAGCTCCTGATCCCCTCAGGGCCGCTGAGATCCAGGTCGAGGTACAGGTCGCGGCCGCCGGGCGGGGCGGGTTCCGGACGTCGATTGGCCCACTGTTCTGCCATAGGAATGGACCATACTCCTGTGGTACTTGAACCCTAGGGTGGTCCTATGACGACAGAGAACCACAGCCACATGGACGGCCACCGGATCAACCTGGCCAAGCTCGCCCCCGAGGTCTACCGGGCCATGGTCGCCCTCGACCGGGCCGCCCAGAAGGGCCTCGACCCGACCCTCGCCGAGCTGGTCAAGATCCGCGCCTCGCAGCTGAACCACTGCGCGTTCTGCCTGGACATGCACACCCGCGACGCCCGCAGGGGCGGGGAGCGCGAGGAGCGGATCTACCTGCTCAGCGCCTGGGAGGAGGCCGGCGCGGTCTTCACCGAGAAGGAGCAGGCGGCGCTGGCGCTGACCGAGGCGATCACCGTGCTGACCGACGGCTTCGTCCCGGACGAGGTCTACGACCGCGCGGCGAAGCACTTCGAGGAGGCCGAGCTGGCCCAGCTGATCGCGGCGATCCTCACCATCAACTCCTGGAACCGCATCGCCGTCAGCACCCGGATGACCCCCACCCTCGGCGCCTGACGGAGTACGGCCGCGTGCTCCAGGGCGGCCGAGTGCTCCGAAGCGGCCGAGTGCTCCGAAGCGGCTGCGTGCCCCGGGACGGCTGTGGGCCCCGAAGCGGATTCGCCTCGGGGCCCACAGTCGCGGGTGACGTCCGGTCAGCTCCGGCGGGCGCGGCGCTTGAGGCCGGCCATCAGGGCCAGACCGGCGCCGACGAAGGCGAGCGCGCCGCCGAGGAGAACACCGGTGTCGCTGCCGCCGCCGGTGTGCGCCAGCGAGGCGCCGGCGGGGACCTGCGAGGCGGGCGCGGAGGCGGCGCCGGACGGGGACGCGGACGCGGACGTGCTCGGGGTGGTGGCGCCGTGTGTGGGCGCCGGAGTGGTGGTGCCGCCGCCGGGCGTCCCCGGCTGGGCCGTGCGGTAGACCGTCAGGGTCCGGGAGGCGCCGTCGATCGGGTAGCCGATGCCGCTCTCGAAGCTGAGGGTGGTCTTCACCGAGGACTGCGCGGCGTGGTAGCCGGTGGCGGTGATCCGGAGCTTGTACGTCGCGGTCGCGCCGTCGGCGAGGCCGGCCGGGATGGCGGGCAGGGGGGCGCCGCCGTGGGTGAGGGGGACCCAGTGCCCGGCGGTCCACACCTCGTACCCGAGATCCACCCCGGGGGTGATCGCGCCGTCCAGGTAGCTGTTCCACGGCGAGGCGATGGCCGCGCCGGTCCGGTTGGTGACGCTGAGGGTCTCCACGAGCGGCTGGCCGGGGGCCAGGGTGGTGCCGCCGCTCAGGGTCTCGACGACCGGGCCGCCGGTGTGCCCGGTGCCCACCTTGAAGGTCAGAGCGGAGTTCAGGCGGCCGGCGTCGCCGTTGACGTCAAACTTCAGCGAGTCGTCGTTCAGCGGCCAGGACTTGGTGGCCCCGAGGGTGATCAGCCAGCTGTAGCTGGTGTGCGCGGGGACGGTGAAGTGGTCGCCGAAGTGTCCGCCCTTCGGGTAGAAGGCGCCGATCAGCCCCTCGTCCTGGCCGCCGATGGAGCTGTCGGTGGCCGGGGCGTTCCGGGCGCTGACTGCGAAGGCGACGTCCGGCGCATCGATCGACAGCGCGCCGTGGGCCGAGCCGCTCACCTCGGGAGCGAACTGCTGCGCGGTCGCCGTGGGGTTGGTGACCGTCACGGTGAGCGTCTCCGGGGATCCGCCGGGGACCAGGGAGCCGGCGTTGCTGCTCGGTCCGGTGACCGTCATGGTCAGCGGCGAGGCCGGGGTGGCGGCGTGTGCGGCGGTCGGGAGGAGGGCGGTGCCTCCGGTGATCGCGGCGGTCAGGGCGATGGCGGCGGCGGTGGTGACGCGGGCACGAGCGGACATGGCGGTTCCCCCGGGGAAGCTGTTGTGGTGGTTGGTGTCGCCCGAGCCGCGTTCGAATCCCTGTTGCTCTGTGCGATGAGAGAAGCCTGTCAGTCGAACATCGTGGATCTGTGCAACCACTGTCACGTCCGTGCAACAGGGCCGGACGGACCCGTACCGTTTCCGACGGCCCAGGTCAGCGGGTGGCCGGCTGCTGCTCGGCCTCGGCGGTGGGCAGTACCTCCAGCACGGTGAGGGTCCCGGTCGACGGCGCGGCCGCGGTCTGCGCCACGCAGGCGCCGACGAGGACCAGCAGGCCGCCGACGACCTGCGGCAGCGCCAGGTGCTCGCCGAGCAGCACCCACGCCAGGACCGTGGCCACCACCGCCTCCAGGGTGGCCACCACCCCGGCGACGGGCGCCGACAGCCTGCTCACCGAGGCGACCCCGGTCAGATAGGCCAGTACCGTCGCGATCAGCACCACCCAGGCGAGCAGTGCCCACGCGGGCAGCTGCGTGCCGCCCATGGAGACGTCGCCGGTGAGCAGCCGCCAGTGCGTGGTCCACGGCTGCGCGATCGGCGCCACCACGACCGTGCCGATGATCAGCCCGTACGCGGTCATGGCGATCAGATCCACTGGTGGCCGGCCGGAATCGCCGCCGGACGCGGAACCGGCGTGCTCGGACAGCAGGAAGTAGCCGACCGAGCAGAGCGCCGCCGCCAGGGCGCAGATCACCCCGAGCGGGTCGAGGCCGCCGAGTCCGTCCCAGAACTGCACCACCAGCGCCAGCCCGGCCAGGGCGGCCACCACGCCCAGGGTGGCGGCACGGCTCACCCTGCGGCGCTGGACGAAGCGGACGTAGCCGAGCAGCAGCGCCGGGCTGGTGTACTCCAGCAGCAGCGACACACCGACCGGGATGCGGGAGATCGAGAAGAACGAGAAGCACTGCACCGCCCCCACCCCGACCAGGCCGAAGCCCAGCAGCAGGCCCGGGTGACGCCGCGGCAGGTCGCGGTTCCGCAGCGCGACGGGCAGCAGCACCAGCGCCGACAGCGCCATCCGCAGCCACACCACCTGCATCGCCGTGAGCCCGGCCTCGATCAGCGGCTTCGCCGCCACCCCCGAGCCGCCGAACGCGCAGGCGGAGAGGAGGGCGAGGCCGAGGCCGCTGCGCTGGTGGGCGGGTCCCGAAGTGGTGTGCATCCGGTCATTCTGGCACCAGGACGCGGCAGCCGACAGGGCCGTCTCACGTCCATGCTGCTGTACCGGTGGCCACCGTCTCAGGTGACCGCCCCGGCGGCCGCCGCGAAGCGGGGCTCGCGCCAGACGCCGGACTCCAGCACGTCCCGGATCGCCTCCGCCGCGTCCCAGACGTCGGTGTGCGACAGGTACAGCGGGGTGAAGCCGAAGCGCATCACGTCCGGGGCCCGGAAGTCGCCGATCACGCCGCGCTCGATCAGCGCCTGGACCACGGCGTAGGCGTCCGGGTGCCGCAGCGAGACCTGGCTGCCGCGCTGCTCCGGCGCGGCGGGAGTCAGCGACGGCAGCCCCAGCGGCGCCGTGAGCTGCAGGAACAGCGAGGTCAGCGCGAGGCTTTTGGTCCGCAGCGCGGCCAGGTCCACCTCGTCCCACAGCTCCAGCGCGGCCTGCAGCCCGGCCAGGCTGAGCAGCGGGGGAGTGCCGGTGAGGAAGCGGCCCACGCCCGGGGCCGGGCGGTAGTCCGGCTCGAAGGCGAACGGGTCGGCATGGCCGAACCAGCCGCTCAGCGGCTGTGCGGCGGCCTCGTGGTGGCGCTCCGCCGCGTAGAGGAAGGCGGGCGAGCCGGGGCCGCCGTTGAGGTACTTGTAGCTGCAGCCGACGGCGAAGTCGACCTCGCAGGCGTCCAGTTCGACCGGCAGCGCGCCGACCGAGTGGCACAGGTCCCAGACCATCAGCGCACCGTGGCTGTGCACCAGTTCGGTGACCGCGGCCATGTCCTGCAGCCGCCCGGTGCGGTAGTCGACGTGGGAGAGCAGGACCACGGCGACGTCCTGGTCCAGCAGCTGCTCCAGCGCGTCGCCGTCCCGTCCCAGCAGCCGGCGGTCGGGGCCGGCCCCGACGCCCTCGGTCAGGTACAGGTCGGTGGGGAAGCTGCCGAGCTCGGAGACCAGCACCCGGCGGCCGGGACGCAGCCGCAGCGCCGCGGTCAGCACCTTGAACAGGTTCACCGAGGTGGAGTCGCAGACCACGGTCTGCCCGGGCGCCGCGCCGACCAGCGGTGCGATCCGCTCGCCGAGGCCGCGCGGCAGGTCGTACCAGCCGGCGTCGTTCCAGCTGCGGATCAGTCCCTCGCCCCACTCCCGGTGCACCAGCTCGGCGATCCGCGCCGGGGTGTGCGCCGGCAGCGCGCCGAGCGAGTTGCCGTCGAGGTAGAGCACGTCCTTCGGCAGGGCGAAGCGATCACGGAAGTGGCGCAGCGGGTCGGCCGCGTCCGACCTGACACAGTCCGCGCGGGTCACTGACGTAGTGCTGATGTCCGGCATGGCCCCTCAGAGTCCGTTCCTGGCGTTCCACAGCTCGGGGAAGACGTCGTCCTCGGCGGCCTTGCGCAGCCAGCTCAGGCCGCTGGAGCCACCGGTTCCGGGCTTCGCCCCCATCACCCGCTTCACCGACATCAGATGGCGGTGCCGCCATCGGGTGACCCGCTCGGCGACGTCCAGCAGCAGCTCGCCGAGCCGGGCCAGGTCCGCCAGCGCCGGGTCGCGGTAGACGGTCTCCCAGGCGTCCGGGCCGTCGACCCCGCGCCGCCGCAGCACCGCGACCGCGTCGTCGTAGAGCGAGGGGTTGCGCAGGGTTTCGGCCAGTTCGGCGTGCACCCGGGGGTGGCCGGCGTACAGCGCGAGCATCCGCTCGTTCTTGTTGCCGAGCAGGAACTCCAGGTGGAGGTAGGTGTACGACTGGAAGCCGCTGGCCTCGCCGAGGACCGGACGGAAGGCGTTGAACTCGTCCGGGGTCATCGTCGCCAGCAGGCCCCAGGACTCGGCCAGCAGGTCCTGGACGCCCAGACCGCGCCGCAGCGCCACCCCGGCGCCGTACAGGTCGTCGGCCCGCAGGGCCTGCTGGGCCAGCGTCCACTCGTAGCGGAGCTGGCCGAACAGCAGCTCCATCACCTGGGTCGCGACGATGAAGGACCGCTCGGTCGGCTCGCTGCTCAGCGGGTGCTGCAGCGCGTGCAGCTCGTCGATGCCCGCGTAGGCGGCGTAGGGGGTGGTGGATCGGCCGAAATCGACCTTGGGCTGCACCGCTGTCGTCGTGGTCTGCACCGCTGGGGTCCTTGCCGCTGAGGTTTCCATTGCCTGCTCGCCTCGGTCCGCATGCCTGGTCAGGCCCATTCTGAAGGTCGGAGGGCATTCGCTGAATGGCCGCCGCGACCCGTTTCGGGCACTGTGCTTATCATCCGCAAGGCAGTCGGCCCCGACGGCTTCACGATTGGAAGGCGAAGGCATGGACATGGTGGACCGGCGGTTGCTGGCCGAGTTGCAGCAGGACGCCCGGCTCTCCTTCAACGAGCTGTCCCGCCGGGTGAACCTGTCCGCGCCGGCCGTTGCCGAGCGGGTCCGCCGGATGGAGGAGGCGGGGGTGCTGACCGGCTATCACGCCCAGGTCGACCTGGTCCGGGCCGGCCGTCCGGTGAGCGCGCTGGTGCAGGTCCAGTGCTACGGGCCCAGGTGTGTACTGCGCGACCCGGACGTGGCACGGTGGCCGGAGGTCCTGCAACTGCACCGGGTCACCGGGGGAGCCTGCTGCGTGCTGATGGTGGCCGTGGCGTCGATGGCGGAGTTCGAGGCGCTGATCGACCGCCTCGCCGAGTACGGCCAGCCGGCGAGCACGATGATCCTGTCCAGTCCGGTGCTGTGGCGACCGGTCGAACCAGCCTGAGACCGCCAACCTGAAAGACCCAGCGTGAGGAGCACCGGACGATGAGCGGCGAGAGCAACCCGACCACCACCGGCGTCCGGACGGGCGTCCGGCCCACCGACGTGATGCAGCGCAGCGCGCCGCCGGCGGACCACACCGCCCGCTACGGGCCGCACCCGGAACAGGTGGCCGACCTGCGACTGCCCCGTCCCGGCGAGCCGCGCCGGGACACCCTGGTGGTGCTGATCCACGGCGGCTTCTGGAAGGTCGCCTACGACCGCACCCACACCGGCCCGCTCGGCGACGCGCTGGCCCGGGCCGGCTACCCGGTGGTCGTGCCGGAGTACCGCCGGGTCGGCTCGCACGGCGGTGGCTGGCCGGGGACCTTCGACGACCTCTCGGTGTTCTTCGAGGCGCTCGGCATGATCGCCGCCGCGCACGGGATCAGGACCGAGCGCACCGTCCTGGTCGGCCACTCGGCCGGTGCCCACCTGGCGCTCTGGTCGGCGGCCCGCAGCCGGCTCCCGGCCGGCTCGCAGTGGCGCACCGACTGGCAGCCGGAGGGGGTGGTCTCGCTGGCCGGCTGCGCCTCGCTGGACCTCGCGGACGGTTGGGGCCTGGGCGACAACGCCACCGCGAAGCTGCTGGGCGGCGACGCCCGTACCGTCCCCGAGCGCTACGCGGTGGCGGATCCGGCCGCGCTGCTGCCGCTGGGCGTGCCGGTGACGCTGCTGCACGGCACCGAGGACGAGGACGTCCCGGTCGCGATGAGCCGCGAGTACGCCTCGCAGGCCGGGAAGGCGGGCGACGACGTACGGCTGGTCGAGCTGCCGGGCATCGAGCACTTCGGTCTGATCGACCCGCTCTCGCCGGCCTGGCCGCACCTGCTGGCAGCCCTGGACGGCGGCATGAACGAAGCGTGACCGGCACCGGCCGCTGAGTTGACGCAGGGTCAACATCCCTGTGTCATATGCGAACAGAGACTGCGACTACCCCAGGCACCGGTCGAACATGCGCACTCGTTCGGGGAATGGTGGCAGGTATCCCCAGCCGCCACCCTGGAACGGCAGGCCACACCGGTTTCTGGGAGGCAGTAGACAATGACGGACGAGCAGACGGCCCTGGCCACAGCGGCAGCAAAGAATCTCGCGACCACCACCAAGACGGCCCCGCAGATGCAGGGGATCACCTCGCGGTGGCTGCTGCGGATGCTGCCCTGGGTCCAGGTCTCCGGCGGCACGTATCGGGTCAACCGGCGGCTCACCTATGCCAGCGGACGGGGCCGGCTCAGCTTCGCGCAGACCGGTTCCGAGGTGCGGATCGTCCCCCCGAGCCTGGGTGAACTCCCGCTGCTGCGGGGCCTGGACGACGAGGCGCTCTTCACCGAGCTGGCCGGGCGGTTCGCCCAGCGCGAGTTCGAGGCCGGCGAGGTGATCGCCGAACGGGGCACCCCGGTGGACCATGTGCTGGTGGTCGCCCACGGCAAGATCCGCAAGATCGGCGAGGGCAAGTTCGGCGACCACGAGGCGGTGCTGGGAACCCTCGCGAACGGCGACCACTTCGGCGACGAGGCGCTCACCGAGTCCGACGCGGTCTGGGAGTTCACCGCCCGCGCCGCCACCGCCGGCACCCTGCTGTCGCTGCCGCGCCAGGCCTTCGCCGAACTGGAGGCGCGCTCCGAGGCGCTGCAGGAGCAGATCGTCTCCTTCCTCGCCGAGGCGGCGCTGTCCCAGGACAAACACGGCCAGGCCGCGATCGAGCTGGCGGCCGGCCACGAGGGCGAGCAGGAACTGCCGGGAACCTTCGTCGACTACGAACTCGCACCGCGCGAGTACGAGTTGAGCGTCGCGCAGACCGTGCTGCAGGTGCACACCCGGGTCGCCGACCTCTACAACCAGCCGATGAACCAGATCGAGCAGCAGCTCAAGCTGACCGTCGAGGCCCTGCGGGAGCGGCAGGAGCACGAGCTGATCAACAACCCGGACTTCGGCCTGCTCGCCAACGCCGACTACGAGCAGCGGATCAGCACCCACGGCGGCCCGCCCACCCCGGACGACATGGACGAACTGCTCTCCCGCCGGCGCGGCTCGAAGCTGTTCCTGGCCCACCCGCGCACCATCGCCGCCTTCGGCCGCGAGTGCAGCGCCCGCGGCATCTACCCGACCGCGGCGGACATCGGCGGCGACCCGGTCCCGTCCTGGCGCGGGGTGCCGATCTTCCCGTGCAACAAGATCCCGGTCAACGGCGGCCACACCAGCTCGATCCTGGTGCTGCGCACCGGCGAGGACAACCAGGGCGTGGTGGGCCTGCACCAGACCGGCATCCCGGACGAGTACGAGCCCGGGCTGTCGGTGCGCTTCATGGGCATCAACGAGAAGGCCGTGATCCAGTACCTGGTCAGCGCCTACTACTCGGCGGCGGTGCTGGTGCCGGACGCCCTGGGCGTGCTGGAGAACGTCGAGATCTCCAGCCCGCGCGACTGACCCGGCCCGGGGCCCGGCCCGCAGCTGTCCGCACCCCTGCCGGGCCCCCGGCCGTACCGCTCGCTGATTCCCCAACGCCTCGAAAGGTGCCTGGTGAGCTGGACCGACGTGGGGACGTTCGTCGCGGCCATGGCCGTTGTCGTCCTCGGCCTGTGGCTGCTCCAACGCTTCGTCCCCCATCCGCGCCGCGAGTCCCACAACGACGTGGCCGGGTTCATCTTCGCCGGCGTCGGCGTGATCTACGCCGTACTGCTGGCCTTCGTCGTCATCGCGGTCTGGAGCAGCGTGGACGCGGCGCGGCAGACCACCTTCAAGGAGGCGGACGCCCTGGCCGGGGTGTACTGGATCTCCCGGGACATGCCGCTGCCGCTCGGCGCCCAGATCGAGAAGGACACCCTGGACTACGCGCACACCGTCCAGGGCGAGGAGTGGGAGCTGATGGCCGGGCACCGGAGCAGCCCGCAGGCCACCCAACTCGTCTACGCCATCCGCGGTTCCGTGCTCTCCTACCAGCCCACCACGCCGCAGCAGCAGGTCCTCTACGAGCACGCGGTCACGCATGTGGAGGACCTGGCGTCGGAGCGGCGGGCCCGGCTCAGCGAGGTGGAGGACTCCGTCCCGCCGATCCTGTGGATCGCCCTGGTCGCCGGAGCCGTGCTGACCATCGGCTTCACCTTCCTGTTCGGCCTGTCGAACAGCAAGGCGCACGGCCTGATGGTGCTCAGCCTGGCCGCGCTGATCGTGGTCTCGCTGATCCTGATCAACGAGATGAACTATCCGTTCGCGGGGGTGACCAAGGTCGAACCGACCGCCTTCAACGTGTTCCTGGAACGGCTGCCCCCGCTGCGCTGATTCAGGACCGTATCTGTCCGCGATAGCTCCTACGGTGGGGACCACTCAGCCGGAACCGAGAGAAATCAGGTGGTCCCCATGCCGACGCTTGTTGCCGCAGAGACCGACGAGCGCGACGCGCTGCTCCAGTTCCTGGCGGCCCAGCGGGGCGCGCTGCGCCGCGCGCTGGGCGGTCTGACCCGCGAGCAGGCGACGTCCCGTCCGACCGCGAGCGAGCTGTCCGTGGCCGGACTGGTCAAGCACTGCGCCGAGGTGGAGAGCAACTGGATCCGGGTGGACCTGGCCGGCCGGCCCAGCCTGCGGCCCCGGGACGTGACCAACTGGTCCGACTCGCACCGGCTGGTGGAGGGTGAGGAGATCGAGGCGGTGCTGGCCTTCTACGACCAGGTCGAGGCCGAGACCGCCGAGATCGTCGCCGCGCTCCCGGACCTGGACGCCACCGTGCCGCTGCCGGAGGCGCCGTGGTTCCCCAAGGACGCCCGGCGCTCCGGCCGCTGGATCCTGATGCACCTGATCGAGGAGACCGCGCGGCACGCCGGTCACGCCGACATCATCCGGGAGTCCATCGACGGTGCCACCGCCTTCGCCCTGCTCGGGTGGAAGTGAGCCGCGACTGAACCGCCGGCGGCCGCGCCGGGCAGTCACAGCGGGCAGGTGTCCCGGGGTGCGAGCTGAGTCTCGCTCCCCGGGGCACCTGCCCGTTGGCGTGCCCGGCCCGGGTGAACCGCGCGGCGGGAACGGTCCCGTACGAAGGGGCGTTGCGGAGCCCGGCTCGCAGGATCCCGGAGAACCGGTGTAACACTCCCGGGAGGCGCCCGCGTCAAAGAAGCAGAACGGAAAACTGACGAGGGCGGGGGCGCCGGTGAAAGCCGCACAGGTCGACGAGTACGTGGAGTTCGCCGGAGCGCGCAGCGGGCACCTCTACCGGACGGCCTGTCTGCTCGCGGGCGGTGACACCCATCTCGCGGAGGACCTCGTGCAGGAGACCCTCGGCCGGATGTACGTGCACTGGCGCCGGGTCTCCGGCGCCGACAACCCGGCGGCGTACGCCCACACGGTCCTGGTCCGCGCGTTCCTCAGCCATCGCCGCAGACGGAGCAACGACGAACGCCCCACCGGCCATGTGCCGGAGGAGGCGGCGGCGACCGAGGGCGACCCGGCTCTGCGGCTCGCCCTGCTGCAGGCGCTGGGCCAGCTCTCGGCCCGGGACCGGGCCGTGGTGGTGCTCCGCTACTGGGAGGACCGCAGCGTCGAGGAGACCGCGACCGCCCTGCGGCTGAGCTCGGGGATGGTCCGCACCCAGAGCTCACGCGCGCTGGCGCGGCTGCGCACGATCCTCGGCAGCACCCTCGGCGACCTGGCCCGCACCTAGACCGGCCCGACCGTTCCAAGCACCGCAGCACCGCACCGCAGCACCGCAGGCCCAGCACAGCAATTCACCCTTCCCGACACCCCGAGACGGTGGCCTTGCCATGCCCTTTGAGGACGAGCTCACAGACGCGCTGCACGACACGGCGCACTCCTACGAACCCCCGCTGACCGCCCTGGTGAACGCCGGTATCGCCGACGGACGCCGTCGCGGCCGCCGCCGCACCCTCGGCATCGTGGGCAGTGTCACCGCGCTGGCCCTGGTCGGCATCGGCGGCACCTTCGCCTCCGGCCTGCTGGCACCCGGCCACGCCACCGTCGGTGCGGCCTCGGGCGGTGCCTCGCGCTCCGCCGCATCCGGCCGCAGCGCCACCGTGCCCCCGCCCGCCCAGGTGGCGGCGGGGCCCGTGGTCAGCAAGGAGCAGATGATCAACACCCTGAAGAGCCTGCTCCCGGCCGGCTCCGTGACCAAGGCGGACGGTACCGGCAGCGGTGGCCCGGGCCCGTTCGACGTCGCCGGCGCCAGCGTGGTCTTCAACGACGGCAAGGGCGCGTCGCAGATCGACGTCATGCTGAGCCGGCTGGCGACGCCGGTCGACACGAACGGGCCGGGGCAGTCCTGCCCGGACCCCGCCTACGTCCCCACCATGCAGTGCACGCGCACCGTGCTCGCGGACGGCAGCGTGCTGCTGATCCAGCAGGGCTACGAGTACCCCGACAAGCGGACCGGGGTGAAGGACTGGGACGCGTTCCTGACTGCCACGGACGGCCGCCAGGTCTCGATGTCCGAGTGGAACGCCGCCCAGGAGAAGGGCTCCCCGGTCTCCCGGCCCGACCCGGTGCTCTCGACCGACCAGATGAAGGCCCTTGTCACGTCCAGCGCCTGGAGTACCGCACTGGCCTCGCTGCACGCGCCGAAGCCGGTTCCGGCCCCGCGGAGCATCGGCATGAGCGCCCAGGAGATCCTGGCCAGGCTCGGCGTACTGATTCCGAAGGGCATCACCCAGACCAGCCCGCACGGCCAGGACGGCTTCGCGGACGTGCTGCTGAACGACGGTCAGGGCCCGGGTCTGTTCCAGGTCAACGTTCAGCGCTGGAAGGCCGGAGGCACCCAGCCGGACTACACCGGTGCGACCGTGCTGCCGGACGGCTCCAAGCTGATCCTGCGTCAGGAAGGTTCGGAGAAGGGCGGCTCCGGTGCGGTCCAGCGGATCGCCGACCTGATGCGACCGGACGGGCTGCGGGTCGTGGTGATGGAGTTCAACGCGCCCTCGCAGGGCACCGCGGCCACCAGGACCGACCCGGTGCTGACCCTGGACCAGCTCAGGACCCTGGTCACCAGCAAGCTCTGGGAGGAGTAGTCCGCGGCGCCGCTCCCCGGCGGCGGCGTCCAGGTGATCCCCGCACGGGACTCCCCGGCATCCCCTCGGCTGTGCCAGGCTGGCGGGATGCCGATCATCCGTCCCTACCGCAGCGCGGACCGCGAGGCGCTCTACGAGATCTGCGTCCGCACCGGCGACGCCGGCCGGGACGCGACCGCGCTGTACCGGCAGCCGAGGATCCTGCCGGACATCTTCACCGGCCCCTATCTGCTGCTGGAGCCGGAGTTGGCGTTCGTGCTCGCCGACGCGGCCGACCGTCCGGTCGGCTACGTCCTGGGCACGGCGGACACGCCGGCGTTTGTGGCGCGCTTCCGCGGCGAGTGGCTGCCGGCCGTGGCGGCCGGCTACCCGGCGCCGACGGCCGAGCCCGCGCCCGGGGACCTGGACGCGCACCGGATCCGCGAACTGCATGATCCGGAGTGGATGCTGACTCCACTGCTGGCCGACTACCCCGCGCACCTGCACATCGACCTGCTGCCCGAGGCGCAGGGCCGGGGCGCGGGCCGCGCCATGATCGACACCTACTTCGCGGCGCTGCGCGGGTCCGGCGTCTCCCGGGTCCACCTCGGCATGTCGGCCGCGAACGCCGGCGCCCGCGCCTTCTACGACCGCCTCGGCTTCCACGAGATCTCCCGTACCGGCGCCGCCGTCCTGCTCGGGCGCGGTACCCATCCCACCGTCCCGGCCCGGCCGCACGGGTAGGCACGTCGTCCCGGCCGCGGCCGGGGCCGGGCGCGCTGCCGGGCCCGGGTGCGCTGCCGGGGCCCGGGGCTACGGCTGGAGCGGGAGGCGGGGGAAGCGGGACTGGAGTTCCCACACCGCGGCGTTGCGGTCCAGGCCCTCGTGCATGTCGACCAGGTCGGCGACGAGGTCCTGCAGGAAGTCCCTGGCCTCGTGACGCAGCACCGGGTGGCGGATCGTCAGCGGTTCCTCGTCCACCCAGTCGGCCTGGATCTCGACCCAGTTGAACCGGCGGCTGAACCGCAGCAGGTCGGCGGACTCGGTGAAGTCCAGCGCGGCGGTCTGCAGCCGCGAGCTGCGCCCGCCGGCCGGGTCGCGGTCCAGCTGCTCGACGATGTCGCAGAGCGCCCAGGCGAAGTCCAGCACCGGCACCCATCCCCAGGCGGTGGACAGCTCCCGGCCGTCGACGGCGAGGAACACGTCGCCGCAGAACAGGTCGTGCCGCAGGGCGCGGGTGCCGGCCGAGGAGTAGTCGGTCTGCGGGGGGTCGGGGAAGCGGTTGGACAGCGAGTAGCCGAGCTCGATCACCGGACGATGGTCGCACGCCACGCGGCCTCCACCGACCTGCGGCCTCCGGCGGGCGACCGGCGATAACCCCTGGCGGCCGGTGGGGCCGGGCGGGGATCATGGGGGCATGTCTCTCCCCGTCCGCGTCCGCGGCTCGTACGTCCTCCCCGACGCCGAGCTCCAGTGGCGTTTCTCACGCTCCTCGGGGCCGGGCGGGCAGCATGTGAACACCAGCGACACCCAGGTCGAGCTGCGCTACGACATCGCCGCCTCCGCCACGCTGCCGCAGGTCTGGAAGGAGCGCGCGCTGGAGCGCCTCGCCGGTCGGCTGGTGGAGGGCACGGTCCTGGTCGTACGGGCCTCCGAGCACCGCTCGCAGTGGCGGAACCGGGAGGCCGCCGCGGTGCGGCTGGGGGCCCTGCTGAGCGACGCGGTGGCCCCGCCGCCGCGGACCCGCCGCGCGACCCGGCCGAGCCGGGGCGTGGTGGAGCGTCGGCTGACCGACAAGAAGCGCCGGGCGGACCTGAAGCGCGGCCGCTCCGGCAACTTCGACTGAGCCTGCCGGGCCGGGCCGCCTGCCGGGCTGGGCCGCGCGGCGGCCTCAGCCGAGGTGGCGGTACTGGCCGCGGAAGTAGGTCAGCGGGGCGCCGTCGCGCTGGTCCACCCGGGCCGCCAGCACCCGGCCGATCAGCAGCACGTGGTCCCCGGCGGATATCCGCTGCTCGGTGCGGCACTCCACGGTTGCCAGCGCGCCGTCCACCAGCGGTGCTCCGCTGGCCTCGCCGCGGTGGTGCGGCAGGTCGGCGAAGAGCAGCCGGTCGCTGACCCGCCCCTTCATCGCGAACCGGGCGGCGGTCTGCCGCTGGTCCGCGGCCAGCACGGACACGGCCCAGGTGTCGACCCGGGTCAGCGCCTCCTCCATCCGGGAGTCCTCCCGGACCGAGACCAGCACCAGTGGCGGCTCCAGCGACACCGACAGGAAGGCCGTCGCGGTCATCCCGATGTCCTCGCCGCGCGGGCCGTCCTCGGGATCGTGTGTGGCCAGCAGGACCACGCCTGAGGCGAGCTGGCCCAGGGCGGCACGGAACTCCTCCGGCGTGGCCTGGACGGCCTCGGCGGAGCCGGCGGGGGAGTGGGGCGTGGGGAGCGCGGCGTTGTACACGAAACGCACGGTATCGAGCCGGAGGCCCCCACCGCATCGGCCCAGCGGCCGAGTCAGGGCCCGGTCGCAGGTCCTAGGCGGGATTCGGACGGTCGAGTGTGGGGGAGATCGCAGTGAACAGTGAGCGGAATGTGGGTTTTCACCCCTGGGGGTGAACACTTGAGCCTTGCTAGCCGGATGATGCCTTCAGGTTGCGTCACCTTCGACCGAGGTAGGAGGTAGCCCCGTGGAGGGGATTGCCTGGGTTTGCCCCGGATGAATGGGCTATCAGGGCTGACTACTTATGTGAGTTGGGTCACAAGTGACATTCATTTGCTGACCCAGAGTGCCGATAGGTGTGCTCCCTGTGATTCAGTTTGTTTGGCAATCGGACGATAGTCATGACAGGAACCCCGTACGCAACAACGCGCGTCCACCCGGAAGTACGCTGCCCGGAATGTCACGGAGGGAGTGCGTGATGGACACCGAGTCGGAGCCGTACGTCCGGCTCGCGACCCTGCGTACGTTGAACCGGATCGTCGCGGACCTCAACGCCGCGGGCAGTCTCACCGGGACCCTGCAGGCCGTCGTCGAGGGGGCGGTCACCGGTCTGGGGTTCGACTGCGCCGCCGTCAACCTGGTCAACCAGGACAGCGACCTGGTCGTCGCCGCGGTTTGGGAGTACGACCAGTACGGCGAGTGCGACGAGGGCATCCGCAGCATCCTCGGCCAGGTCGGCTCGCGCGAGTCCTGGAACCGGATGCTGAACGTCGGTGACAGCTGGGGCTCGCTGGTCTTCGTCCCGCACGACCGCTCCTGGGCCCGCGCGGCGGACATCCCCAGCTGGGGCGGTGGCAGCGGGCCCGAGCTGCTGCCCGCGCGCGGCGACGTGTGGCATCCCGAGGACATGCTGCTCGCCCCGATGTACAGCCTCGGCCGCGAGCTGCTGGGAGTGCTCTCGGTGGACCGGCCGCGCAACGGCCGCCGCCCCGGCGCCTGGACCCGCGAGGCCCTGGAGATGTTCAGCCAGCAGGCCGGTATCGCGATCAGCAACGCCCGGATCAGAACCGAGATGCAGCGGGCCATGGTCCGCCTGGAACGCGAGCAGCAGAGCCTGCGGGCCAGTGAGGAGAGCTTCCGCCAGGCGTTCGAGTACGCCCCCAGCGGGATGGCCATCACCGAGCTGCACGGCGCCCAGCGCGGCAAGCTCACCCGGGTGAACGACGCCCTGTGCCGGCTGCTGGGGCGGCCGCGGACCTCGCTGCAGCGGCAGAGCTTCGAGGACCTGGTCCACCCCGACGACGAGACCCTGCTGCGCCGGGTGTCGGCCGAGAACGGCCGCGCCGAGGTCCGGCTGGCCCGTCGGGACGGCGGCTACCTCTGGGTCTACCTGCGCAACTCGGTGGTCGCCGACACCGAGGAGGGCGCCCGCTTCCTGCTCACCCACGTCGAGGACATCGAGGACCGCAAGCGCCACGAGCTCCAGCTCGCGCACCGGGCCAGCCATGACGCGCTGACCGGACTGCCGAACGCGGCCGAGCTGCGGGCCCGGCTGCGGCTGCGGCTCTGCGAGCACCCCCAGGCGGGGGACGGACGGCCGGCCATCGGCGGCCCGCCCGGGTCGGACAGCCTGCCGGCCACCACCGGCCACGGCGAGCTGGGCTCCTTCGCCGGCACCGGCGGCCACAGCTACAACCTGCCGGGCAGCCCCTACGAGCCCGGCTTCGACCACGTCCACGCGCTGCTGCCGGACGACCCGGCGGCGGCGCAGCGCGGCGGCCGTGGGCTCGCGGTGCTCTTCTGCGACCTGGACGGGTTCAAGTCGATCAACGACCGGTTCGGCCACGGCGCCGGGGACGCGGTGCTGATCGAGGTCGCCCGGCGGCTGCAGCACGTGGTCCGCGAGGGTGACACCGTGGCCCGGCTGGGCGGCGACGAGTTCGTGGTGCTGGCCGACGGCCTGGGCCGGGACGAGGCCAAGGACCTGGCCGGGCGGCTGCGCACGGCGATCATCCCGCCGATGCGGGTGGACGGCCGCGCGGTCCGGGTCGGGGTGAGCCTGGGGATCGGCTGGGCCGGCTGCGGGATGTCCATCGACGAGGTGCTGCACACCGCCGACGAGCGGATGTACCTGGAGAAGCGGGCCAGGGCCGGCTCGGCCGCGGGCGGCCGTTCCCACCGCCGCGCGGGTTAGCCGGGCGGGTTGGCGGAATGCGGGCGTCCGTCGTACCGGCTGCTTACCCGGGTGTCACCTTGGAGCGGTAGTGTGCGTGGGACACAGATGTCCGCTTGATGGACTCTCGCGGGGTGTGCGGCTCCGTGACGATCATGTACTTTGTCCTTTCCTCCGCCCGCGCGTCTGCGGATGGTCTTCCAGTACTGGGGAGTTGAGATCTCGATGTCGCCCGAGAACCACGGCGTGCCCGAGGACGACGACCCGTTCGCGTACCTGTACCGGGGGGAGGGGGCGGACGGTGCCGCGGCGGCCGAGGCCCCCCAGCAGCCCGGCGTGCCCAGGACCTCGTACCAGCAGGCGACGCAGGTGGGCCGGACCCAGTACGGCCAGCAGCGTCCGCAGCAGGGCGCCCCGCAGTACGGCGCCGCTCCGCTGCCGCACCAGGCCGCCCCGCAGCAGAACGCCCAGCAGCAGAACCCCCAGCAGAACTCCGCGTACCAGCCGTCGCAGCCGCCGGGCGGTGGCCGGGCCGGCTCGCGCGCGGGCGGCGCCGGCGGTGGCGGGCGCGGCAACAGCCGTGGCGTGATGATCGGCACGGTCGCCGTCGCGGCCGCGGTGGCCATCGGCATCGGGGTCGCCCTGTTCAACGGCGGCGGCCCGTCCGGCTCGGCCAGCGCCGCCGGCTCGCAGACCAATGCGGCCTCCGCGTCCAGCTCCGCCACCGACTCGTCCAGTGCCTCGCCGAGCGCCTCCGCCTCCGCCACCGGGACGCTGCCGCCGCCGGCCGACGCCGCGACGATGACCCTGGTCGGCGGCGCCGCCACGGCGAACAACCACGCCGGCGCCAAGTCCGCCAACGGGGCCTTCGTCCCGCTGACGGCCGCGGGGCAGGGCATCAACTGGACGGTCACCGTGCCCACGGCCGGGACCTACACCTTCTGGGTGCGCTTCGCCAACGCGGGCGCCGACAGCTCGGCCACCGTCGTCGTCAACGGCACGGCCAACTCCTCGGCGATCAACCTGAAGAACTACACGCACCAGACCGACTGGGCGAAGGCCTGGGCCCGCTCCTATGTCTCGGTCACCCTCAACCAGGGCCAGAACACCGTCGGCCTGACCATAGCGGCAGGTCAGGGCAACGTGAACATCGACCAGTTCGCGCTGACCCCGACCAAGGACGACAAGCCCTGGAGCTGACGGCCCTTGGGGCCGACGGCAACTGACGTCCCGTCATTCGGACGGGACGTCAGCGCGCGGGGCGTGCAGCCCTGCTGTGCCGGGAAGTGCCGCTGAGGGCCGGTCAGACCGTGACCAGGGTGCGGAAGGTGTCCGCGCCGACGATCCACTCGCCCTTCCGCATGACCGCGACCAGGGTGTGGGAGTCGTCGAGGACCACCAGGTCCGCGTCCTTGCCGGCCTCCAGCGAGCCGACCCGGTCGGCCACCCCGATCAGCGTCGCCGGGTTGAGCGACAGCACCTGGGCCGCGCGTACCAGCGAGAGTCCGTTCAGCGTCACCGCCCTGCGGAAGGCCACGTCCAGGGTGAGCGTGCTGCCGGCGATGGAGCCGCCGTCGACGAGCCGGGCCACTCCGTCCTGGACCCGGACCTGCAGCGGGCCCAAGGGGTAGAGGCCGTCGCCGAACCCGGCCGCCGCCATGGCGTCGGTGATCAGGGCGACCCGGTCCAGGCCGGCGCCCTTGATCGCCAGGTCGACGATCGCGGGGTGCAGATGCACCCCGTCCCCGACCAGTTCGACGGTGACCCGCTCGTCCTCCAGCAGGGCGACGATCGGCCCCGGTGCGCGGTGGGCGATCCCCGGCATCGCGTTGAACAGGTGGGTGGCCACCGTCGCGCCCGCCTCGATCCCTTCGAGGACCTTGTCGTAGCGGGCGTCGGTGTGGCCGATCGCCGCGATCACGCCCAGCTCCTTGAGCAGCCGGATCGACTCGATGCCGCCGTCCAGCTCGGGGGCCAGCGTGACCATGGTCGCGGTGCCGCGTGCCGCGTCCACCAACTTCCGGACCAGCGCCGGGTCCGGGTCGCGGAGCAGGTCGGGCTGATGTGCGCCGCAACGGTTGATGCTGATGAACGGGCCCTCGAAGTGCACCCCGGCGAGCACCCCGTCCTCGACCAGTTCGCTGAGCACCGAGGCCTGCCGGCAGACCTCGTCGATCTCGCCGGTGACCGTGCTGGCGATGGTGGTCGTGGTCCCGTGTTCCAGGTGGGTACGGGCCGCGACCAGCGCCTGCTCGGCGATGCCCGAGGCGTAGGAGGCGCCGCCGCCGCCGTGGACGTGCATGTCGACGAAGCCGGGAACCACGGTGTAGCCGGTGAGGTCCAGCGCGGGGGCTGCTCCGACCGGGGCGTTCGTCCTGCTGTCGGCCGCCGTGACCTCGGCGATCCGGCCGTTCTCGACGGTCAGCCGTCCGTTGTCGACGACGCCGGTGGGCAGGACGAGCCTGGCCCCGGCCAGCACAGTGCGGTCCGCGTTGCTCACGCGGTCACCTCCAGTGAGAGCAGATCCCAGGCGAGCAGCCCTGCGCCCAGGCAAGTGGCGGTGTCTTTGAGCATCGCCGGTACGAGCGCCGGTGGCACCTGGAACGTGATCCGTTCCCGCACCGCCTCGCGCAGGGGTGTGAAAAGCGTGTCACCGGCCTCGGCGAGCCCGCCACCGACGATCACGGTGGCCGGATCGAGCAGGCTCTGGGCCGTCACCAGGCCGTCCGCCAGCGCGGCGACGGCCTCCGTCCAGACTTCGACCGCGCGCTTGTCGCCGGCCTCGACGGCCACGGAGCAGTCCGCCGCGGTGGCGGACGGATCACCGCTGGCGGCAGCCCAGGCCCGGGTGACGGCGGAGGCGGAGGCGAGAGTCTCCAGACATCCGCGCGCGCCGCACCCGCAGAGTGGCCCGCCGGGGCGGACCACGATGTGGCCGATCTCGCCGGCGTTGCCGTTGGCCCCCGACTCGATCCGCCCGTCGACGCCGAAGCCGCCGGCGATGCCGGTGCCCAGCGCGACGAAGAGGAAGCGGTCGATGCCCTGTCCGGCGCCGATCCGGCCTTCGGCGAAGGCTCCGGTGCGGACGTCGTGGCCGAGCACCACCGGTAGCGCCTCGCCGCGGTCGGCCAGCCGCGTGCTGAGCAACTCCCGCATGGGGAGGTCGCGCCAGCCGAGATTGGCCGAGAAGACGGCGACCCCGTTCCGCTCGTCGACGGTGCCGGGCACGGCGACCCCGGCGGCCGAGGCCGCGCGGCCGAAACGGCGCAGGCCCTCGTCGCGCAGGTGCGCGGCGAAGTCCAGGATCCCCGCGACGACCGCGTCGGTCCCGTGCTCCCTGCCGGTGGGACGACGCTCCTGGTAGAGCAGGGTGCCGTCCTGGGCGACGAGTGCGGCTTTCATGCCGGTCCCGCCCACATCGAGTGCGATGACGTGCTTCACGGGGGACAGTGTCCCTTTCCGAGTCGGTAGAGGTCTAGTCCAGTATGCAGATTGGTCTGGTCCAAGTGTCTGCCGCGGGCGGTCCGGGTGAACGCCGGGCGAGCGTGGAGCGGTGCTTCTGGTGCTGTGTCACCGACCGTAGTGGATCGGGGTCTACGGCCTGAGCTGCGGCGATGTCCCTTTTCCGACCCTGTGGTCTAGGCCAAGTAGAACCGCAGGTCATCAGCCCATCGATTCCGCAAGAGGCTTCCACAAAATTCCCCCACCGAACCCTCTCTGTCGTTACTGACCGACAGCTCGGCCTCGGCGATGGCATGCGGACTGACTGACATTCAGGGCATTTGTCCGATAAGTCGTTGCACGGGATGCAACGAAGTTCAGCTATTCGGTAAATGGTGTAGACCTCTTGTGCACCGCGCGGACAGACTGACCGGCACAGCGGAGGCGGCAGGTTCTCCGGTCCGGGTGGACGGGTGAATCCCTTTCACTGCCCGGTGGTTGCTGCCGGACCTTGGACTCATATTCGGACCCGGCCAGGACCTGGTCCGTATCTGCGAAGGCGGTAGTTGTCGTGAAGCGTCGTTTGCTCGCTCTCTCTGCACTCGGTGTCGCGGGCGTCATGGCCCTGACGGCGTGTAGCTCCAGCGGTGGCGGTAGTGGTTCCGCGTCCAGCTCCGGTGGTGGTTCCACGACGATCAAGTTGTTGGCTCCGGATTATGGGACGGCGGGGACGGCGAACTCGTCGCAGACGTATTGGCAGGGGATCGCGGACGCGTTCCATGCGGCGCATCCGGGTATCACGGTGCAGGTGCA
>NZ_JBGCCS010000035.1:0-72154 GCF_041262645.1 Streptacidiphilus sp. EB129
GCTGCATTCCCCTTCGGGGAATGCGTGGTGGTGGGCACGAATTCCCTTCGGGAATTCTCGTTGGCGGCTTTCCGAATTCCCCGTTGGGGAATTGGTGGTGGTGATTCGGTGGGGTGCTGACTCCCTTTCGGGAGTCGTGTGGTTTTGTTTTGGGTGGTTTATCGTGCCGCCTTTCGGCGGTTTTGGGTTGGGTGGGGGGTGGTGTCTTGGCCCGTTGGGCCTGTGGTTTCTTGGCTTGCAAGCTAGTAATCTCCGGCTTTTCGAGGGGTGTGGCGGGGGTTTGTGGTGGTGTGGCGGGGTGTGTGGTGCGCCTTTCGGCGCTTTGTTGTGTGGTGCTGTGCTGGATTTTCTTGGGGTGGGGGTGGCCCCTTTTCAGGGGCGGAGTCGGGGTGTGCGCATCACTTTATCAGACGTCGGAGTTTACGAGATCCTAGGGTGCCCCGGTGGGTTCGGTCGGGTGATTGTTTGGGGTGTTGGAGCGTGTACGGTTCATGATTGTTTCTGATGTGCTGTCAGAGAGTTTATGGATAGGGCATTCCTCTGTGTGCGGTGGGGATAGAGAGGGGGTGGAAAGGGAGGGATGCCTTCGGCACCCTCGCTCGACAGCGGCCCTACGGGCCGTCAGGCCGGCCACCTCGAGGACGCGTTCGCGCACCCTCGAAAGCCTTGTCGGTGGCGTTCGAGGAAGTCAGCTTGCAAGCTTGAAATTACCTGATCAGCGGCCATATGGCGAGTTGCTGAGGGTGTGGTTTCGGGGCTACCGTCGATGCGGTGGGACGGTGCCTCAGCGGCCTGTCCGAGCGTCAGGGAACGGGGCAGGCAGTGGAACTGAACGAGGCTCAGGAGAGCGGCACCGACGCAGGGGCCGGAGCGCAGGAGCGGCCGCCGGTCTCGCCGCTGGTGGGCACCGTGGCGGACGTGGCGGCTCAGGTGTCGTACCCCCACTGGGGAGCGGTGCCCTGGACGCTGACGGCCAAGTCGAGTCTGGCGAAGGCCGACTTGCCCCGCGAGCCCGGCGGCCCGGTGCGCGGCTGGGTGGCCGGCACCGACTGGCGGGACAAGAAGACCGAGATCGCCCTGTACGCCGTCGCCGAGTCGGTGCCGACCAAGGCCACCGCCAACCAGCTCGCCGCCGCACGCCGGCGCAGCACGGCCGTGCGGGTGTGCGACGACTGCGGCGCCCACACCCAGCAGCCGCTCACGCAGTCCGGCGACGGGGCGCACCGGTGTGTGATGTGTCGGCGGATCGCCCGCATCCGGCGCTTGCAGGCCGGGCTGCGGGCCGGGCGGGGGGCGCTGGCCGAGTGGGCGCAGCAGCTGCTCGCCGATCCGCTGACGGCCGTGGTGTGGGTGAGCGTGGTGGAGGCGGAGCCGGGGGGATCGGGGCGGCGGCCGCCGTTGGCGGCGCGAGTGCACGTCGTCGATGCTGCGGGTGCCCGGCTGCTGGACGTCCTGGTGAAGCTGGCCGGTCCGCGCACCAAGGGCGCCCCTGTCGAGGCGGTGCCCGCCGAGCAGGGCGCAGCGGCCCTCCAGCGGGCCTTGGCGGGGCGCAGGCTGGCCGGGTGGGACGGTGAGGCCCTGACGCCGGTGCTGGAGCGCCTGGAGGCGCTGGGGCACCGGGTGAGGCTGGACGCCATCGGCCCCAAGACGTGGGAGCAGAGCCACTACGGACGCCGGTCCCCGCTGATGGCCGCGGCTGCCGGCCGGGTCGCCGCGTGGCGCGGTGAGCTCGACCCCGGCACCGGCAAGCTCCGTGCCGCATGGGAGCCCGGGACCGCCGACAGGCTCTGGCTGCTCCTGGGCGACGTCGCACAGGAGCAGCCCAGCGCTGGGTGAGTTCGGTTAGTTCTGCTGACGGGGCAGTCCGGAGACGTCGACGGTCAAGTCGAGTCGTACTCCTGGCTGGCCTTCAGCGGGTTCGCAGTCGTCTGGGCAGAGGTAGAAGGGGACCAGGTTCACCGAGACCAGGCAGATCGCTGTGCCCTTGTCCTCGAGCCACTGTCCAGCAGCCTTGAGCAAAGGTGCCGCGTCCTCGCCAGTGAAGCTGGCCAGTTCAAGGGCCGTGGAATTGACGTGAACACTGACGGGCACGTGGGGCATCGTCGTTCCCTTTCACTGGGACTGGGATGGGCTGGACGGAACTGCCGCTCGGCATCGGGCCCCGGCTGGACGCGTTCGGGGCTCGTCTGGGCAGCGGAGGGCTGATGGCCTCTCAGAGGTTCTTGAGTGCCTGCTCCGACGTCGCCCCGACCACGAAGGCATCGAGGCCTCCGTGGGGCAGCGCGGGCAGCGGGGAGGAGTCTCCCCCGCCCCAGTTGATGTTCGACACAAGCCAGCCGGCCGTGAACACGAGCGGGATCCCACGCTCGCGCGCCCGGTGGGCGATGATCCCGTAGACCAGGGACGCCGTGTCCTGGTGGTCGTCGAGCAGCCAACGCAGCATCTGCGCGATGTTCACCGTGGTGTCGGGCGCGTAGCGCACGGCCATCTCGAAGCTGGAGTCGCTGTTCTGCGTCCACCGCTCAATGCTCCCCGCGGTGATGTCGTCGCTGATCGACAGGATTGCGGAGTCCTCCAGGAGCTCCCGCAGCGCCTCCAGCGGTACTTCCACCTTGCGCTGGTCGAACAGGGAATGGGCGAAGTCGCGGCCGATCACAGGCATACCCCGATCTGCATGAGACAGGGCGGCACCTCGCCGCCCCGTACATGTCAGCGTCCCATCCACTTCTGGCGAGCAAGCCCGGAACCCGGAAATCAAAGGGATCGTTCGTGGGCGGGCGGGGCAGGGTGGGCATCGGCCGTTGCTTCGTGCGGCACCAGCTTCTGAGAAGAGGCCGGTGCCGGCCCGGGCTGCTAGAGGTTGGAAACCGACCTGTACTCATCGATCAGGTAGTCGTGCACGGCTTGTTCGGGCACCCGGAAGGAGCGTCCAACACGGATGGCGGGCAGTTCCGATGAGTGCACCAGGCGGTACACCGTCATCTTGGAGACCCTCATGACCGATGCCACCTCGGCTACGGTCAGAAAGTTGACGCCTGGCAGGGGACGCTCCTGGGGCGTCTTCGGGGCAACTGCCGCCGTCTCCTCCTGTTCCTCCTGGTTCATCCACTCGTGGAATTTTCCGAACGCTGCCGCCTTCTGTTCGTCGCTGGGTTCAGGTACGGCGTGTTCCAGCACCTGGTTGTAGAGCGCCCCCATCGAGATGGATTGCTCAAGGTCCTGGGTCTGCTCTTGTCCGCCTCTCATGCTCCCCTCCTCTGCTGAGTAGGTTCCATGTCACTCAGGTGGTCTACCCGGGGAAGCCAGGTTCCCAGCTGCTCGACCAACTGGTTCCGCGCGGTACGGCAATGTGAGCGAACCGTGGCGGGGGCGATTCCCAAGGAGACCGCGATCTCCTTGACCGAAAGCTCTTCCCTCCAGCGCAGCAGTGCCACTTCTTGTCGGGCTGGCGGCATCATGAAAATGATCTCCAAGCACTTCCGCAAGGTGGCGCGATGGACTACGACGTCCTCGGGCGTAGCCGGGGTGGACTCGTAGAACTGCACGACCTTGCTGTTCAGTGCGTCGCCAGTCATCTGATGTCGCTGGAGGTCATGCCATTTGTTCCAGCACACCGATCGCATCCACGCTTCCTGCCGCGCTTCACGTTGGGGTCCGAGTGTGTCCCAGCTCTTGGCGACGGCGTAGAAGGCCTCTTGCGCACAGTCTTCAGCAATCGCTCGCTGCCCTCTCGTCAGCACCATGCAGTACCTGTAGATCCGGGCATACGCAGAGTCAAACAGCCGAGCTAACTCCTTCTGCTGTTCTTCGGTGACCCGTGTTCCCACTGGTCACCGCCTCCTTCTCTTGCCGACTTCCAGGCGCATACCTGGTCCCCCTATGCCGTGTTCCTGTTCCACCACGCTGCCCAACGGCGCACGGTCGAGCAGCGCTAGCAGCGTCCTCCGACGCTGCCATTCACTCACCACCCGCTGCAGGAGCACAAGCACACCTACAGCAACCAGTACCTCCCAGGAGGGATGCCGGAGGAATGCGACCGGCACCGCCGAGCTCCACCCCAAGTTCTCAATCGCCCGTGTTCTCACATCTATGAATCGGATGAGGCGTCAAAAGCGTGCAACTGACATCCCACACTTCACCGAAGTGCTCCGCGCGGGGCGGCTGCGCAGCCGTGTCCCCGACGGTTCAGAGCTCAAGATCGTAGTCCGCCGGATGGCGGGGACCGTCGGTCATCGGTCCGAACCGGTCCAGTGCGGCGGCCGGGTCCCCTCCCAGTGCCCAGCTCTCGAACCCGGCCGGGGGCTGACCGGTGATCTTGCGTACCCGGCTCTGGGCTGTGCTGCGCGAGACGTCCATGGACTCTGCGAAGTCGGCGTAGCTCAGGCCGAGCCTGCGGGCGGTGCGAATGACGGCGTCAGCCAGGCCCTGCAGGCGTGGCGGCTGGAAGGTGTCGCAGACGGCTGTGCACCAGTCGTCCACGCCAGGGGTGGGGAACCTCGGCCGGCGGGCGACGATGCCGGTCCGCATCATCGCCAGCGTCACCAGCACGCTATCGAACCACTCGGCCAGGTCGACGGCGTCGATCCCGATAGCGTCGGCTTCGGCGGGGGTCAGGGAGATGGTGATGTCCAGTCCACCCTCCGCGGCGTCCTGCCCGTGTGTCTGACGCATGGACATGAATGGGGCCCCAATCGGTGCTAAGCCGCAGGTAGGGGCTGCGAAATGAACTTTCATACAGCCCTCCGGATGAACTTTCGTACACCCTTCGTACGGATCTTCATACAGCTTGCGCAGGGGCGGCGAGGACGCCCTCCCGCGAGACGAGGCGCTCGCCGATCCAGTGGTGGCGGCGGCAGACGACGCCCCTATACGGCAGCCGGGCTACCGGTCGCCGAACTGCCGGTTCAGGGCTTCGCCCGCCCGGACGGCTTTGTCCGCCCGGGCCTTGGCGTCTTGGAGCCGTTCCTGCTCGCGCCGCGCCTCGGTCTCCGCACGGCGCACCGGGCAGAACAGGCCCTCGATGTCGTAGGCCAGGGCGCGGCGCAGCTTGGCGCCGGGGCGCGGCCCGCGGGCGGCCAGGTGCCGGCGGATGGTGAAGGCGCTGACGTTGTAGAGGGAGGCCTGGGTGCTGATGATGTCGCGGCGCAGGGCGTCCGGGTCGGCTTTGGGCTTGCGGCGGGTGGCGTCGCGCAGGGCCACGGCGATGATGAACCCGAGCTGGTCGCGGGCGGTGGCCGGGATCGGCTGGGCGTAGCAGGCGCGCTGCCGATCGGGGGTCAGGTCGTCGTGCTGGCGGCAGTGGATGGGCGGCTTGGGCTTCTTCGAGGTCGCCATGGGGTGATCCTGGATCAGGCCGCCTGTGGACAGCGGCGGAGGAGAATGCCGGAGGACTGCCGGGTCGGCAGCAGGGGCTCGGAGGGGACGGCATGGTCGCGGTTCGGCAGGGGTGTGCGGTGGCAACGCTTCTCACCGAAATTGAGTACGCCCGCATGGTGGCGCTGGAGCAGAGCGGCCAGGAGCTGCCGCAGCTGGCCTGGTGCGAGCTGGAGCCTGGCCACGGCGGGGAGTGGCACTACTCGGACATCGACGGTGTGATGGACGGCAACTGGTGGCTGCGCTGGCACCAGGACGGCGGGCGGGAGCTGGTGCTGCTGCAGTTCTGCCAGGTGCAGGACCGGGCCTACCCGATCCCGACCCCGCCCGGCCACGACGCCGCCGAGTTGGAGCCCTGCACGCTGCCGGAGCAGCACGAGGGTCGGCACTCCTTCGAGTTCGACGTCCGGGTCGACGCCTTCGGCCCGCGCCAGCCGCATCTGACCGCCGGGGATCTGCGCCAGATCCTGGAGGAGTGGGACGACGACACCCCGGTCCGCTTCGCCGCCGCCCACGCCGGCGTGCTGGCAGACGACGCCGAGGTGATCCCGGTGGCCACCGGCTCCAGTTGGCTCCACACCCTCCAGCGCGACGGCACCGCGGTCATGCGCGGCAGCGTGGTGGTGATCGTGGACCGGGCCGTGGGCCCCACCCAGCTCAACCCGCAGGACTGACCGGTCCGTCTGCGCCGGGGTGCGACGTGGCAGCGTCGCACCCCGGCGTTCGGACCGCTCAGTCGAGCAGGGCAAGGCGCCAGTGGTGGTACTCCTGCCGGAGGTAGCCCAGGTTGTCGTCCACCTCGAACTCGCCGACGTCCTCCGCGCTTTCGGGCCCCACCCCGGTCTCGTACTCCGTGTCGTAGCTCACCAGCAGGCCGGCGGCCGCGATGGCGATGCCCTCCAGCTCTTCGTCGGCCGGGTTCGCGATCGCCAGATGGTCCACGTGCGCAGCGTGCCGGAGCAGCCCGTACCTCACGTCGTCCCAGGGGTCCACCAGGGCCATCACCTTGTGCGGGTAGCCCAGGTAGACCGTGTCCGCGGTCGGCCAGCCGTCCGCCATCTCGACCAACGCCAGGGTGTCCAGCGCTTCCGCCTGCTTCCAAAAGGCGTCCATCTGCTCCGACATGTTCTCTTCCTCCTGATTTGAGCTGCTCTTTCCTGCTATGGAGGAGCCTGCCGCCTATGGCCTGTGGATAACTTCCCGGCGTTGGCACGATCATGGAAGCTTTGCGACGGTAATACGGTGGTTCATCCGTCTATGTGAAGGCCGATGCCTCCGGGATCCTCGGCTGAGATCTGTCGCCGTGGGCACCGACCGCAGCTGCACGGCTGGCACTGGCAGGGCTCGGGTCGGGCCGACGTCGGTGAGCCGATTCGACGCGCGCGGAAATCGACGGGCGCAGCCGTCCGGAGTGTCACCACTGTCATTCCGCTGCGCCGGACAGGGCGCGGAGTGCAAGCGGCTGGCGGCTGCCCGGGAAAGTCACCGGATCAGTCACCAACGGGGGTCACGGCCTGGCCTGCTTGCTGCTGCACCGCAGATGGGAGCGGGTGTGTATAGCGGGTGTGGGTGCTTGCGCAAGCACTGCTGCTAGCGGCAGTGCCGGGACCGGCGGCTTGGGCCTGGGGGTCCGTCACGGGTGGGGCGGGCGGGGGTATTTCGGCCCCGGGCGGGGTGCGTCTACTGCTCGCCCGCTTCCGCACTTCGTTTACGGTTCAGTCGAGCGTAGCTCCCCAGTCAAGGGGGTGGGCGCGAAGATCGTTTCCTGTCCCGTCTCAGCTAAATCGAGGCAGTCTCAGTTCTGCCGAGGCATCTGCCTGGGATGCCTCACCTTCACTGAGACAACTGCAGGTCGCCGGAGCGAGCAGCGCCGGAACAACCGAACATTCAGCGTCGTGCCTCGGGTTGAGCGGGACGGCCGAAGAGGGTCCGTCTCACTTGATCCGAGGCACCGCAGGACACAGCCTCGGCCTGCCTCGGGTTATTTGAGACGGGACATTTCCGCTGCGTCCTGGGTCCGGTGCTGCTGCTTCACAGCACGGTTCCTTCCAGCGCGCGTCGATCTCCCGTCACCGCGTAGTGGCGGGCCGCCAGCAGGTGCTCGATCTCGATGCCGATGTCGTTGGCGAGTCGGTCCAGGCCGCCGTCGCGGGCCTGGGCGTCCGTCAGGTAGGCGGGAGCTATCTCCAGCGCCAGGACTCCGAGCCTGCCCTGGATCGCGACCAGCTGGTCGACCACGGCGCGCAGCGAGGCGACGTCGGCGGGGTCGACGTCGGTGTCGGTGTCGGTGAAGTTCTTGGAGGTGTCGGGGATCTGCGGCGGCGGCGCCGGGTGGCGGGCGGCTTCGACGACCTGGTGCACGAGGTCGCGGACGGCGTCCGGGTCGGCGCGACGGTCGGGGCCGTCGTCGGTCAGGGCGGCGGCGATGGCCTCGGCGATGCGGTCGGCGTGGCCGGCGACGTCACGCAGGGCGCGCTGGGAGAGCCCGAAGTCCCACAGCGCCAGCTCGGTGTCGCCCGTGGGGGACATCGCTCCGGCGCTGGCGGCGGCGCGGTTGAAGGTGTCCAGGGTGGTGGCGATCTCCAGCAGCCGGTAGGCCTGGCTGCGGCTCATCCGCAGCTCGGCTTCGGCGTAGGTGCCCCAACCGGTGTGGCCCAGCGCGATCCAGACCCTGCCCCGGTGGGCGGCGCGGACGCGGTCGGCCAGGTGGGCCAGGGCCTGGTGCGCTCCGTGGATCGCCTGCTGGAGCTCGCCGGTCAGCTGCCGGGCCGCCATGGCGTCGACCGGCTCATCATCCCGGCTCTCGGCCGGCACCCGCGAGGTCACCTCTCCATCATCGCCCTGCTCCGGGGGCGGAGCGGGGGCGCGCGGGAGCGCTGCTGTGGTGTGCGGCCGGGCTGCGCGCCGGGGTGAGGACAGGCCGGGTCGGCGCGGGATGATGTCGGTCATGACCGAGCCCATCCCCGACGACGCCGTGCTGCCGGTGACCGCCCGCGTCCCGTTCGGGACCAAGGAGCAGCTCAAGACGTTGAAGCCGCTCTTCAAGGCGGAGCAGCGGCGGGCGCGGGTGCTGTCGCTGTCGGAGCCTTGGGACGTGCGGAAGCTGTCCGGGCGTGAGGCGGCCGAGCGGCGGACAGCCTGGTACGCGCACCGGGCCGAGCTTCGCGCCGACGGACAGCTGCTGGACTCGCTCGACTCGGTGGTGATGCTCGAGGTGCGGGCCGAGCTGCGGGAGCGGGGCTGGAACCACGCCTGGCCGCCGCTGCCGGCCGAGGCCCTGATCCCGGGCCGCTGGCCCGGGTCACGCGACGGCGGCTACCCGGAGAAGGTCCCGGTCCGGCTACCCGCCGGGCTGGTGCTGCGGGTGCGCTCGGCGTGCTGGCACACCTCGGCCGAGGCGATCGGGCAGCTGCGGGACTGGCGCGACCGGTGGCCCGACGCCCTGCCGACCCGGGCGTTCCGCGACGACCACGAGGATGAGGCGCTGACCGAGTACGAGGAACTGGCGGCGCAGGTGACCACCACCGGCGAGATCTGGCGCTCCGCCCTGGACCGCCTGGTCGACGCGACCCCGGCCCTGCTGGGGCGCACCGCCGCCGCGGCGTAGCCCGGCCGGAGCCCCGGCGCCGCCCGCGCCCGAACCTCCGCCGCGGCGGGTGGTGGATGGGTCGTCAGGCGGTTTGCTGCGCGTCCTGGTGGTGGGCTCTGAGCTGGGTCGTAGGATCGCGCGGGTGTCCGATGATGTGGAGATTCCGTCCGAACTGGCTGCGGTGTACCGGGCCTGGTGGGCCGCTCATGCCGAAGTTGCCGCCTACGACGCTGCGGTCACCGAGGAGCGCAGGCAGTTGTTCCCCGATCCTGGCGGACGGTGGGATCCGGAGGCGGCGCTCCAGCGCCGGCAGTGGGAGCCGGAGCAGCAGGCCGAGCTGGACCGGCTGCGCGCGGTGCGGGACGCGGCGTTCGAGGCGATGTACGCGCACCCGCTCGCGGTCCAGGCCCGGGAGGCGAGGACGTGGAAGACCGTCAGCGCCGCGCTGCAGAAGCAGATGCTCGCCGAGCTGTAGTCGGTCGCCGGGATCCGTGCTGGGCCTGGTGGCCGGGCGGGGAGACTGGTGGTGGCCGTCTCCGGCGCACAGAGGCCCGGTCGAGGCCGGGGACGGCCGCAGGACCGATCGCCCGGCGATGGTCGGCGGGTCAGCCTTCGGGGCGGGCCAGCCGGTCGGTGATGTCCAGGACGGCGGCGGGCACGGTGGCGGTGGCCTCGGTGGTCAGGACGCTGGCGGCGGTGCTCAGCTCGTCGAGCGCGGTGCTCGCCTCCCCGGCCACGTCGGCGGCGAAGGGCCAGTTGCCCTCCTCCACCGATCGGGCGAGGCGGTCCATCAGGGCCAGGGCGTGGGCGTAGTGCTCGGCGAACCGCTGCCCGCCTGCGGTCAGGGTGCCCGTGCTGTCGGTGGGGTCGGTGGCGCTCATGACGCCATGGTGACGCGTGGGCCCGGACCGCGCACCAGGGACTCCCCCGCCCGCCCCCGGGGCCCTGGTGGCTGTGCCGCGCCCCTCGCGCTCCCCGGTCCGGCGCTGTGGCCGGGCCCTGCGGCAGCACGCTTCCCAGGCGCCTGGGCACCAACAACACACCTTCTGGCCGCAGCAGCCGACGGCACCGGGACTGGACCCTCTGCGCTTCACTTCTTCTTCTGAGCGCAAGAGGGTTGTCGGCAATCGAAATGATCTTGAAAAGAACCCCTGACCTGGGCAAATACCGACCTTTTGAGTCGAGGGCCTGGAAGGGGCGACGGTAGCGGCCACGGAAGGGACAACGCCAGGGGTCGCGGGGGCCGCTTCCGGGGGGCTGGAGGCCTCGCCGCTGCCCGGGGCGGTCTCTCCAGCCTAGGCGGTGCCAGCCTGCTGGTCGAGGTCATCGGGAGCGGGTAGCGGGCCCCTGGGTCGGGCAGTGTTCGTCAAAGGATCCCGCCGCGGCGGACCCGGGCCTAGCGTGGTCGACACCGACTCTGACGGCACGACACAGGGGGACACGATGCTGAGCACGACGCGGGTACTGGAGGTGCGCTGGACGGCAACCCATGTGGTGGTGGGGCTGCCCCGCTTCCACCCGGAGGCCAACATGCACGGCCACCAGTGGTCGGCGGAGTTCCATGTCACCGGCTCGGGCGAGGCCTTCGCCATCCGAGACCTGGACGCCACCGAACGCGAGGTCGCCGAGTGGGCCGCACGGACCCTGGACCACCAGCACCTGAACGAGGTGATGGACAACTCGACCTCGGAGGAAGCCGTCGCAGCCTGGCTGTACGAGCAGTGGGCCCCGCAGGTGGAGGGACTGGTGCAGGTACGGATCAGCGCACGTCCCGGTGAGTGGACCGCCTTCACCCCGCCCGCGCAGCGGTAGAGGCGGCGACGATGGAGAAGTTCATCCCCTCCTTCCGCGGTGCGCCCTGGCCCGACGGCTCCGATCCCGACGCCCCGGAGGCCAGCACCAGAGTGCTCCACGTGTACGCGGTGCCGGATCTGGCGGTGGACCGGGAGCTGGCCGTGCTGGTCGGCGAGTGCCGCGCCGCGATGAAGGGCTATCCGATTTTGCCGGCGGACGACGTCTTCCTGCACTTGACGCTGGAGGTGGTCAGCGTCGGCACCTCCGACACGGTCACCGCCGAGCAGCGGGTCAGCCTGGTCGAGGCGCTGCTGGTGGCCCTGGCGAAGGTGGACGCCTTCACTCTCGACCTGGGCTCGCCGCTGGCGGGCCGAAACGGCGCCTTGATGGACGTCCACCCGGACGCCGAGGTCGACGCCCTGCACCGGGTGATCCGCTGCGCGGTCCAGAACACGGTGCCCAGCGACTTCCACTACCCGGTGGCGCCGGTCCACATGAGCCTGGGGTACTCGTTCGCGGACGGCAGCTCGGACAAGCTGCAGAGCGCTCTGCGCCGCATCCGCCCGAGCCACGCCACCATGACCGTGGCCAGCGTGCAGCTGGTCGACGTCCTGTTCCGCCAGGTCCCGGTCGGCGACGGGCAGCAGGCGTGGGACCTGAGCTGGGACCACGTAGCGACCTGTAGGTTCTCGATTCCTGTGGCCAATGTCGATGGGGTGGCCTGCTGAGTTGTTGTTGTCTCACCACCGTGTCCATCGTCGGTGTCTCAGTTTCGTGTCCTATGGCTGCTGCCCTGGGGAAGGTCACACTCGATTTCGCCGATGGCTGTGAGGACTTGCCGTCCCAGGGGCGTTAGCTGCTGGATGCGGTGTCGAGCCCCGCGGTCGAGAAGTTGGCCGCCCAGGTCTCGCTCCAAGCGCCCGACCTGGCTGACGAGGTTGTGTGGAATGATCCCCATCGCTCGGGCTGCCGCCCGTAGCGACGGATGGTGGCAGGCTTCCGCGAAGCGTGCGAGTCGCAGGCTGGCTCCTTGGGCTGACAGCGTCGGCCAGAGAAGGCGAGGCAGTTTCTGTGCGGTCAGCAGGTTCTTCAGGTGCCGGTCGCTGCCCACCTCCGGGCGGGAGCGGGTAGCGACCTCGAAATATCGTGCCCAGCGGCTCACGGTGGTCTTACTGACGCCGAGTTCGGCGGCGATCGAGGCCATCGACCTGTTCCGCTCCTCATACTGTTCGACCATCCATTCCCTGGTCGGGCGGGGCTTTTCCCGTGTGCGGTTGCTCGGTCGAGCAGCGATGCCGTGCTCATCTCGAATTGCGGCGACGCTGGTCCGGCCGATGCCGAAGCGGGTGCCGATGCCCGCGAGGGATGTGGTCGCGTGGAGGGCCTCGAAGGTGTCCTTGGATACTTCTTCGCGCAGATGGCGGATGCGTTCATCGGCCGGGGTGGTGTGCCGATAGTCGAGCCTTCCGGGGCCGGCGGGCGCGGGGGTCTCTTGCGCAATATGGAGGACGGCCTCCACCGTGGTGCCTAGTTCGGTTGCCGCGTGGATGAGTCGGAGTCGGCGGGGGCGGGGCCCGTTGACCACCGTGTGGACGTTGATGAGATTGTGGACGTCGTCGGCGTTGAAGCTCTCCGGGTCCGTGCCTGGAAGTTGCAGGCCGTGGAGGAGATCGAGCGGGGGCTGCCAGGTGACGGGTTCGTCGTCGATGCCGTGCCGGGCAAGGAACTGAAGGGCAGCTTGCTCGAGCGCATGGGCAAGGTCAGTGGTGATCCCGGCGGTGAACATGAGTCGGGATTCCCCGAATGCCTTGCCCCGGTAGGTGAACGCCTGTGGGGCATGTTCTGGTGGCAGGCCACTGAGCTTCTCGAACAGCAGGTTGCGTGCCAGAGCGAGACGCGTTCCTCGGCCGGTCTGGATCCCGGTGCTTCGGCAGATCGCCGTCCAGAGGGAATCCGGGAGGAGCTCGCTGTAGTCGAGCGTTCGCCGCCGCTGGTAGTCGATGGGTGCCGGGGTGCTGTCGAGGTAGTCGGCGAGCCGGACCAGGGCCCGCTCTGTCTTCTCCCAGCCGGCCGCGTCGCTCCGGAGGATCTTCGTGCGCCCGGAAAGGCTGGCGAGATCGACCACGCCGCCCAGGATTTGGGTGATCGTCGAGGTCTCCAGGCGCGTTCCGACAGCGACGAGCATGCACGACAGGAACGCGCGCATGTGACGAAGACGGTAGTTGATCGACGGCGAGATCCGCAGGGACCAGGCCGACCAGAACATGGTGGGGATCGAGCGTGCCCGGTGAAGGCTGACCGAGCCGGTCGGCTCAGGATCTTGGGGAAGCGCGGAGGCGGTGCGATAGCGCAGTGCCCGGATCGGAACCATGTGCGGGGCGAGCGCCTTGAGTTGGACGGCCCGGAAGGCGGTACTGATCGTCCTGCCTCGCGCCCGGATCGTGGAGGGTGTCACGATGCTCGCGTCGACCGGGCCGATCAGCTGAGCGAACAATGCGGCGGCCGCGTCAAGGTCGGATTGTGTGAGGATCTGCAGAGCCGCAGTGACCGCGAATGCCGTGGTCGAGGCGTGGGAGGGGGCGGCGAATCCCGGACGGACCTCGGTGGCTCTGGGTCCGAACGGCTGCGGTGCCGTATTCAGGGCCAGCTGGTGGGCCTGGACCAGGTCGGTCGGCAAGTCGGCGCTGAATGCCTTGCCCCGCTCGCGCCAGAGGATCTGATGGGCCAGGACGCGAGCGTCGGACAACATCTCACGCACTGGTTGGGGGTGGTCGCGGTAGATCCCGAACACGGCGGTGCCGGCCTCGATCGCGCCGAGCAGAAGGCGTTGTCCGATCAGCGCGGGATGGTCGGGAGCAAGGGCCATCGTCTCGGTGCTGGACAGGTCGTAGCCGCAGCGCGGCCCAACCCCTTCAAGGTCGCGCGTGCTCAAAGGGGTGACGCACTTGCCCGGCTGTGGGACTATCTGCTTCGGGAAGCCGGTCCGTCGCTGCATACGATCACAGCCTGGGCAGAGGTCGGCGAGCAAGCGTCGGTGCTGAAGGCAGGCATAGGACCAGCCCAGGCGCCAGGTGAGCATCCACCGGCCACCGTTCTCGGCCAGGCAGTCCGGGCAGTATCGCGAGCAGGTCGCCCGTCCCCAGAGCTTTTGCCGGTCGACCTTCCCTGTTGCCGCGGTGAAGATCACGGCGCGCTGGTCGTAGTGGGACAGCGTCATGGCCAGGATTCTGTCCGCGCTCGTCCCGCAGGTCGCGGCCACGCTGGCGGCCTCCTCCGGTGTGATCTGCACCGCCCAGTTGCGCAGATGCCAGTACCGGTTCGGCTGCGGACCCAGGCCCAGTCTGCGCAGGAGTTCCTTCAGAGGCGTGTGCAGCTGGTGTCCCGTCATCTCCAGCCATGAATCGAGGGCCTCGCCCGGGACTGGGCTCACGCGAATGGGCAGGGTCCTCAGCTCTGTCACGCGGCATCGGCCTTCTTGCTCCGCGGGGCCGGTGCCGCCTTCTTCGTCGGCTTGCTGGTCAGGCGGCCGCGCTTGAACTTCTTCTCCAACGCAGCGCGGGCCTTCTCGGACGCGGCGTCGATCTTGACGTGGTCCAGGAGATCGGCGTCGAGCCGCTCAGCGCCGGTGCGGACCGCCCGTTGGCTTCCCCGGTTCAGGAGGGTCATCAGCGATCCGATGTGACCGGTGGTGCGAAGGAAGAGGTAGTCGGAGAGCTCGTCGGCGAGCATGCCGGGGAACTTGCGGCTCAGCACGAGCCGCTGTTCGGCGCTGAGGAGGAAGTTGCGGAACTCCTCGCGGTGCGGATCGCTGTCAATGTCGAAGGGGGTCATTGTCAGGGGTGTGGTGCGGCGCGCGGTCTGGGCCAACGACACGTCACCGGTTTCGTCCACCTCGTCGAACAGTCCGCGTTTTGCCAGCTCGACCCCGATGAAGATGAGCGTGACGGGGAACTCGTTGGCGATGAACTTCAAGTGGTTGCTGACCTCCTTGCCCGTCTTGAACTGCCACTTCAGGAAGTGCAGATCGTCGATGATCAGTAGCTTGGTCTCGCAGTCAAGGACGCAGTCCATGGCCCGCTGCACGAACTCGGCGGAGGTGCCGCTGATGCGGCCGGGATGGGCGAAGAACTCGAGCATGGCCCGATTGAAGTCCTTCATGCCGATGTTGCTGGTCAGCCCGACCCGGCAGACAGGCCAACGCTCGTGTCCAGCCTCGGTGAACCGGCCCTCCTCCGCGATCTCGCGGCGGTGGAACTTCAGGGCGAAGTTCAGCACCGCGGTGGTCTTCCCAAGCCCTGGGAAGGCGTCGACCGCGACCGCGCCCTTGGCCTTGTCACCGTCCTGCAGGTTGCTGTCCACGATGTCCCACAGATCTTCCTGCAGGGCCTCGAGTTGTGGTGTCCTGATCGGGCCGAGGTTCGCGTGCCAGAGGCGCCTGTCCTTGTTGTAGTCGCGAAGGGCGGCCTCGCTCAGGGCGCTCAACTCCCGCAGGGTCAGCTCGTCGGGCTTCCGGCGCCGCGGAGCGTCTGCCATGCGCCGGAACCCTTCCTTGCGCGAGAGGGTGAGGTTGTCGAGCTTGGGCAGCGGGCCAGCGTGCGCATCGCGGTCAGGGCCGGTGGTCATGCGTCCTCCAGAGCGGATGCGTAGAAGTCTTCGTCCGATTCGGGGCTGTCCAATTCCTCGTCCAAGTCGTCGTCGCCGGCCACCGGCCCTTCGTAGTGCTCCGCATCAGTCGGTTCCTCCGCCTCCCGGCCGCCCTCGGCCGCGTCCAGGGCCAGCACCCGAGCGACGGACGGCAGTTCCTGCACCTCCTCACCCTCCTCAGGGGCAGCCAGGTCGAAGGCCGACTGGTCGCGGGCCTGCCGCAGGGCGATGCGCCGCTCGGCCATCGTCAGACCCAGCCCAAGGTTCCAGCGCTCCAGCAGTTCGGCGACCGCGTCCTCGTCGTTGGGGTAGCGGTACTTCTTCTTCGCCATCGCGCGGGCCAGTTCCAGGGCCTCCTCGCTGATCGGAAACCTGACCGCCGCCGCGTGCTCCCAGGTCAGCGTGTGCCATCGCCGGGTTCGCAGGTGCCGGAAGTAGACGAGGTTGACGTCGTCCGGGTCGAACTGGACAGGCCACTTCCCCTTGGCCTTCGCCGCGGTGTAGGGGCTGGTCTTGCCGCGGAAGTCGTCCAACCCGGGACCGTCGTAGCGACGTCCGCCGCCGCGGACCTCGATGCCGTAGTGGTGGATCTTCGTCCAGTGCGTCTTCAGGAACTCGAACCCGAGGTCCGGGTCGCGAGGGACCTCGATGTAGCCGGCCCGGGCAACCCCGTGGTCGAACATCGCCGCCGGCGACAGCGCCAGCCCCGGTATGCGCGGATCCACCAGACCGCGGTGGGGCCGACGGTGATAGACCACCGCCACCCACTCGCAGATGATCCTTTCCAGCTCCTGGAGCAGGAAGAACGCGTCACTCTCGGGGCTCAGGCCCCGCGACTTGACGTCGGGGCCCTTGTAGCCGGGCAGGTTCTCCAGCAGCCCTTCGCGCAGGCTTCGGAAGAACCTTTCGATCGGCCCCTTGTCCCTTCCCGTTCTCAGCCGAGCAGGGGAGATGGTGATCCCCAACCGCTGGCAGACACTCGTGATGTGCTCAGAGACGTAGACCTTCCCGTGGTCGACCACGATCGTCTCCGGCACCAGCGCTGGCCCGGCAAGACCCACTTGGCCCTCCGCCGCCTGCGCCATCGGGCCCGCGACCGCGTCCCGATCCACCAGGATCCCGCGCGGGACCCCGTGGTCGGGCCAGACCGCGCCGCTGGGCCACGTGGACTCCGCTCGACGCGGCCGGTATGCCTGGAACAGCGTCGCGGCCACGTCGATGGACTTCGTCGACACCGGCGTCAGACGCACCCCGGTGATGCACCGCGTGTACCAGTCCATCGCGACCGTGAGCTCAGGCTGGACCCACCGCAGCGTCAGCGGATCCAACGCGAAGACGTCCAACCGAGTGGTATCCATCAGCAGGTACTCACCGGGCCTGGTCGGCCGCAACTTGCCATGGGCCGTCCCCGACCGCGCCGCGATGTCCCGGTTCCGCTTGGCGCTGAGCCGGAACGTGGGACGCCTGTTCTCCAGCTCCTCGAGCCACCGATAGGCCGTCGGCCGCGACGGCAACTTCACCTGTTCGCCGGGGAATCGTGCCGCCAGACGAGGACCGATACTGCGGATCACCTTGGCCCGGGTCGGCGTCGACTCCTCTTCATGCTCAGCCATGATCTCCAGCGCCATCGCGACCCAGCGCGGATCGGCCCGGCCCACCCCACCCGAATCCGCCGCCCCCACCACGTGCTCCCGAGCCAGGCCCGCCTCCCTCTCGGCCAGGGAGGCGTGAGCCCACCGCCGGACCGTGCGGACATTGACCCCCAGCTCCGCTGCCTTCGCCTGGTAGCGCCGCATCAACGGTGTCCCCGGCGCGTAGGCGGGCCGGGGCTCGCTCGGGGCCGCCAGCTCAGGCGAACCCGACCGGTAGCCGTAGAGAACCTCGTTGATCTGCGCGGACCGCTCCTGGATCTCAGCGAGCTCCTCGCTGCCCAGCTGAGCCAGCAACACCGAGGCCGTCTCACCCGCATCATCAGACGCAGGCCCGGGATACTCCGGGATGACGCGGGCTCGACCCGATGACAGGACCTCGCGAAGCGAGAGCCGGAACCTACGATCGCGGCCATCGCGCACCAATACCTCATTGCCGGTCGAGGCCCCGAACATCTCCTCCACGGTCACCACCTCACCGTCGTAGGACAGCCTGGTTCCCACTCCGACGCGTACTGCCGCTCCAGTCACATGCCCTCCTCGAGCTGAACGCCGACCCCCATCGGCGCTGCGGGGAACCTCCCAAGCTGCTTCGTCTTCCTCCAGAGCATCGGCCGCCGCAGGAACGGGGAGCTCTCTCGACCCCGCACCGACCACCACCGCCGGACCGGCCGTCAAGGTGTGCCGGGCGGACAGCACCACACCCAGGTCGGTCGCGATCTCCTGCCGCCAGAGCAGGTGCAGGACCGCCGCGCGGACCAGCGGCCCGGGGCGGTGCGGAAGGATCCGAAAAGCCTCACCCAGACTCAGACCGACCAAGCGCAAGCTGCGGAGCTCCGCCAACAGGCCAGAGTCGAACAGCCAGCCCCTGCGATACCCAGCCAGGAACCGAAGATTCGCCAACTCTGCCTCGGGCGGCTCGCACCAGACCTGGAAGTCCCACCCCCGGGACTCGACAGCCTCCCGGGCCCACCCAAGCGCCGAGGACACCTCGGGGTCCGCCAACAGGTGCCGCGGCTTGACGTCCACGACCATCGGGACCTGGTCCTCGCGCAGGACCAGAAAGTCCGGGACGTGGCGCCGCGTCCTCCCGTCGACCTCAGCACAGAGCAGGAACGGCTGGGCGAAGAGCCCGACCTGCACCGGATCGAAGTCTGCGTACAGAAGCCGGGTCAGCTCAAGCCGTGACTCGTAGACCACGTGCGCCTGCATCGTCGAAGACCAGTAGGTGCCCGAGTAGTGCTTCTGTCCGTAGCACCAACGGAACGTTCGCCAAGGAATAGACGGCTGGAACACGTCGACGCCCGCCCGTGGCCAGGCACGCTTGTCGTCAATGCTGCCGTCCGGACGGCGAAGGCTCACAGAGACCGAACCGAGCACGCGCGACATGCCCACCCCCAGCGTCACCAGCCGGCCGCCGCCAATGCAGCGTTCCTGTCACCAAGGTCACACGGGCGGAGTACGTTCCGTTCAGAGCCTCGCGATCACCACTCGAACGAGCGAGCTACCGCACTTGAGTACGTCTCGCAGCGGCGTCCAATTGGCCGGACAGTGGGCAGGGTTCATGAGAAGTGGACGCGGGAAACGAGAACCTACACGACCATCCCGCTGAAGGGAGCACCTTCGTGCTGATCACTGTTCTCAGTCAAAATCTGGGCAGAGGAGGGGTGTTCGACGGATCCGGCAATGCTGAGAATCGTTGGCCACTGCTGCTGGAACGGATCAGAAAACATCACCCTGACCTGGTGCTTTTGCAGGAATGTGAGTCGTTCGAGCGCGATGGCCATAAGTTGTTGTGCCAGGTTGAGCGGGACCTGGACATGGACGGGATCCTGGCACCGAGCCTGAGCGGGCGCGGTCCGGGGGTGCTGTACCGGCGCGAGACGATGGGCCGCCGGGTCGCCTGGAAGACGGACGACAACATCCGCGAGACCCACCACGGCTTCGGGGTGATCTCCTTCGACGTCGGCCTGCCGACACCGCTGTCGGTGGCATCCGTGCACGTCACGCCGTGGGGCGCGGACAAGGCGGTCCAGGAGGCCGACTACATGGCCAGCCGGATCTACCGGCTCGGCCCGTACTGTCTGCTGGGCGGAGACATCAACTACGCACCGCAGGACGGACCGGATCCCGACTTCGCGGCGATGCGGCCCTACAACGTCGGCTCCCGCACCCGGCTGCACGACCCGGCCGTAGACCGGCCGCTGGAAGCGGACCGGCGGGTCGCCTGGAAGCTCGCTCAGAACGGGCTGCGCGACGTCGCCCGGGAGCTGCACCAGCAGAGCAAGGACGACTCGCTGCTGGCGGCGACCGGGACCGACGACCGCATCGACCAGCTGTGGGTCTCCCGCCCGCTGGTGCCGGGCCTGGTCTCCTACCAGCTGCTCGACACCCCGGCCGGGGCCTCCGACCACCACGGCCTGGTCGCGGTGATCCGCACCGAAGACATTGTCACCGCCGACCCCTGGGAGTACCGATGAGCACCAAGCCGTGGTGGCGCCGCAGTCACCAGCCCGAGGGCGCGCAGCGGGCCGCCGCCGACCAGGTGATCCAGATGGTTCTGGAGAACCCGGCCACCACTGCGCAGATGGCCAGCCAGCTGCGCGGCCGGCACCGGTACGAGGTGATCACGCAGGTGGTGCAGGTTCCGTTTCTCCAGACCAGCATCGTCGCCTTCGGGGTGCGCGACGCGGCGGGGTGGTCGGTAGAGGAGACGACGTTCGATGAGTCGGACGCCCGGTGCTACCGGGTGGTCAACGCGGCGCGGGCAACGTGGATCGGGTTCGACCCCACCTCCCAGTTCCTGCCGGGCCATATCGCGCTGAGCGTCGGCGGCTTCACCGCCCAGGGCACCTACACCGCGGCGAGGGCCACCAGCCCGCTCATGTCCAACGAGTCCACGACGCTGACTGCCAAGATCCCTGTCCTGCTGGCCGGTGAAGCGTGAGCGTCCCGTCCGCGAAGGTCCCCGGGGTCGAGTACCACTACATCATCACGCTGCAGTGGAGTGAGGGCGATGAGCACCGGATCACGCTCACCAGCAGCTGGGAGGGCGTCTACACGCTGTATGTGCCCGGCACGACCCGCCAGGAGGCGTACCTCGCCCTGGTGGAGCGGACGCGCAAGCACTTCAACGTCCCCGAGGGCGGCGACTCGTGCACGCTGTTCTTCGCGCTGGAGCCGATGGCGCTGGCCGGTCCGCGCCTGGAGCCCGCTGGCGCTCTGGAGGCCGGTCCCTGATCCGGCACCGCACCGCCCCCCAACCCTGCTGACCGGCCGCGAGAGAGAAGCGAAGCGATGACCACTGCCCGTGCCGCCCGAGTGCCCTGGACGCTGGCGGACGCCCTGGGCTACCTCACTCCCGACACCGCCCCAGCAGCCTGGAAAGAGGCGGTGCAGAGTGCCGGTCGGCTGCTGCAACCGGCCTGGGCAGGCGACGACGGCGCCCTGGCCGTCACCGCCTTCGCCCTCTACACCGCCGCCCACCAGGACGGCACCACCCCGGCCGAGGTGCCGATCGCCCGGGTGCGGGAGCTGCTGCTCCTGGACGGCCTGCCGGAGGGCGAGCCGCGCCTGCACGTCGCGGCCGGCGAGGTGCTGCACGCCCGCGGCCACCGCCTTCCGCAGAGCTTTTCGGGTGGCTACTGGGACGGCGTCGGCCAGGTCTACCAGCGGCTGATCTACCAGTGGGAGCCGGAGGAGCCGATGGGCGACATGCCGCCCGGCCCCTCCGCGATGCGCCACACCGCCATCCGGCTGCTTCCACGGCTGGAGGGTCTGACCGACGATCATGTGCGCGGGTTCCCGCCGGCCCCCGCCCCGGCCCCGGGCTACACGATCGAGGTGGCCGACCGGGTCAGCAAGGTCACCGACAACTCGGTCAGCACCGTGCAGTGCTCCACCTGCCAGGACATGTACGGCGGCACCGTGACCGTCGACGGCCCCGAGGTGCGGTACCTGTGCCGGGAAGCGCACCTGACCGAGGACCGGCGCCTGGAGGCGCGGCGGGTCATCGCCGCCCTGTCCTACGCCGACGACGTCCAGATCGACCGCGGCGTCGTCCGGGTCGGCCAGCTGCTCGTCGCGAGCAGCACCATGGCGTGGGACTTCGACCCGCGCAGCAACCGGTTCGTGTAGGAGCGCTTGGAATGCCGCGCCGCGCGCCCCCGCGCGGCGCGGTGTGTCCAATTGGACAGATCAGGCGCGCGGCGCGCCCACCGACATCGCGCGGCGCGCCCGTCCGGTCCGCGCGGCGCGGAGGCGCGCGGCGCGGAGGCGCTGGCGCGGAGGCGCGCGGCGCGGAGGCGCTGGCGCGGAGGCGCGCGGCGCGGAGGCGCTGGCGCGGAGGCGCTGGCGGTGGACAGGCTCTGGACCGCGCGGCGCGCGCGGCCGGGCCTATGGACAGGTTCTGCGGCGGCGCGCTGCGCGCCTCGCGCGGGTGCTCTGCCCCGCGATTTCTGAAGTTTTTCGGAATCGGTGAGATTCCGTGGAATCGAAGGAATGTCAAGACGCGTCACTCCCAGGTTCAAAGGAGTGTCAAGACGCTTCACTCCCACTATCGAAGGCGCGCGGGTTGCGTCGACAGGGGCGCGGCGCGGTGGGCGCGCGGGATTGTCCAGACAGATGGCAAGGGGGGTCCCGGCAGCATTCGGGGCGCGCACCACCCCGGGCTCCCCCCTTGCCCGCGCCGCGCGCCGGTTTCAGCCTGCCAGCACCGGCCGCGCGTCTGCCCAGATCAGCGCCGCGCGCTTACCGGATTAGACTGCGGACAAGGGGGGTCGGCGCAGGGTGTGCGGACCGCGCCCCGGACCGGGGCGGCCGGCACCGATGAAGGAGCACCACCCCATGGCCGACACCACCTCGCGCCCCCGGCGCAGCCGGTACAACCCGGACGCACCGAACCCGCACCACTCCACCGCCGTCGTGCGCGGGAGGGTCCTGGCGGCGTTGGGCGTCCTGACGCTGGCCACCGCGGACACTCTGTGGCAGCTGGTCCAGCCCACCGACCGCAGCGACAAGGCCGTCCGCAACGCCCTGCTCGACCTGCGCGGCCCGCTGCCCACCACAGGCCAGCTGCCGAAGGGACTGACCTGGAGCGACGGCAACACCCGCGAACGCAACGCCCGGGCGATCTGGCGGCTGACCCCGCGCGGGCAGCGCGCGGCGCTGGCCGAGCTGCCGCCGGGCACCGAGCTGGGCGGCACCGGCGAGGGCGCGGCCCGCTCCGGCGCCCAGCACGCCATGGCCGTCAACCAGGTCGTCCTGGCGTTCCACCGCGCCGGCCTGGCCCAGGTCCACCAGTGGCGCACCGAGGTCCTGCACGTGACCTCGACCAAGCGGCGGATCATCACCGACGCGGTGCTGCGGGCCCCCGAGGCCGGGCTGCCGATGCTGTTCGTGGAGGTCGACCGCAACACCATGTCCGCCGTCGACGTCGCCGCGAAGTTCACCGCCTACCTCGAGTACTTCAACTCCACCGGCAAGGACAGCGAGGACCGGACCAGGCCGCTGTGGTTCCTGCGCTACGGGAAGAAGGCCAACGAGGGCCACCCGCCCGTCGCTCTGGTCTTCGGCGGTGGCGGCCCCGTCGCGCTGGCCAACGGGATGCAGCGGGTCCAGGAGCTCTCCCGCGCCACCTGGCGGCCCCGGCACTTCAAGGGCGAGGCCTGGCGCGACTACGACGAAACGATCCCGATCATCGCCACCACCCAGAAGCTGCTCGCCGAGCAAGGCGCTGACGGCGAGGTCTGGCGCCGGTTCGGCCGCGACAGGCTGCAGACCCTCCAGGAGGCACTGTGGAACCCCGACGGCGAGGCGCTCCGCGCGCAGCTGGCCCGTGAGGCGGAGGAGCAGCGGAAGGCGGAGCAGCTTCAGCGCGACCAGGAGCAGCAGGAGCGTGCGCGGATCAGCAGGGCCCGACGCGAGGCGCAGCGGCAGTGCGCCGGCTGCGGGAAGACCTTCCTGCCGTCCTGGTTCGATGAAGCCACCGGCACCGGTGAAGAACCCTGGACCGCCGAGGACTGCGCGCCGTGCACGAAGGCCCGGCAGCAGCAGGCCCTCCAGGACGCAGCAGCGGAAGCCGCAGCAACACGCCGCCGCGGACTGCTGCGCAACCGCCGCTGACCGCACCCAGGGCTGCTGCACCGCACCCGGCGCGGCGCCGGTGCAGCAGCTGCGTCGGTCGGGTGCGTCGGTGCTGCGTCAGCGCCACCGTCGCACCCGTTCGCCCACGTCACCGCCGCAACGCGGCACTGACGCACCCCACTGACGCAGCATCGACGCACCCGCACCACCGTGCTGCACGGCGCACCGGTGCGGTGCGGGTGCGCCGGTGCGGTGCGCAGGTGCAGCGGTGGTCGGTGCGGTGCGGGTGCGCCGGTGCGCACCGACCGTGGAGTGCTGGGCAAGGGGGTCCGGTTTGCCCCCTTGCCCAGCCCCTTGCCCGGAGAGTCTTCCCAGGTCACCTCGCCGCACCGGCGCACCGCATCAGGTGCGGCCGGTGCGCCGAAGAGCGGCGCACCGCACATCAGGTGCGGTGCGCCGGCGGGTGCGGTGCGCACCGACCGAACGCTGGGCAAGGGGTGTCCGATTCGGCCCTTGCCCAGCCCAAGCCCAGCGGGTTTGCCCGTTTTGCGCATCCGCGCACCTGCGCACCGCACCTGGTGATGCGGTGCGGTGCGCAGGTGCGATTTCGACGTAGAGGTGCGGTGGTGCGGTGCGCACCGAGGGCGCGGGGAGTCAGCGGCTGGGGATCCAGACCTGGATGCTGAGCGGGTCGTCGTCCTCGGGTTCGACCCGGTAGCCGGCCGCGCACAGCAGTTCGGTGTAGCGGATCACGTCGGCCTTCTGGTCTCCGTCGTCGTCGGCAGCGGCTACGAGGAACGGAGCACCACGCTCATCACCGGCTACCTCGACTGCGAAGCCGCCGTGGTCGTCGGTGAACTCGCGGCAGCCGCCGGAGCGCAGCACCCCGCGGATGTCCTCGGCGACCTGGTCGCGTCGCGTCGCCAGGGGCCTGTCGTGCTCGCCGTACCCGTAGGCCGGTGCGTCCCCATCCATGTCGTCCTCTTCGGTTGCACGGATTACTGGCCGGTCATCGACAGTGAGAGTGCCCACAGGTCTGCTGGTGTCACTGCTGATGCCGAGATCGCTGACCGTGAGATGGCTGAAGAGGTTGATGTAGACCCTGCTGGCGAGAGCTCTCCGGATGCGATTTTCAGCGCCGCTGCTCTCGGCTACCTGGTGCATGGCTTCCAGGACCACCACCAGGGTTGGCCCGGAAAGCGGCACGGTCACTGCGCCGTCCATACGGATCATCATGTCGGTGCCGGGGGGCCGAAAGTTCTCGCCATCGACTGCGCTGGCCTCGCGGCAGATGAACTCCCAGGTGTGCTCAGCGCACCGCAGGTCGACAGTGACGATCCCGGCGGCTTTGCGAAGCAGGCTTCCGTGGCGCACGCTTTCTTCGATGTCCGCATCCTGTTGCCGCGCCCGGTCCTTGCGGTCCTGCCACCACTTCATCGCCATGCTGGTCCTCCCCCTTCGGTCGCCAACCCGTACATCGCTACCCCGCTGGAGCAGGTCGTGTTGGCCATAGGCCCGGGAATGGCCGGTACCGGCGAGGAATCGACGCGCCAGGCCCCCTTGCCGAAAGGTTGGCCGCCGAACGAGTGAAGGTCGCCCGGTGACGTCGACGCCCGCTGCCACACTGGGCAGGTGTCAGGTCCCGACTTGCCCGCAGCTGACGAACCGATGACCGTCGACGCCCTGCTGCACCGCTGGCCCACGGCGGTAGTCAAGGCCGAGCTGGTCGACGGCGTGCTGCTGTTCGCTGGCGACTTCGACGACCGCGACGTCGTCACCGCCGAACGCACCTACCCAGAGCGGCGTGTCCTGCTCAACAGCGACGGCGGCATCGAGGTCCACCCCGCCGGCCCCGGCCAACCCCGGCCGCTGGCCGACAGGTACTGACCCCGGAAACCAACGAAGCCCCCGGCCTGATGGCCTGGGGGCTTCGCGGTTCGGCGGAGTACGGCGGTCAGGGGCCGACGATCAGCCACAGAATCAGGGAGGCGTCCATGTCGGGGTGGTAGCGGTAGACGACGCTGATGCCACGGCCACCGGTCTGCCTCTCGCTGAGGCGGATCACGAAGCCCTCGGCCTGCGGGTCGCCCTCGGGCCAGGGGTCGCCCTGACGGGGGCCGATCTGCAGAGCGGCCCGGATCGTGGTCACCGCGGCCTGCTCGGAGCGGGTCAGGCCGGTGAAGACCTTCTCCGCGGCGTCGGAGAAGAACGCGTGGCTCACCGGCGCCCCTCCGCGATCTTTCGGCGCAGCTCGGCGGCGGACTGCTCGGTGCTCATCGTCAGCGCGTCCACGGCCTCGGTGCTGCTGTTGCGCAGCACGTAGTCGCGGTAGCGGGCGGCGAGCGCCGGGACCTGGTCGAGCGGGGTCTGCTCGAGGTCGGCCTCGAACTTCTCCAGCTCGCTGGGCACACCGAGCTTGGCCAGGCCGGCCAGGGCGGCGCGCAGCTCGCGCAGGGTGGTCATCGGCGGCACGTACGCAGGGCCGGGGTACTGGACGGCGGACGTCATCGCGGGCTCCTGGGGTCGGTGCGGGTCGCTGCTGCCGGGAACGACGCTACTCGCCCGGTGTGCGGCGCCCGTAGGGAACGGGCGGGCTTTCTGGTCAGGTGCACGGCTTGGTCTCCTGTTCCGGCGCGGCGGCGACCGAGATCAGGGCGCCGAGGTCGTCGATTTTCTGGTCCCACTCGCGCCAGGTGGCGTGCAGGTCGGCCCGCCACAGCGGCCGGTCCTTGTCCCGGGGCCGGGTGCGCATCGTGTACATCAGGGCCCGGCCGCGGGCCTCCAGCAGGTCGAGCTCGGCTTCGACGACGACCTGGGCGGTCACGGGTTCGGTCCCTTCGCTCAGCTGGGCTTCGGTTTCCATCCGCGCACCTCCAGGTGGGTCAGGTCGGCGTCGGCCTTCATCCGGCCGGTGCTGGTGAGCCAGCCCTTGACGGCGGCGGCGACGTCGCCGCCGGCGGCGTCGACGCGGTCCTTCCACTCGCCCGCGTCGAAGCCGGACTCGCCCTGTCCGGGTCCAGCCGAGTTGCCGTAGGAGCGTTCCTCGGTGCCGTCGCCTCGCTGGACGACGTTGCGGCGCACCCCCGGCGAGTCCTTCTTGCGGCCGGCGTCGTAGACGAACGCCCCCTTCTTCGCCCTCACCGTGAACGCGATCTTCCCGCCGACGGCGGCCTGGTCGGTGACGACCGGGCGCAGCCGGGAGGCCCCGGAGGCGATGTGCTGGCGGGCGGCGCGGGCCAGGGAGGAGCGGCGGGTGTCGCCGACGACGTCCTTGGCCCGCACCCGGGCCTTGCGCCCGGTGGCGGTGGTGCGGCGGTGGACCAGGCCGCCGACGACCTCCCGCAGTTCCTCGGGGGTGTTCGCGGCGCCGACCTGCATCGCCTCGACCGCGCGCTGGAGCGCGGGCACGAAGCTCTGGCCCTTGTTCTTGGTGAAGAACTGGGACACCAGGCTCGGGTCGCGGCCGATGATCTGGCCGACCTGCCGCTTGGTGTAGCCGGCGTCCAGGAGCTGCTGGGTGAGCTGGGCTGCCTGGTTCGGCGTGGGCTGGGTCACGGCTGCTCACCTTCCTGGTCGCTCTGCTGGGTGGGGGTGCGGGAGATGCACTCGACGTCGATCTGGTCGGCGGCGTCGAGCAGGGCCCCGGTGACCAGGTGCAGGGTCGCCTGGTCCAGGACGGGCTGCTCATCGTCCTGGCCCCAGTCCTGGAACTGGCCGACCAGGCCGCGCAGCAGGCCGGTGACCTGCTGCGCGGGGATGTACAGGGCCCCGTCGGCGTCGCGGGCGACACCGAGACGCGTCTCGGGGGTGGACCGCGTCATCCGGTCACGTCCTGGAGCAGCGGGAGCAGGGGCAGTTCGTGGAGGCAGGCCCGCCGGTCGAAGTGGCGGAACCGGATCGGCACCGACTCCTGGCCCGGGCGCGGGATGTTGGACATCCAGTCGCCGGTGATCGGGTCGCCGCAGTGGCAGCAGATCGGCGGGGCGGGGTGGGTGCACTTGGTGGCGCAGTACACCCGCAGGGCCACCAGGCCCAGCGGCTGCGCCACCGCTTGGGCGTCGGCCTGGCAGCGGTAGTGGTAGCCGGTGACGGGTTCCTCAATGATGTTGGTGACGGTCCAGCACTTGCCGTCCCACTCGGTGTTGCCCAGGTCGGTGCCGGTCACGGGTTCACCGCCTGGAGCCGGTCGGCGTCGTAGCGGGCGCGGCCGGCAGCCTGGAGGAGAAAGAACTCGTCATCGGTGGTCGGGGCCTGGACCGCATCGGGGATGTGCCCCTTGAGCAGGTAGTCGCCGGGCTGGCCGTGGTAGGGCCAAGCGACGTGCTCCGCGGTGGTGTAGATCGCGTCGGTGCGGAACGCCACGATGCTGCCGGGCGGCAGGTGCAGGGCACCGACGCTGACGTTGTCCTCGCGCATCCGGGTCGACAGCAGCGCCGCCCGGGCCGCGGACCACACTCCGGCCGCCCACTCGGGGTGGGCGTTCGGGTCGCGGGAGAAGCCGTCGTGCCGCTGCCAGGTGACGTGGGTGTCGGTGAAGCCGACGATCTGCGCACCGTCGGGGACCTCGTGCTCCTGGCCGAGCAGGACCTGCCCGTTGGTGATCCTCGGCCGCTGCGCGAACCCGCCGATCCCGAACAGCAGGATCGCCCGCACTCCGCGCGAGGCCAGGGCTGCGGCCTGCCGCTGGCGCGGGTCCGCGTGGATCTCGGAGACCGCGCGCAGCGCCCCCCACACGTCCTTGAGCTTGGTCGACCACTCCTTCAGCGGGGTGCCGGCCTCCCAGAGCAGGCCGTCCAGGATCTCGATCCGCCAGGGCATCAGCGGGTTGCGCAGCGCCAGGTTGACCTCGGCCCCGCCCGCCCAGGTCGTGAACGTGCGCCCGGGCTCGGCCGGGTACGCCCACGCCTTGTCGCCGCTGACCGGCGCCGGGAGCAGCCCCACGTGCTCCCACCCGGCCGGCACCGTCACCCGGATCTGCCAGTGGCTCGGGGCGAACAGCGCGTTCGTCTGCTCCTTCTCCGACATCGCGGCGAACACCGCGGCGGAGACCCGGCGCGGCTCGCCGACGCCGCTGCTCCAGCAGTGCTTGGCGTAGGCGAAGGTGCGGTCCAGCTCGGTCCAGCGCGGCAGCTGCTGGGGCACCAGCGGCGGGGTGAGCAGCTCGGTGCGGCCCTGGCCGGCGGTGGCGTGCAGCAGCCCGCGGACTTCCTGCGACATGACCGGGTAGCCGTCGGCCCACTTCGAGTTCGTCTTCACCGGGATGGTGCGCGACCACAGGTCACGCCCGGTCTGCGAGGGGGAGCCCATCAGGACCACGTCGTCCCACTGGTGGTGCAGGTGCTTCCACATCAGCACGAACGCGTCGCGCACCAGCGCCGGGTCTGCCCCGGCCGGGTCGAACCACTCGGCCACGGACCGGATCTCGGTGTGCTGGTCGCCGCGCTGCCACCGGCCGACCGGGCGCCGCTCGTGGACCAGGTGCCCGGCCATGCGGTCCTTGCCGCGCGAGGACTCGACCTTCCAGCCCTCGGGCAGAGGACCTGCGAGCCAGGCCGCGACCGCGTCGCGCAGGTACGGGTACCGCTCCGCGTCGCGGTGCCACGGGTCGCCCGCGGTGATGTAGATCCGCTCCACCTCGGGCGGCACCGTGGCATAGACAGCGTTCAGGATCTCCGCGACCGACCCGGAGCCCAGGTCCAGGCGGACCTGCTGCTGACGGCAGACCAGCACCCCGGTCAGCGTGTCGAGGAACGCCATCTGCCTCACCTGCTGGGTGAAGTTCGGGCGCTTCGAGGTCAGGTTCGCCGTCGGAGTCATCCACCGGTCCCCGGCCTCACCGGCCGGGATCGAGGGCAACACCCGGTCCGTCACCGGCACCACCGCGACCGGCGCGAGCGAGGCCTGCGCGGGCGAGGCCTGCGCGGCCGCGGGCACCGGGGCGGTGACCTGCACCGGGGCAGGGCCCGCAGCGACGGGGACGGCGGCCTGGTCCTCGATGTCGACGACCGTCACCGGCTCCGCCACGGCGGCGGCCAGCTCCGGCTCGGCGACAGCGTCGTCGGCCTGCTGCCCGGCGTCGACCTGGCCGAGCAGCGCGTCGACCGAGGCCTCCAGCGAGGGCGCAGCCGGACGCAGGTCCGGCGGGGTCGCGCCGACCGGCTCCATGATCGGCTGTGCGGCCGTCTGCGGGCCGCTGGTGATCACGGGGGCGCTGGCGTCCGCGTTGATCGTCTGCGGGGCGTCCTGGGGCTGCTGCGGGCCCAGGTGGGGCACCAGGGCGACGACGTCGACCACGCTCAACCCGGCCGCCGGAGCGATCCGGTCCGCGTTCGCCTTCGCGTAGCCGCCCAGGCCGACGATCCGCTTGTCGCGGTCTGACACCAGGTCAGCCAGCAGCTTCTGCAGCTTCTTGATGTCGTCCCGGATCCCCCGCAGCTCGCCGAGGCCGGCGGTGTACTCCTTGCTGTCCATCGCGCTACTCCTTGATCTGCTTGGGTGCCGAACGGGTTTCGCTGTGCCCAGGCGATGCGTATGCCGCCTGGTGAACGGCGCTGGCTGCCTCGATCATGCGGCAGCGCCAGTCGCAGCTGGTTCCCTCGGGTACATGGCCGGTCGGGCGGGTGTGGATGTGGGCGTGGAATCCGTCAGCAGTAGTCCAGTTGACGTCTTCTGGGGTCCGCAGCGGTGCGCAGCTGTTGCGCTCGCCGAACGCGTACTGCGCAATGAGGGTGATGTCGTTGGTGCGGAAGTCCCTGCGGGCGCGGTGGGCGTGCAGCCAGCGGGCGAACGTCATCTCCAGCACGACGGACGGCAGCCGGCCGGAGCCGGTGCAGTTGTCGTCGTCAGCCGTGATCGTGGTGATAACTGCGGTTCCGAGTGTTGGGTGCTTGTAGAGCGAGCCGTTTCTGCGGATCCGGGTGGTCTGCTCGCACACCGGGCACAGGCCCTCGGCTGGAGGGTTGATGATCGGATTTTCCTTGCTCTCCATCACTCGGATCCCTCCGAAACAAAGCGGGCGTACGGGGCCTGAAGGACGAGCGGGATCACGGCGCCGGGGTTGGAGCCCTTGAGCACTGTGATGGTGCTGCTGGGGTCGTCGGGGTCGTGAAAGTCCCAGTACTTGGTGGACCGGTGCAGGGCCAGCACCGTGTCCGACCGGTCCACGACGTCGCCTTGGATGGCTTCCAGGCCGGGGCTGGTGCGGGTCGGCTCCTTGAGGTGGGAGACAGCGAGGACTGCCACATCGTGGAGATCGCTGAGGAGGCGAAGGGTGCCCATCACGTTCCGCGGACCGTCGGGGTCGCTGGGTTCGTGGATGCCCTGGATGGAGTCGACTACGAGCAGGTCGGCTGGCTTGCCATCCGCGTGCATTTCGTCCAGCAGCCTCTCGATGACTCCCACGTCGTGGTGCATCCCGACAAGGGGGAGGACTCGGAAGGGCAACCGGTCCATCTCGAGGCCGAAGGCTCGCAGGGTACTCAGCTGCTGAGTGTCCAAGGTGTCGTTTCGGATGTCCGCGCCGATGTGAGCGGCCATGGTCTTTTCGTGGACCTGGCGGACGTTCATCTCAGTGGTGGTGTAGGCGACGCTGGCGTGCTGATCAGCCACAGCATGAGTGGCGATGTTCAGAGCCAGGGTGGACTTGCCGACACCGCTGAGGGACACCACGGTCGTCACCGTCCCTGGCCTCAGAGCGAGCAGCTCGTTGAAGGCAGGCCAGGGCGATTCAAGGCGTTGTGGCATCACAGGGCTCCCATCGGAATGATGCGGGCGTAGTGCCCCTGCATGGCCATGTCGAGCTGGCGGCCCTTGGGCCCCTGCCTGTTCTTGGCCACGTGGACCTCCAGCTCGCCAGGCTTGACGGGCTTGTTCTCGGCGTCGACTTCGGTGTGGAGCAGGATGATGAAGTTGGAGTCCTGCTCGATCGCCGAGGACTCCTTGAAGTCGGTGGGCAGTGGCCGCCGGCCGTTGGCGGCTCGGTTGAACTGGCCGAGGGCGATGACCACGATCTTGAATTCCTGGGCGAGCATCTTGAGGTCCCGGCTGATCCTGGCGATCTCCTGAGCCCGGACCGGGGACTCCGATCCGGGGTCCGGCGTCATCAGCTGGATGTAGTCGACGACCACCAGGGCCGGGAGCTGGTCGCGGGCTGCCATGGTGCGGATCCGGGCGCGCAGCTGGGAGACGGTCAGGCTTCCGGAGTCGTCGAGGATCAGGTTGTCGGCCCGGCTCATGGTGTCGTTGACCTTGGCGACCTTGTCCCAGTCCTCATCGGTCCAGGCACTCCCGCCCTTGGCTACGCGGTTCAGCGGGATGCGGGCCTCGGCGGCGAGCATCCGGTCAAGCATCTCGGTGCCGGACATCTCCAGGGAGCCGAAGAGCACCGGCTTGTTGCAGCGCAGTGCCACGTGGGTTGCCCAGTTCTGGGCGAACAGGCTCTTGCCGCCGCTGGTGGCAGCCCCGACGGTGCCGAACATGCCCGGCTTGACGGTGAGGATCTCGTTCAGGTCTTCCCACGGCGACGACAGGATGTCCTGGTCCTCGCCGCTCTCCTTGGTCTCCAGGTAGTCGGGCCAGCGGTCGGCGACCGAGAGCTTCTCGTTCTGCTGACGCCCGACAGCCAGGCTCTGCAGCTCGGCCATCGCGGTGTTTAGTAGGACCTGGGTGCTGCCGCTGGCGCCGACCCGGGCCATGTGCTCGATCCGCTGCCCGATCCCGATCAGGTCGCGCCGTTCGGCCAGCCGGCGCACTGAGCGGGCGTAGTCGACAGCGTTGGCGGCGACGGGAACGACGTGGACCAGGGTGTGCAGGTAGGCCTGGCCATTGCGCCCGCGGTCGATGCCGACGAGTTCACCGTGCGAATCGAGTTCGTCGGCGAGGGTGAGCGGGTCGACGTTCTCGTTCCTGCCGTACATGTCGAGGATGGCGCGGTAGATGGTCTGGTGGGCCGGGCGGTAGAAGTCGGCGGGGCCACGCAGGGCCTGCTCCACCTGACCGATGACGTCCTTGGACAGGAGCATTCCGCCCAGGGTGGCCTGCTCGCAGAGCAGGTCCTGGGGCATGTCGGTCGCCTTGGATTCGACCGAGGTGGTGGTGTCGTCCAACGGCCAGGGGATTTCGTCATCGTCGTCGGGGCCTTGCACAGCTACGCTCATAGATGATCTCCGATGCTTCGGGGTTCCTCGGCGGCCGGGCCTTTCTCAGGGGTTCCCGGCCGCCGCTTACGTGATGGGTCAGACGGTCGTGGACGCGGCGGTGATGCAGTCGCACGGACCGATCGGCATCCCGGTCAGGTCCTCCGCGAGTCCCGAGCCGTGGCAGGTCAAGCAGTCCGTGCGCGGCTGGCCGCTGCTGCGGGACACCGACCGGCCGAACGGCACCCGGGACATTTCGGCGTGCCGCACCAGGTCGGTGCCGAACTGCGGCAGCTCCCGGGCACGGTCCACGACCCAGGCCAGCGGACGGCCGGCGGCGAGCAGCTCCGCCGCGCCCGTCAGCAGCTGCTGCCGTGTGCCGTTCAGGGCCCTACCGCCGCGCGCTTCCTCATAGGCCGCCAGGACCAGGTCGAGCTGCTCCTGGCCGAGCTCCTGCTCCGCCCGCTGCGCCGGAACGTCCCCGAAGGCCTGCTGCGCTGCTGCTGCGGGTGCGGTTGTCGGCGCAGCCGTGTTCTCTCTCTCCGTCCCATCGGCACCAGCCGTCACGGTCGCGGGTGATCCTTCTCCGCCCTCTCGAGAGAGAGATTCTTTAAGAGAAGAAGGAACCGCCGCATGGGTGCGGCCACCCTGGCCGCACCCATGCGGCGACCCTGGCCGCATGGGTGCGGCCACCCCCCCGTCAGGGGTAGCCGCATGGGTGCGGCCACCCCCCTGGGATGCGGCCGGCCCCGGGGCGTCCTTCTTTGCGGCCCTGGCCGCAGCCTTGGCCTTCTTGTCCGCGAGGCGTGCCGCCGCCCGGGCGGCGGCACGCTCATCCCAGCGCTCGTGGTCCAGCAGCCGGTAGACGCTGGGCACGTTCAGCCGCGGGTTCTTCGGGTCCGGGCGTCGGTCGACCTCGAGCAGGCCGGCCTCCTCCAGTCGCTTCGTCGACCGGTCCACAGTGTCGACCGACCGCCCGATGCACGCCGCCAGCACCTTCCGGGTGGGAACATCAGCGGCGTCCAGGTCCTCATCGGACTCCCGGCTGCCGGGGTCGACGAACGACCCCAGGGCGGCATACAGGGCTTTGTCGACCGGATCGACGGAGCCGTCCCGGGCCAGCGCGGCGTCGAACTTCACCCAGTCGACGGCCGCGTCGCTCACGACGCGGGGGAGCATGTTCATGCGACCATCCCCTTCGGGGAGGTCTTGAACGCAGGGCACGACACTTCGTAGGTGGTGGACATCTGACGACCGTGCATGAGGTCGCCTGTGGATAGAGGTCGCAGGTCAGAGGGCGCGCAGCAGCGCAGGGCAGCGGTGTTGTGGATAAAGGTCCTCACACCCGTAGAGGTGTGGGCGCTGGTGCGCGTGTGACATGTTTCGACCCGCGACTTTTTTTTGGCCCCGCCCGTGGGGGGCTCCGACCGGATGGTCGGGGTGGTGCCGTGGTGCACTGTTCGTTCCCTCGTGTGAGGGAGTCGCAAATCAGCTCTTCAACGTGACGCGGATCATGAGATGCAGGGTGCTGCTTCGCATCTGGGGTAATGCGCCTCTATGCTGTTGGGTAGGTGACCACACGGGCCCTGTGTCCAGGCACCCAGCGCGGTCACCGCGCTGACTACGACTCCAGGAGCTGGCAGGCTGGGGAGTCGCGCTTTGTGAGAGCCGTCCTGTCCAACCAGGGCGGCTCTCGGCGTTTTCTACGGCGGCATCTCAAGTCTCATGGGCGCATTCTCCTCTGCCTGATGGGGTCTATGTGGCGGGACGCGCCCGGTCCGCAAGGCGGCTGCTGGCACTCCGCCATTGGATGATCAACGGCGGAGTGATCGGTGATCGTTCCGAACTCAGTCGCTAATATCGAAAATTTCTGCGAATTGCTTCGGGTATCGATCGGGCTCCACTGTGGCCAGCAGGGTGAAGCCGGGGAAGTCGATCGCTGGCTGTGCCATGTACAGTCCGTGGGCGGCCTGCCAGGACATTCCGGATCGCGCGAAATCCGCCACGCCCATCAACCCGGGGAAGTCCAGATCGCCGATCCGGACGACCTCCAGCATGCCGATGTGCTCGGCGACGCCGACGCGTTGGTCTTCCGCAGCGAGCATGCACAGCGTCGGTGCGACCAGGTCGATCCCCGGATCTGTGCTGGCCCGGTGGACAAGGGCCGACGCCTGCCGGCTACCTGATCCGAGGGCTACTAATGCGGTGTCGTCCAGGACGAATCGAACCGGTGTCACGCTGCGCCTCGGCCCTGCCGCTCGGCAACCTGGGCCAGGGTCGCGTCCATTCGGCGCTGGAGCTCTGCATGGTCGCTATCTGCGATATCGACTCCGAAGTTCTGCTTGAGCGCAGCGTGGACGCGTGTACCGCGCTCAGCCAGTTCGGCAGGCGTGAGCGTCGTCGTCGCGAGTTCTTCCACGAGGGATCGGATTGACGTTCCGCGGGCCTCAGCTATGGCAGCGAGACGGTCGCGGACCGAGTCGGACACACGGATCATGACATCACCCATGGGCAGAAGTATACCCCCCGTATACGTGTATTGGCAGGTTTGCACCGGCGCGTGTGTCTCCGGGCATGAGGCCGACAGCAATGTCGGGGAGACCGTGGCGACTTCGCTGGGTCACTGGTCTCGCTGAGTACGAGAGCCGTGCTGACTGTTCCACTCTTCTGAGAGGACGGAGTAGAGGACGCTATCGCGCCAGGCCCCGTTGGTGAAGACGTGGTCGCGGAGGGTTCCTTCCTCGGTAAAGCCGAGGCGCCGGACCACCGCGATCGAGGCAGCGTTGTCCGGCCCGATCGCGGCGCTGATCCGGTGCAGTCCGAGCTCCTGGAACCCGAACCCGATCATCGTTCGGGCAGCGTCAGTCGCGTAGCCGCGCCCCCAGTAGGGCGCGGCTACGGCGTAGCCCAGCTTCCCGGCCTGGACGCCGGCCAGGCCGATCCGAGCGAACCCGACCACCTGGTCGTCTCCGAGTGGGGTGACGGCGAGGTAGTACTCGGTCCGCGGGGAGTACTGGGAGCGTTCGACCGCTCCCTGGATCATCGCCTTGGCCTGCTCCGGGGAGCGGCTGTCGAACGAGAGCCACTTGGTGACCTGGTCATCACCGACGACTGCGAGCGCTCCGTCGACGTCGTCGATGCGGAACTCCCGCAGCTCGACATGAGTACCGGTCAGGTGGACAGGGTGCGGCAACGGAACTCCTTGGTCTACGGGGCGAGAGCCTTCAGCGGGGTGCGGGCGAACATCTCGATCTGCTCCTGCAGCTCCTGGCCGGCGATCGCCAGGGGCGAGGACCCGAGCGCCTTGTGCACGCGAAGGGCACAGGCCACGATCCCGTTGATCCGGTTCTCCGGCGCGAGGCTCAGGACCGGGGCTAGGGCCTCGCTGGCTCCTTCCAGCTCCCCGGCCTGGATACGGGCGATGGCGAGGGCCGCGTGGCTCCCCGCCTGGTCGCCGAACGCCCACTCCGGGTTCGACTGGTCGGCGTAGGCAATGACGGCCTGCTGGGAGTAGTTCTGGGCTGCGTCGACTTCCGACGGGAGCCAGGCGAGCGCCTCGGCTGCGTAGTAGAGCTGGCGCGAGCGGCCGAACGTGGCGATCCCTCCGAACTCGTCCAGGTCGTCCGGCTCAGCCGTGTTCCAGGCGTCCTCGGCGCGCTGGATCGCGGCGCGGGTCTTCTCCGCGTTGCCCAGCGTCGCCCACGCGCGGGCCTCGCTGACGGGCAGCCAGATGCTGGTCGTGCTGTGGCTGCTCGCCGCGATCTCGGCTGCGTTCTGGGTGTAGCGCACCGACTCGAGCGGCCGACCTGCCCAGTACGCCACCAGGGATTGGATGCCGCGGATCCAGGCGCGCAGCCCGTTGTGACCTGCGTGCTCAGCGCACATGTACGCCGTCCGGGCCTGCGTCATCGCCGCGTGCGGATCAGCGAGGTCGTGTGACGCCTTCGCCAGCAGGCCCCCGCTCACCGCCGCGAGGAAGTACAACTGCCGCGCCTGCGCCGGAGCAGTGCGCCGCTCCAGCAGGGCGTAGATGTTCTCCTGCGTGGTGATCATGTTGCCCAGCAGCTCGGACAGCGGCCGCTGGGGGTAGTCGAGTGTGAGCTGGCGGACGTCCTCGGTCACCAGGTCCATCGCCTCGCTGGTCAGGTTGTCCTGCCCGGTGAGGGTCGCGAACTGGCGTGCTCGTTCTGCTGCCATGGTGATCAGTTCTTTCTCTGTGTCCTGGCTGCCTGAGGCGACGGTTAAGCCCGAACCGGCCGAGACCTGCGACCAGGGCCGCAGCAACTCGTCCAGCGCCTTGCCGAACATCGCCTGGAGAACCCGGCGAGTGACAGGCGTCGTACTCGCTCTCTCGCCGGCTGCGAGCCGCCGCAGGTGGCGGGGGCTCATGGTTGCTTCTTCGCCAAGGCGACCTGCCAGCGCCATGAACTCTGCGCTGATCTCCTCAAAGGTCTGGTCGCGCTGCCAAAGCATGAGCTCCAGCACGGTGCGCGGCTCCCGACCGCCGGCAATGCCAGCCACAGGACCCTCCCCAACTCGTTTTCGCTGCTCATACGGCCAGTCTTCCCCGGACTCGCCACCAAGCTGCCCGTGGTCCGGTTCTGGTCCGGATGCGGTCCGCTAATGGTCCTCCTCCGGACCGCGCGCGGTCACGCGATCTAGCTGAAACATCATCACCAGCAAGGCAAGCCAGACGCGATGCGAGGGAGGGACATCATGAACGACACACGGCATCTGATCACCGACGCCCACGGCCGCCCGATCGACCTCACGTCCAACGGTCAGGCAGCTACCGCCGCCCACTCGTGCACGGCGCATCCCCGGCGGCGTACCCCCATCGTCGTCCTGCTTGCTGCGGTCCTGGTGGGCGGCCTGCTCCTGGCGCTGCTTCTCATCGTGATCCGCGACATTGTCACGACGCTGATCGGCACAAGCTTCGTCAGCACCGCTCTCGGCACCGCTCTTAAGGCACTGCTGGCGCGATCCAACCGGCGGGAGCAGTGAAGACCATGAGCGCGGTGCCCGAATACGTTGAGTTGCTGCTCCAGTCGACTCTGGGGCAGCAACCGACGATCACTCGTGCATCAGGCGCTGAACTCGTACTTCAGCTCGTAGAGGTGGCCGGCCTTGGCCATGATCGTGACCTCGATGGGCCGATCGCTGTGGCTGTAGACGACACGGAAGGTTCGCAGGATCGGGAGCTCGGTGGGCAGCTGCAAGGCGTTGAACTGCTCTCGGGTGGGGACGCAGGCCGAGACCAGGTCTACGGTCCGAATCGGCGGGTATCCGAGTTCGGCGAGAAGCGTTGGTGTCCCGCCTCGGATCTTCCGTCGTTCGGTGATCGCTGTGCCGCTGGCGATCTCGGACGGGTAGTAGGACTGCACCAGCTCGGCGGGCTCGCCGTTGAGCATCAAGATCTGTGTCCGATGGGCTGCAGTCCCGGTCTCCCCCAGATCAAGGGCCCGGGCAACCTCGGCGGGGGGCCTGCCCTCCGTAACGGCGAGCAGTTCACTGGATGCTTGGAATCCCCGCTTTGCTGCTTCGGAGAGCCATCGGTATGGCTCGCCGGCTCCTGCGGGAGCACTGTAGGCGGCTGGGGTCATCAGATGGCGCCGGTGCTCACGTACGACGACGCCTGCTCCCGGGCGTCCGACTACGAGGCCTTCGGCCTTCAGGAGCTGCACGGCCTTTTGGATCGTCGCATTGAACACCCCGAATCGCTCGGTCAAGCGGGCAGTCGAGGGGAGGCTGCTACCGGGCTCCAGCTCGCCGGACATGATCTCGTCGCGGAGATCGGCAGCGATCTGCTGGTACGGCGGACGGCTGTCGTGCGCTTCAGGTTGGGTCGATGGCATGGATCACTGCCCCTGGAGTTCGTAGCTCAGGTGGTAGTGCCGGGCAGGGACTGTCATGACAGCGGCCTCCATCGGCCTCCCGTCCTGGTTGAAGGATGTTCGGAACAGAGTGAGGACCCATTCGCCGGCGTCCAGTTCGAGGGCCTGTTGCTCCTCGGAGGTTGGCGGACGGGACTCGATGTTCTCGATGACGCGTCCAGTGAGGTGTCCCAGCTTGGCAAGAGCGGCGACGGCCCCACCACGGATCTTGCGGGGTTCAGCAAGTGGAGTAGCGCGAGCAAGATCGGCGGCGTAGTAGGAGTCGGTCAGCTCGACTGGGTGCTCGTCCAGGTACATGATCCGGCGCCGGACCACAGCGGCAGCGTCAGGAGCGAGCTGGAGAGCGGTGCGTACCTGGTTGGGAGGGGCGACCTCGGCGACGTGCACCAGTCGCTGAGAGCCGACGCGCCCGCGGGCCTTGGCCTCTTCCTGCCAGGTGCCAGCCACTCCGGCTTCACCAGGTGCGATGTAACCCATCGAGCTACTGGTCCACCTGCCGGTCATTGCCCTCTCCTGCCGTAGTTGCTGCTGCACAGACCTTACTTCCTATCCCGTTAAGGCGAGCGACGCGTAGCCAGCCTACCGCGCAACCTTGCCAGCTTTCGCGTAAAGCATTACGGTAATGCCAGCCCGGAAACAGACGGAGCGTCAAGCCCCGGATGCAGAGGGCAAATCAGTGCCACAGCTCTGCCCTCTACGAGGGCTTAGCTGCCATGCCCGGAAACGGGTGCGGCTCCCGGCGTTGGAGCGCCGGGAGCCGCTGTAAAACCAGGCCAGTCCCTTCGTGAGAGGAACAGTCCCGTGACCACGATCTTCGCAGGTGAGACCCGTAAGAGCTACGCCGGAACCGGCCGTTCGACCCGCACCGCGGCGACCGTGGTGCCTGCCACCGGCACCGCCCTGGAGCAGCTGGTCGCGCTGACCGGCACCGACCCGGAGCTGTGGACCGGCCCGGTGCTGGAGGGCGAGATCGGGCGGCAGCGCCGTCTGGAGAGGGCCGCGACGGTCCTGCTGAAGATCCGCAACAAGGAGACCGCGCTGCGTGCCGCGGCCCTGTACCGCGAGGTCCTGGCCGAGCCGGCCGTCCTGGCGCCGGGTGTGCTGGTCGAGGACGACGCCGACCAGGCCGAGGCCGCGCCGGTGGTGGAGCCCAAGCCGGTGGTGCGCCTGATCGCCCGGCCGACGCTGGAGCGCACGGTCATGCAGGTCCTGGACACGACCGAGGTCTTCGGGCACGTGGTCGTGACGCTGGAACTCAAGCCGACGAAGTCGACCGAGGACTTCACCCACGCGGTCCGGGTCTACCGGGAGCTGCGGCTGATCGTCGACGGTGTCCGGCAGCCGGTGCAGCTGGAGCTGATGCTCGACCACGGCTTCTTCACCGAGATCGGGGCCCGGGCGGAGCACGCCGACGCGGTCGACGGCCTGTACGTCGACGCCGCCCTGCGCGGGATCGGTGTCCGGGAGGTGCGAGCAGCATGAGCACTTCGACGACGTCGACCGCCGACCGACTGCGGCGGCAGGCACTGGTGTCGACCTGGCTGTTCACCGGCCTGGTCCTGGCGGGCAACGCCTGGGCGCTGGGCCTGCGGACGACCTGGTGGGAGCGCGTGCTGCTGGCCCTGCCCCTGCTCGCCCTGGCGGTGATGGACAGCCGCGGAGTGGAGCTCGTCGTCGAGACGAGGATCGCGCTGACCCGGGGCCTGGCCCTGCTCGGCTGGATGCAGGTCCCCCTCGCGGTAGCCGGCGGCAGCTGGTGGGCCGGAGTCCACGCCGACCTCGGCACCCGCCTCGCCCTCGCCGCTGCCATCGGCCTGGTCGTGGTCCTGATCCGCTACGCCCCCTCGGCCCCGGCCCCCGCCGGAGGCCCGTGATGACGCGACGCGAACGCGCCCTGCACATCGCAGAAGAGGCTCTGATCAAGGTCCACGGCGACGTCCGGTTCTGGAAGGACCAGGACCTGGCGGACCGCCAGCTCCTGCTGCGCCGCTGCGAGGCGGACCTGGCCCGGATCACCCCGCAGGCCGTCCTGGCCCGGACGGAGGCGGCATGACCACCCCGACGTACAGCCCCAGCAGCACAGACCCCCACTTCCGGATCAGGGTCCTAGAGGAGACGATCACGGGCTACCGGCGGGACCTGGCGGAGCTCAACGCGGAGCTCGCCTCGGCCCTGGGGGCGGCGCTGGTCGCCCTGGACGACCCGCAGCTGGCGGTCACGCAGCTGCGCACGCTGATCGCCTCGGTGAAGAGCCAGGCCGAAGAGCAGGACTACCGGCTTGCCCCGCACTGGCGGGTGGTCGAGGCGGTCCTGGCCCGGAAGCCCGAACCGCTGGCCGTGCCGGCCGGGACGGAGGCGGCGTGATGGCCACCCCGACGAAGACGAAGAAGCCGGCCGCCACCGCGGCGAACCGGAACTGGAACCACAAGGACGGCAGCACCCCGCCGCCCGCCCGACGCAAGACGACCGCCCTGGTTGAGATGTGCCCGGACCCCGCCTGCGGCCTGGAGGCCGATCAGCTGGACAGCAGCTCGGATCCGACCCTGTGGGGCTGGATCCGCACCGAGGTCGTCGGCAGTAAGGAGCCCGCCCGCCTGTGGGACTCCGCGCAGTGCGCCGCCAGGGGCATCGCCCTGGCCCAACTCCGAATGGAGGCAGAGCAGTGAGCATCGACTACCGCGCCTCCCGGCGCGACGACAAGCGGCTCGAGCACGAGCTGGAGCTCGGGGTCCAGCAGCAGCTGGCCCAGCAGAAACTGGCCCAGCAGAAACTGGCGATCGAGGCGAAGGCGACCGAGCGTCAGGCGGACCGCGATGACGCCAAGGTCCAGGCCGAGGCCGCTCTCGCGTTGAAGACGCTGGAGGCCACCAACCAGCAGAACAAGGACCGTGAGGCGCGGGAGGCCAAGGAGAAGGCGTACAAGATCCGCAAGGCCGACAGGGCGAGGGCGAGGAAGGAGCGGCAGCAGCGCCGGGCGACGTTCGTCCGGTCCGCGCCGGCCTGGGTCGCGGAACACCTGGACCTGGCCGCCGCGCTGGTGGTGATGGCCTGCTCCATCGTCCCGGCGTTGATCTCGCAGGCCACGACGCTGAACCACATGGGCCTGGACCTGGTCATGGTCGTGCTGCTCCCGGTGATGCTCGAGTGCTCGGCCTGGGCTGCGACCGCTGCCGAGGCCAAGGCGCTCAAAGCGAACCGCGCGGCGTGGCCCTACCGGATCGCCGCCTGGCTGTTCGCGCTGCTGGCCGCGTCGATCAACTGGCAGACCGGGCTTTCGGTCGGAGGCCGGGGGAACAACGTGCGCGCCGCGATGGTGCTGGCCGCGTCGTCGATCGTTCCGGTCGCCCTGTGGCAGCTGATCCAGATCGGTCGGCACCGCGAGGCGAAGGCCTTGCAGCGGGCCGAGCGGAAGCGGCTGGCCAACGAACGCCGGGACCGGCGTGAGCGGGGCAAGAAGTACCCGGAGGTCTGGGACTGCGCGATGCGGCTGCGGGCGATCGCCGGACACGACGCGCTGACGGAGCAGAAGGCGTGGCTCGCCGCGTACGCCGTGTTCGAGGGGGCGGGCGAGGACGCACTCCCGCCGGAGCTGATGGTCCTGCTGAGTGCGGAGATGCTCGGCATTCGGGTGCAGGCGGAGGAGCTGCTCGCGGTGATCCTCGCGGACTACCACCGGGCCCGTGCGGAGCGGCTGAAGGTGACCGACGCCGGTGCGCTCCAGGCGGCTCCGGAGGAGTCCGCGCCGACCGGTGAGACGGACCGTGAACCGTCCGTCTACGTGTCCGCGGACGGGGTCGTGAATCCCCCCACGCGGGACGCCGGAGAGCCCATTTCAGGGCTGCTGGACCGGTTCGGAAACCCCCTGTATCGGACGGTATCACCGCAGATCAACCCGTTCGTCCCCCTGCCCGCGCCTACAACCGCGCCCGCCCCCGCGCGGACACCTGCGCGGACACCGCGCACGCGTGTGGAGCCCGCCGGACGGAACCTGTCCGAGGGCGCGAAGAAGGCCGCCGCGCAGACCGCGAAGACGTTCGACACGGACGAAAACCGAGTCCTGGACCAGTGGGTCGCGGACCAGATCCGAGCCTCGAAGGACGGGGCAGCTCCGCACTGGAAGGCCGTCCTTGCGGAGTCCATGCGGCTGCGCACCAAGGCCAACGAGCAGCTCCCCCAGAGGCGCCGGGCCAAGGTCGTCCAGCCGCCCAGCCGGACCTGGGTCTACGAGCGGATCGCGGCCGGGAAGAAGCTCGCCGCGAACGGCGGACTGCACGTCGTCAGGAGCGCCTGATGACCACGACGACCGAGTCCGAGGCCGTCGCGGCCTGGATCGCCGAGCAGCTCGCGGACGGACGCACCGTCACCATCGCGCAGGTGCACCGGCACACCACCGCCCTGCGCACCCAGCACCATGACCAGACCGGCGAGCAGCCGGCCCCGGTCGCGGGACCGTCCCGGTCCTGGTGCTGGGACCGGATCCACCAGGCCGTCGCGAGCCTGGAAAGGCGGTCCTGATGTCCGCCCGGTTCTACGACCCCGAGGGCAAGCGCTACGGCCTGCCGACCTGGCCATACCGCCTGGCCCCGGACGGCTACGAGACGAAGGAGCAGCTGCGCCGCCGGGGCCTGGCGCCCGGCTCCCAGCCGGTCGCCGGCCAGCTGATGTGGTGCTCCCGCAAGGCACAGCGCAAGGGCGGAATCCGCACCGCCTCGCTGTACCGGACCGAACTGGCCCGGCCGGTCAACCCAATGACTCCGGGCCGGTGGCGCTCCCACGCGGCGGCGATGCTCGCCCGCCGGACCTGCCCCGAGTGCGGCATCGACCGCGGCTATGTGATCCCGACCAGCCTCGGCGCCTGCGTCCCGTGCCTGGACGGCCCGGCCGTCGCGGCCGCTGCCTGACCCGGCCTCCCCGAGCCCCTGACGAACAGCGCCACCTGCACGAACTGCGACGCCCACGCTCCCCTACGCCATTTCCGCAGGGGCGGGGCCGGTCCCGCCTGCCAGCACACTCCCGGCCCCGCCCATTCCCCCCTTGAAGGAGCAGCACCAGCATGACGGAGATCAATGTCGAAGGCCCCGGTGGTGCCGCGCAGCGCGCCACCCTCCTGCACCAGGCCGTGGAACTGGTCGTCAGTACCCAGTTCGGGTCCGCTTCGATGCTGCAGCGCAAGCTGCGGATCGGTTTCGAGATGGCGCAGCGGCTGCTGGCGGAGATGGAGAACCGCAACATCGTCGGACCCGTGGACGGGTCCAAGGCCCGGGAGGTGCTGGCCTCGCCAGCGGAGCTGGACTTCATCCTGGCCCGCCTCGGCGAGCCCGACGCCCAGGTCCTCGCGTTCCCGGCGCAGCGCGACGGATCGGAGGGGCCGCAGGACTCGGTGTACGCGCCGGTCGGCTTCGGCAAGGCCCCCGAGGACGCCCGCCCCGCAGGTGTCGACGACGAGGACGACGACGGCACCGAGCTGTACGACGAGGACGACACGACCGCAGGGGGTGACACCGACGACGAGGACGAGGACTGGGAGCCGGGGTGGCGTACGCGCACCCGGGACCTGCCGGGCGTGCCCGGGATCTTCACCGGTGCCGACTTCAAGCAGGCCGTCGTGGACCTGTACCACGACGTCCGGCACCTGGCGTGGCACGGTTTCACCCACTCGCCGGTGTACGCGGCGAAGCTGACCGTGGGCCAGGTCCCGCACGCCGGCCGCTACTACGCCCACCTGGCCTCCGACGTCGCGAAGTGGATCTACGCGACCGAGGACGCCGCGGTCCTGCACGAGCTGCGCGGCGCGAAGGTCAAGGACCGGATGCGGATCAAGGCCGCCGCCCAGGTGCTCCGCAAGGAGCGCAAGCGCCGCTCCCTGAAGGCGTCGGGGCTGCTGCTCGCCGCGGCGATCGCGCTGACGGTGGAGACGGTCCTGGTCCACGCGAACACCCCGGGCTGGGTGGGCTGGGTGCCGCCCGGGGACTGGGGCTTCGCGATGCTGATGATGGTCACCACCCTGGTCGGGGTCGGCGCGATCGCCCAGCGGGTGCGCCGCCACGTCGCGGTCGTCGACGAGAACGGCGAGCTGTTCATGGCGCCGGTCGCCGACGACGACCCGTTCCCGATCCGCGAGGCCCGCACCCGGGCCGAGGCCGTGGACTGCGTGCGCCGCGTTCTGGGCGCGAACGGCATCGTCGTCGCGGAGGTCACCGACCCGCACCGGCACCGCTGGGGCTGGGAGGTCACCGTCAAGCTCAAGTCCGGTACCCCGGACCAGATCGTCTCCAAGGCCTCCAACCTGGAGACCCCGCTCGGCCTGGGCGAGGACCGGCTCCTGGTCCAGCCGCACCGCAGCGAGCGAGCCCGGGCCACCCTGCGCCTGGTCCAGCGCGACCCCTTCTCCAACATGGGCGTCCTGCCCCGGCAGAACCCGGGGTGCTCGAAGATCAGCGACCCGCTGCTGTTCGCCAAGCGCATGGACGGCGTGCCGTTCGAGGTCGTGTTCATGGGCACCCACGTCCTGGTCGTCGGCTCCTCCGGATCGGGCAAGTCGGTGGTGCTGCGCGGGATCGGCGAGCGGGTCAGCAACTGCGAGGACGCCCAGGTCTGGGACCTGGACGCCTCCGGTGCGGGCCTGGACGCCCTGGGCGCGGCGGTCGCCCGCCGGGCCCGCAGCAGCGGCCTGAACGACAAGGGCGAGAAGGTGATGCCCGACATCGAGCAGGCCCTGGCCGACGCCCTGGCCATCGCGGACGCCCGGGCGCAGAACCTGGTGCCGTGGGGCCACGGCGACAACTGGGTCCCCTCGCCGAGCGAGCCCGCGATCGTGCTGCTCATCGACGAATTCAAATCCCTTTCCAAGCGGTCCAAGGAATTGGCCGTCGCGATTCTCGACGTCGGCCGCAAGAGCCGGGTGTCGCTGGTCATCGGCTCCCTGGACGGCACCGAGGCCACGCTCGGGGACGCGATCGCGGCGAACGTGGCGATCCGCATCATGCTCCCGTGCCGCGGCACCGACGTCCCGCTGGTCTTCGGCGGCGGCGCGATCGGAGCGGGGTGGCGCCCGGACCGGCTGCACCCGCACGTGGAGGGCACCCCGGTCGAGGACTCCGACGTCGGCTGCTTCTACGTCATGGGCGGCGGCTCCCGCGAGCCGCTGTTGCACCGCTCCTACCCCCTGGACTCCAAGGAAGCGGCGCGGCGCGGGGCGGCCCGGGCCGAGGCCGGCATTCCGGCGGTGGACAAGCGCTCGCTGAAGGCGGCGAAGGTCACCCTGCCCGACCGGCCGCGCGTCCAGCCCGTCGACGCCGTCCCGTCGGTGGCCGGCGGGGCGGACCTGGACGAGGGGGTCCGCAGCGTGCTGGAAGCGGTCGCCAAGGGCATCGGTGCGGTCGGCTCGCCCGGTCGCAAGAGTGCGGGCCAGGCCCACCTGGACACCCTCGCCGCCTGGCTGGCCGAGCAGGTCCCGGACCGCTGCGCGGGCTGGCAGATCGGGGACCTGTCCTCGCTGCTGAAGGCCGCCGGGGTCGCCACCTCCGGTTCGGTCCGGGTCTCGGGTGTCGAGGGTCCGCGCACCGGAGTGCGCATTGAGGACATTCTCAATGCTCTCAACACCGACCAGACCACCACATAACAGGACGAACCACCCCTCTACCTGCCGCTCTACGTGCCGACCCGGCTCTACGTAGAGACGAGCGAGAGACCGCGTAGAGCGGCACGTAGAGGGCTCTGACCTGCGATGACACCGAAGTAGAGCGACGTAGAGCATCCGATACGCACCAAATGCCGGAATGTAGAGCCCGTGCTGACGATCATGAAAAGGAGCCCGAGATGGCCCCCACCAGCACCAGCAAGGCCCCCGCGAAGAAGGCACCAGCCAAGAAGCCCACCGCCGCCCCGAAGCGCCCGGCCCAGCCGAAGAAGCCCGCCGACCGCCCCGCCGGCGGCAAGAAGCGCAGCGCGAAGAAGAAGACCGGGCCCCTGGGCGGCGCACGCGCCCAGCGGCTGTCCCAGCACCTGAAGTGGATCCGCCGCCACCCCATCAGCTCGCTGGCCGCGCTCGGCATCACCATCAGCCTGGTCGCAGGCAGGGCAGCGCGACCTGCCGCCCGCCTGGCCGCCAAGCAGGCCCGCCGGGCGGCCCTGGCCACCGGCGAGGCATGGCGCCGCCGCAAGGAGGGCAAGCGCTCCGCCCTTCCGCCGAAGAAGCCCTCCCACGCCACCTGCCAGTACTGCAAGGGCACCGGCGTGATCCCCAAGCACCACCCCGACGGCACCTTCGCCGGATCCATCAAATGCCCCAAGCGCGCCGCCTGACCAGCACACCCACCAACGCGCGCCCGGTGCCGGAGCAGCACCGCCCCCCGGCACCGGGCGCGCCCGACCCCGCACCGAACCCGGCAGCTGGAGGCCCCCGTGCACCGCCACCTCATCCTCGCCATCACCACCGTCGCCCCCACCGCAGCCGGCGGGGACCAGCGCATCGCCCTGTCCGTCCCGCTGCTGCTCACCGCCGTCACGATCGCCGTGGTCTGGCGCAGCACGGCCAAGGTCTGGCACGCGCTGCTGTTCACCGCCACCGGCGTCGCCATCGCCGCCTCCTCCATGGGCGGACCGGCCCGTGCGCTCATCAACACCGCCTTCGGCTGGCTGGGCTCCATCCACTTCTGACCAGCTCACCGCTACCTGAAAGGACCGCGCCATGGCGCACACCCCGCCCCGCGGCAACACCGGCCCCTGGGAGCCGATAGCCCTGACCGTCACCGGGCGCATGCTCCTGCCCGGCACCGCAATGGTCGAGATCGGGCGCTTCGGCTTCGGCGGCGATTATCTGGACTGCACGGTCTGCGGCGCCGAGAAGGGCCTGCTGCTGGAGACCACCGACGTTCCCGGCGACACCGTCACCGTCACCTGCCCCAACTGCCGCCACGAGCAGCACGACGAGTCCCGGCTCACCCAGACCCAGCTCCTGGACTACCTCGCCTTCCTGCACGGCGATGACCCCGACGGCGACTACGCCCAGGACCTGCTGGACGGACGCACGATCACCGAGCAGCCCGCCGACCAGGACCCGCCCGAGCACGGCGGCCCCGGAGCCGCCGAGGCCGACCCCGACGGCGACACCACGGCCGGCGGTGACCGCCAGGCCTCCGGGGCACCCGTCGACCGCGGCCGCCAGCGCAGCAGTTGGGGCAGCATCCGCTCCGGCCGCACCAACTGACCCGCTCCGCGGAAGCAGGGCCGCCCCCGGATGCGGCTGGCGCCCCTGCCCCTGATCCCGCGTCCGGTGCCGGCGAGGCACCGACCCCGGCACCGGACGCGCCTCACTCTTCCCAGCTCCACCGACCTGGAAGGTCCGCTATGACCACGCCGACCCCCGCCCGGACGCTGCGCTACCTGTGCGCCGACTGGCTGGTGAGCAACGCCGATCGCGAACCCGACCGCGTCCTGCGCCGCATCGCCCAGACCGCAGCCGACCACATCGCCGCGGCCTACTCCACGACCCTGGCCCCGCTCGTGCCCGGCCCGGACCACTGGACCCCCTTTCATGAGGCGCGCCGCGACGGCTCGCGCCGCGACTGGTACCCCGAGCTGGCCGTCGCCTACCTCGGCGACAGCACCTGGCTGCTGCTCTCCGTCTGGGACTACGACCCGATCGTGCACCGGCTGCTGCTGGTCACCCCCTGCGACCTGCACGGCGGCTACCGCACCCACTGGGTCCAGCACTCCCGCGACCCGCACCACGGCCCCCAGCTGCTCGGCAGCAAGGTGGTGCCCGGCGATGAGGAGGACCTGGCCCTGCTCCTGGAGCAGCTGGACCGGACCCCGTGCCCCGGCGACTGCGGCAGCGTCCCCTCCCCCGCCGCCGACCTGGCCCTCCGCTCCTCCTGACCGCCCCTCACCTGCGACGACCCACAACGGATTGGACCCGCTTGGCATCGAAACCGAAGGTCATCGCCGTGATGACCGAACCTCCGCCGCCCGACTGGTGGGCGCGCCACAAGGCCTGGTTTTGCACCGTCGTGGGGCTGGTCCTGGGGCTGTGGATCGGCAGCGGCTGCGCAGTCCAGGACCTCGCCCCGATACCCGCCACCAGCCCCAGCCCCACGGTGACCAGCACCTCTGCACCCCGTCCGACACCCAGCCACACAAAAGCAAAGTAGTGCTTGGCCAAGACTAGACAGGCCAAGTTGGATTTGGCATTCTTATGGAGCGGGCCCAACCAGGGACCGCCACCCGAAGGGGGAAACACCATGCTGCTCGGCATAGGCGACGTCGTCCGCATCACCCGCTCGCAGACCCTCGGCACCGTCCTCGGCGTGGCCCACCACGCCAGCGGAAACCTCGTCTCGCTGCGCGTGGCCGGCACGACCCCGGTCACCGTGACGCCCGGCGAGCTGGAGCTGGTCGCCCGCGGCCTCAAGCCGATGACCACCACCCGGGCGATCGCCACGCTGCTGTTCGGCCTCATCGCCGTCGCCCTGGCGATCGGCAACGTGATCTACCTGAACCAGCACCACATCAACGTCTGGATGCTCGCGTTCGTCGCCCAGGCCACCCTCACCAGCATCTTCGCCTACCTGATCGGGCTGTTCCTGCGCCCGCGCCGCGTCGCCGTCTGACCCCGCCCCCGGGGCGGGCACCAGGTCGCCAAACTCAGCCGCCCGCCCCGGGCCCACCGACCACCCGAACCACAACCCGAGAGGCAGCACATGACCACCGAGCGCACCTTCACCGCCGTCCACCTCGGCCCCGTCGACCTGAACAGCCCCACCGGCACGGTCCGCGTCAGCGCCGACCCCAAGCTCACCGCCGCCATGGTCGTGGTCCGCACCAAGGACGACACCGGCGTCTCGGCCGACGCCGTCAACGCCACCCGGTTCAGCAACGAGAGCGACGGCACCCTGATGGTGCGCGTCCCCGAGATCCGCTCCACCACGCAGAACACCGTCCGGCGCAGCAGCAACGGGAACGTGATCGTCACCCAGACCATCGGCACCGTCCACGCCGGTCAGCGCATCACCGGACTGACCATCGGCAGCGACGGCACCATGACCTTCGGTGCCGGAAGCCGGGTCACCCTCGGCGACGGCACCACGATCGGCAGCAGCGAGATCGAGGTCCTGGTCTTCCTGCCCATCCCCGCCGCGCTGCGCCTCAAGACCGTCTCCGCCGACCTGGAGGCCCGGGGCCACCTGGCCGCCGTGCACTTCACCTCCATCAGCGGCGACATCACCGGCGGCGACATCGACCAGCTCACCGTCTCCACCACTTCCGGCGACGTCGACGTGTCCCGCGTCAGCGCGCTGCTGAGCGTCAAGAGCGTCTCCGGCGACATCGAGGTCAACCGGTACGAGGGCAGCGACGCCCAGGTCACCACCGTTTCCGGCGACGTCGAGATCACCGCAACCGCCCGGGCCGCCGGCCGACTCCAGGCCACCAGCGTTTCCGGCGACGTCGACCTGCGCGGCAGCGCCGCCCTGGACGTCCGCGCCAGCACCGTCAGCGGGCGCAAGCGCATTCGCTGACGTCGCCCCGGGACGGCCGCCAGGTCGCCAAACTCAACCGGCCGTCCCGGGCCCACCGACACCCGATCGAACCGACAGGGGCGGGTGACCACATCATCCCGCAACCAGCACCACGAGGAGCCGATCATGAGCCCCCGCCCCACCCCTGAGCAGCTCAGCGCCCTGCAAGCCCGACTCGCCCAGGCCAGCACCGACCGTGACCAGCGCAAGACCGAGGCCATCGAGGCCATCGAGACCCAGTTCTGGACCGCGATCGCTGCCGAGATCAACGGCGACGACAGCTACTTCGGCATCCAGAAGGACATCGCCGACGCCCTCGGCGTCACCCGCGAGACCATCCGCACCCAGCTCAAGAAGTACGCCCCTCCGGCCTGACGACTGGCCGTGCCGGACCGCCTCGCCCCCTTTGGGGCGGGTCGGCCCGGACGCGGGGAAGCGAGCAGACCGAACCCGACAAGGAAGGCACCGCGATGAACACCCAGCAGCCCCCGGCTCCCGGTCAGCTCCCCACCACTGCCAGCATCGTCCACCTGGCCTGGGAGAACTTCGGCCGCTTCGCCCCCGCGATCACCACCACCACCGTCCTGGCCCTGGCCCGCTACTGGAACGAGAACGGTGCCCGGCACAGCGTCGGCGACGCTGCCCTGATGATTGCCCTGGCAGCCGGAAGCGGCATCACCGGCGGCATCAGCGCACTGGGCCAGAACGGCTCCACCACCGCCTCGGTGGTCGGATTCGCCGGAGCCGGCGTGTGCTCGGTCGTCGCCGCCACCGCCTACAGCGCCACCTGGCCACTGCCGTTGATCCTGTGGGTCATCGTCACCGCCGGCATCTACGCCCTGGCCAACGACCACTGGCGCAAGGCCAAGGAGGCCCGCCTCGCAGCCCAGCGCACCTACGCCCTGCGCTCCATGGAACGCCAGGCCGACTACGACATCGCCGACCGCAAGGCCACCTCCCGCGAGCAGACAGCCAAGATCAAGGCCGAGTCCACCGAGTACGCCTACCAGATCATCGACGCACTCCAGGCCCGCCAGCGCGTGAACCCCGACACCGCCGCGAGCGCCGAAGACGTCCTGCGCAACTCCGGCACCGCCACCGACCGCGCCTTCTGGCACGTCGTGTCCGGCCAGTAGCCACCACCAACCCACCGCCGGGCCTTAACCCGGCTAACGCGCCCGGTGTGACGCGCCCCTGCCTTTCCCCCTTCTCCGGCTCAGCCGAATGGAGCCTCGCCATGCTCTTCGACTTCCCCTCGTACCGGGCCTGGAGGTGTTCCGGTCCTACGTTCGTGGACCTGTGCCGTAGCACCGATGAGGAGTTCAGCCACCCCGACCCCGGCGAGTCCTGGCACCCGCGCCACCGGCACGCTGAGCAACTCGCGGTTGCCCGCTCCCTGGCCTGGTCCAGCCGCTCCGGCTATCTCCCGACCAACGGGAGCACCGCCACCGAGAACTGCCGCCCCGTGGTCCAGGGCATCGGCCTGGACCAGGCAGTCCTCAACCGGCTGACGGCCGCAGCCCGCGCTGATGGAATCGAACCGGTCGTTCACCACATCGACCGTCCCAGTTCCATGCGCAGCGTGCCCCGCAGCGCCTTCCACCGGGGTCCTCTGGACCTGGAGGAGCCCGATGCCCCCGCCTTCCTGGGGCAGGCGTTCACTCTTCAGCGCTTCGCAAAGCGCCTGGCCCGCCACACCGGTCAGGCCCTGCACGAGCTCGGGAACCTGTGGCAGGCGACGCTGATCTGCGACACCAACGCGGAGTTGCGTGCGGTCCTCGACCGCTTCAGCGGGCGTGACCAGTACCGCTGGTCCCCGAGCGGCCCCACCACCCACGACGCCGACCTGGGCGGCAGCGGCTACCCGGTACTCGGCAGCACCTACAGCCGCCACTTCACCCACCCCGGGCTGCCCGGTGTCACTGTCAGCGTCCACCACTACGTCACCCCCGGACGCGACGACACCTTTGCCGTCCTGCGCTCCCGCTCCCGTACTCGTGCGACTGGCGAAGCACCGCGCACCTGGACCATGCACGAGCTCGGCACTGTGCCCGACAACGGCCGCCCGACCCTGGCAGAAGCCCACACCCTGGCTCGCAGCCTCAACGACCGGCTCTCGGGCACCGACGTCGACTGGGACGAGGACGACTTCGATCCTCAGGGATTTTTCGACCTGCACCGGTCGACCGGCGACTGATACCCCGATCCGTTCCACCACCACCCCATCCACCGGCTCAGCCGAACGGAGCTCCGCCATGCCCCTGACCCCGACCAGCCACCCCGACCTGATGATCCTCGCCGACCCCTGGCACGCCCGCCGCGACCGCCACCTGGTCGACGCCGTCAGCGCCCTGGCCGAGCACCTGATCCCCGCCGTCGCCCACGCCACCGGCACCGACGTCCCGTTCACATTCCTCTCGATCTCCACTCTCTCCAGCTCCGCCTGGAAGATGGAGGCGATCCTGCACCGCCACCTGATCGGCCGCCAGAACCCGCTCCGCCTTCTCCAGCACGTCGCCACCAACTGGCGCGGCCTGGCCCGGGCCGAAGCGCGCACTGCCCTGTACCGCCACGATGCCGCCTGGATCGCAGTCAACCCCCAGAGGCTGCGCGACATGACCACGGACCAGCTGGTCGACGTGCTCGGCCACGAGCTGGTCCACGCCACCCAGCTCACCACCCCGGACGGCTCCGCCCGGTACATCGCCGACCTGCGCCACAACTACAAGGTCGCCGAACACAGCCGCCTCGACCTCGCCCAGGCCGACCTGATCGTCGCCGAGCATGAACTCGCCGCCTACCAGGCCGAAGCACCGATCCGCGAAGCCGTCCGCCTTCACCGCGCTGGCCAGCTCCCCGCGGCCCGGCCGGCGCTCGCCCCGCAGCTCCAGCCCTGGGACATGGTCGGCCGCGCCGAGGACCACCACGACCATGTCTGCTCCGACCAGGTCCCCGCGCAGCTGCTGCTGGAGACCCTGCGCTACGCCAGCCCGGCCACCGAGGTCGCCGACTGGGTCCGCGACCTCGCCTACCAGCTGCAGGAAGTGGACGGCCAGCAGGGCGCTGCCGACCAGCTGGCCGACGCGGTCGCGCTGCTGGAGCAGGCCGCCGAACTGATCGGCGAGAGCGTCCTGGAAATCGCCGACACGGAGGAGTTCATCTTCCACGCCGACGACGTCGACGCCTTCGAGCACCCCGACGGCCCGGACCCGGTCACCCTCTCCCCCGCCCGCCAGCCCGTCGCCGTCGGCTGACGCAGCGCCACTTCCCCGCACCCGGGCGGCCGGCCACCGGCACACCACGGCGGCCGCCCGGGACCAGGACCAGAGACGAGGACAGATGAAACTCCCCTGGATGAAGCGCTCCGAACGCCGCCTGTGGCGCAGCGCCGCCACCGTGCAGGACCTGGCCGACCTGATGGCTCGCTGGCTGGAGGGCGACATCGGCTCCCAGCCCGGCTACCAGCCGCGCTGCGGACCCGACCCCGAGACCGCCGACCTGATCGAGACCCTGGCCGCGTGCAACCGGGCCGGATACCTCACCATCGGCTCCCAGCCCGGCCTGATCACCGACGACGTTCGGCAGCGCGCGGGCGTCGAAGGGTTCACCACCGATGTCCGGCTGATGTGCCGCATGTCCAGGCTCGCCGAATCGGCGGGCCTCCTGACGGCCCTGCACGTGAACGGCAAGTCATTCGAGACCGCGGACGGTTACATCGTCACCCTCGACCAGGGCAGGCCGTTCACAACGTTCGGCCGCCCCCTGGACCACGGTGACCTGGCCCTGATCTTGCGCGGTTGCCACCCCGCCGCCGTCGACGCGGTGACCGGCGCGTACCAGTTCGCTGTGGTCGACCCCGAGTACGGCCGCAGCGACCGGCTCCAGGCGCTGCTGGACGAAGCCACTGGCCGCAGCGGCCCGATCTGCGCCGACTGTGGATGCACCGAGCACACCCCCTGCCTGGGCGGCTGCTGGTGGATGTCCAGCCCCCTGGTGGACCTGTGCAGCACCTGCTACGAGTCTCCCGCGTCGGTCTACCTGACGCAGGAGGCCGGCCCCGAGTACCTGGACGAGGTCGACTTCGGCGACGCGGACGACTATGACGGCGTCGAGAACGAGTGCGAGAACTGCGGCGCACCGTACTACCACTCCGGCTGCGACGGCCCGTTCTGCACCTGGGACTGCGCGGAGGTCGGGGCAGAGGCCGCCGCATACGCGCCGCCCGTCGACCTGGTCAAGCGTCAGCTGCAGCCCCAGCCCTGGGGCTGGGCCGTGGGCGAAGAGCCCCCGTTCTAACCCGGCCCGGGAGCGGCCGACTGCTTGCCGGCCTCGGCCGCTCCCGGATCCCAACCCCCATCAAGGAGAGGGACCACCACCATGACACCGGACACCACCGCCGTCATAGCCCGCACCCGCCAGGACCTCCGCATCTACTCCCGTGCACTGGGTCACGGCGTCGACTCCGACCAGGCCGTCCACGCCGGATGGCAGCTCCACCGCGACCTGGACACCCTGCTGCCGCTCACCGAGCAGCTGCTCGCCGAACGCGACCAGCTCCTGCAGCGCCTCCAGATCGCCCGCCGCGACCCGCTCACCGGCGTGGACACCCGCGCCGCCTGGACCGCCAAGGCCGAGCAGCTGCTCGCCGCCGGCACCGCGGCGGTCCTGCTGCTGGACCTGGACGGCTTCAAGCAGACCAACGACACCCTGGGACACGCCGCCGGGGACGCCGTCCTGGTGGCGACGGCCGCCCGTCTGGCCGACTGGTGTGGCCCCGCCGGCCACGCGGGCCGCCTGGGCGGAGACGAGTTCGTTGCCGCGGTCACCGACCACGGGGACCTGACCGAGCGGATCGAGAAGCTCGGCACCGTCCTGTCCCGCCCGGTCGAGCACCACGGCCAGCTGCTGCCGGTCCGCGTCTCCATCGGCGGCGTGCGCCAGGTCGACCTGGCCGAGCCCACGCTGACCCAGGCCCTGGCCGTCGCCGACACCGCGATGTACCAGATCAAGCGCCGCGGCCGCCGCGGCCGCCGCTTCCCCACGCCGCTGCACCTCGCCCACGGCCTGCTCCGCCGCACCACCCCGGGCGCCGTCACCGGCCTGCCCAGCGCTGCCTGACAAACCTCCCCTTCCAGCACGAGAGCTGAGGCACCGCTGTGTCCTGCCCGCCCGTCGACATCACCGTCACCTCCTTCGGCTACCTGCACGGCGAGCCCCCGGCCGCGCACCTGGTCGTCGACCTGCGCCACCACTTCCGCGACCCGCACGTCAACCCGGCCCTGCGCTACCTGACCGCCCGCGACCAGGAGGTCCGCGACGCGGTGGCCGCCACTCCCGGCATCACCGACCTGGTTACCGCGCTGGCCGCCGCCGTCACCGCGTTCCGCTCCGGCCCCACCACCGGCCCGGTCACGGTCGCGGTGGGCTGCGCCGGGGGTCGCCATCGTGCCGGTGCTGTGGCCCGACTCCTGGTCCAGCGACTGCTGGAGAACCCGGCCCTGACCGTCGACCTGGTCGACCGCGACCTCGAGCGCCCCGTCGTCGACCGCTGAACCCCCACCTGCCGCCCCGTACAGAACGAGGTCCGCCATGTCCTACGCAACGCCCATCGACAGCATCATCGGCGGCGAGGCCGCCGCGACCCTGGTCCTGCAGATCGCCGCCGAGCTGGAGTACAGCGACCGGCTCCCCGCCCGGACCGCGTTCCGGCTCGCCTGCGAGACCGTCGCCGACGGGAACCCGCGCTTCATCGCCGCCCCCGGACAGGTCTGGGTCGCCCGCCCCGAGCTCGCCGCCGGCCTGCTGGTGAGCCGCTTCGCCGTCAAGCGGCGCGACTCCTACAACACGATCGCCGTCGTCGTGCCCGTCGACGGCCCCCTCGCCGGTGTCGAGAGCGAGGTCGAGCTGCACGACCTCGCCCAGTTCTACGAGCTGGAGGCCTGGCTGCCGATCGACCCCGACCTCGCCCGCCCCCTGGCCAACCACCCCGGAGAACTGCGGTGAGCGGGCCCCGCACCGGATCCCCGAACCCCGACCTGGTGGTCGAGCACGTCGTGCCGCTGCCCGCCTTCACCGGCACCGAGCCCTGCCACAACCGGCCCACCGAGTTCTTCCACGACACCTACCGCCAGGACCAGCCCGAGGTCCGCGCCGCCCTGTGGGAGTGCCGCCACTGCCCGCTGGCACCGGTCTGCCTGGTCTGGGCCCTGGCCAACCCGGCCCTCGCCAGGGAGGGCATCTGGGGCGCGACCACACCCCGCCAGCGCAAAGCACTGCGCACCCAGGTCACCGCCCGCGTCGGCGCCGCCCGCGTTGACGACACCTACCGCGCCGCCTACGCCACCGCCGTCACCAAGCTCCAGGGGCAGTGATGGGGATCAACGCCACCGTCGCCCTGGCCAAGCGGCTCGGCCTGCCGCTGTCCCCGTACCCGCTACTGACCGGCACCGAGCCGTGCCGCGAGAGCGGCACCGACCCCGAGGACTGGTTCAGCAACCACAACGGCGACGCTGTCCGGGCCTGCCGGCGTTGCCCGCGGCAACTGGCCTGCCTGGCCTACTCCCTGGACCACCCCTTCGAGACCTCCCACGGCATCTGGGCCGCCACGACGCCCGAGCGCCGCGAGTTCTTGCGCGACACCTACTACACGACCACCACCGACACGGATCCGGAGTAGCCCATGACCACCGCCACCGCCCCCGTCGACACCACCACCGAGACCGCGCTGGAGCAGCTGCGCTCCGGCACCGCGCCGAAGTTCGTGGCCGAGTCCACCGGCCTGACCATGGGCGAGGTCGTCGCCCTGGCCGAGCTCAACGGCCTGACCCCCGGCTCCCCCGTCCCCAGCACCACCGCCGCCCACCTCGCCCCCGTTCCGGCCTGGGTCGGCGAGGCCCCCGCGAAGACCCCGGCCGGCCTGGGCATTCCCTCGGTGTCCCGGCTGCTGGGATGGGCCGACGGCCACCAGGACGCCGCGGTGCGCGACAGCGCCGCCCAGGCCCGCCAGCTCCTGCTGGCCCTGCAGACCAGGCAGGCCACCGACAGCGAGATCGCGACCTTGACCACGGAGATCAACGAGATCGAGCGCCGTCGCCAGGAGCTGACGGACCGCCTCGCCGCCCTCCAGCCCGCCCCCGCCAAGGTCGCCAAGGCGAAGAAGGAGCGCGACTACGACGCAAAGGTCGTGCGCCAGTGGGCAGCCGACAACGGCGTCGAGGTGTCCCGGATCGGCGTGGTTGCGCGCAGCGTGGTTGACGCCTGGCGGCAGGCCACGCAGCCCAATGCCAGCTGACACCCTCCCCGCCTCGGGACGGCGGCCGCACCCGAAGTCGGCCGCCGTCCTGGCCCTCCTGCACCAGGGCACCACCGACACCGAGATCAGCAACCGACTGCAGCTGACCCGCACCACGGTCCGCCGCATCCGCCAGGCCCACGGCCTGCCGAAACAGTCCTTCCAGCCCCTGTCCCTGGACCAGAAATGGGAGCTGCGCACCCAGCCGCTGACCGGCGGTCACCTGGTGTGGACTGGGGAGCGCTCCACCGGCTCCCGCACCCCGGTCCTGCACTACAAGGGCAAGGTCCACAGCGCCGCCGGCATCGCGTTCCGCCAGCGCACCGGCCGCGATCCCGTCGGCTACGCCCGAGCTGAGTGCGGCCTGCTGCACTGCGTCGCCCCCGAGCACGTCGACGACACCGCGACCCGGCTGCGGGACCGCCAGGCGCTGCGCGACCTGCTCCAGATGCGCCCCGCCCCCGAGAGCTGCGGCCACGGCCACGACCAGAGCGCCCACGGCCGCCGGGGCCCGGACGGGCGCAGCTACTGCCACGCCTGCCGCCTCGAGCGCGGCGGCACCACCACCAAGGAGGCCTGAGCCGTGCTCACCCACTACGACGAGTTCGCCGGCGTCGGCGGCACCAGCGAGGGGGCCTCCTGCGTCCCCGGCGTGGAACTGATCTTCGCGGCGAACCACAACAAGCAGGCCATCGCCTCCCACGCGGCGAACTTCCCGAACGCCGACCACTTTGACGGCGACGTGGAGCGCGCCGACATCGCCACCTTCCCCAGGGCCGACATCTTCACCGCGTCCCCGGTGTGCCCGCCCTGGTCCAATGCCCGTGGGGAGCGCCGCGACTTCGACACCTCCACCCAGGGGCAGCTCTTCTGGGAGCACACGCCCACCCCGGAGACCCGCCGGGCCCGCGCACTCATGGAGGAGGTCCCGCGCTACCTGCAGGCGATGCAGCTGCGCGGCCAGCCTGTTCTGGCGGGACTGGTCGAGAACGTTCAGGAGTGCCGCAAGTGGGACGAATGGCGGCGCTGGCGCCGGGAGGTCAACGGCGACCTCTACGACTCCCGGCTGATCGCGCTCAACAGCATGCACGCCAACGCCCCCAAGTCGAAGAAGTCGCCGCAGGACCGAAACAGGCTCTACCTCGCCTACTGGCTCAAGTCACTGGGCCGCGCCCCGGACTGGAACAAGTGGCTGCGCCCCCTCGCCTTCTGCCCGACCTGCGAGGTGAACGTCGCCGCGTTGCAGGTCTTCAAGGACCCCACCGTCGACATGGGCAGCTACGGGCGCTACGGCCAGTACTACTACCGCTGCCCGAACGCGGCCTGCCGCAACCGGATCATCGAACCCGCCATCACGCCGGCCAGCACCGCGATCGACCCGACCGTCCCGGCGCTGCGGATTGACGAGCGCGAGGCCCACGGCCGCGACCCCCTGGTCCCCGCCACCCTGGACCGGATCCGACGCGGCATCGCGAAATACGCCCACCCACTGCCGGACCACCTCGGCCTGGACATCCCCTCGTTCGGGATCTCGCTGCGCGGCGGCGGCTCGAAGAAGTCCTCCCGCCTGAGCGACAGCCAGCCCCTGGGCACCGTGTCCGCCTCGGGGAACCACCACGGCCTGGTCCCCGCCCAGCAGCTCCTGGTGCCCTACTACACCCACGGCAACGCCCGCCCGGTCACGGACTCCATCGGCACCATCACCACCAAGGACCGCTGGTACCTCGCCGACCTGGTCGGCGCGATGAGCCTGGACCAGGTCCGCTACCGCATGTTGGAGCCCCACGAGATCGGCGCCGCGATGGCGTTCCCCGCCGACTACGTGGTCTTCGGCTCCAAGGGCGACAAGGTCCGCCAGTACGGCAACGCCGTCACACCGCCGGTCGCCGAGGTCATCGTCTCCGCCCTGGTCGAGGCCATCACCGGCGAAGCCCTGGAGACAGCAGCCTGACCCGCCCCTGATCATCTCCGACCCGGCACCCCACCAGTGGAGACCATCCGTGCGAACCGACTCACTGACCCGCCGTGCCCTGCGAGCACTCACCCGCGAGCACCCCGAGCCGATCACCCCCGAGGACTTCGCCGCCGCCAGCTTCTGGCGACAGCTCCTGTGGGTCCTCGCCCGCCAAGACCCCTTCTACGGCGCCACCGCCCCGGCCGAGCCGCTGATCGTGCGCTGGACCGGGGAGGTCGACTACCTCGACACCACCGGCGACAGCACCCTGGTGTGCTGCGTCGACGCCGACGACAACCTGCGCGGCGTCGCGCTGCTTCTGGACGCGGACCAGGTCGAGACCCTGGGCTCGATGCTGCTGGAGCCCCAGGCCCCCAACGACTGGCCCGAACCGGCGCACAGCACGCCGATCGAGACCATCGGCGCTCTGCTCGCCTCCGGGCGCATCGAGGGCGAGGCGTCCATCACCGGCACCATCACCCGCCTCGACCAGCGCATCAACAAGGCCGGCAACCGGTGGGCGGTCGTCACCGTCGACGACGGCACCGCCACCGTGGAGGTCCACTTCTTCCCCAAGACCTGGCAGCACGTGCACCTGTGGCTGCGCCTGGGTGAGGAGTTCAGCATCAGCGGGCGGATCAACGCAAGCCGCGGCCAGATCAGCCTGTTCGGCAGCTTCGCCGCCCAGCTGCTGTGATCGGCCGCCGCTACCGGCTGCACACCACGACGGTCACCGTCCTGTGCGCCTGGAACGGGCGCACCGCCGACCTGCCCACCCCGCTGTTCCCGCACGTGAGCACCCGGCCCCACGCCCCGCGCAACGTCCAACTGCTGCTCCCCGACGGCACCGTGACCATCCGCCCGTTCCGGGGACTGGCCCGCCTCCAACCGGTCCAGCCGACACCGAAGGACACCCGGCTCTGATGATGATGACCGACCTGAACCCGGCCCCGCTGCCTCACGACCCCTACATCGACGCCGTCGACCAGGCCCTGACCGCCGCCGGCCTGGAGTCCGACACCTACGGCACCTCCGCCACCGAAGAGCGGGAGAACGACGGCCGCCCCACCCTGTCCGCGGTGTTCCTGTGGACCGGCGAGAACCCGCTCGCCGACCCCGTCCTGATGCCCGAGGGCATGGCGGTGTTCTGGTCCCCCGCCGCCGGATGGCGGTGGGCGGTGCGCCGCGAGGACGGTGACAACGACCCGGCGGAGCCGCTGACCATCGACACCTGGGCAGCCCCGTTCACCGTCGCCGCGCGCCTGGCCCACATGATCAGCCTCGCCGACTGGAACGGCGAGCTGGCCGACTCGGTCCGCAGCGCCGTCCAGCAGTGGCGCGAGCGCCCCGCCACGATGACCGTCACCGTGCGGGACCGCTCCGCCGAAGCCCCCTGGGGTCATGGCCCCACCGCGCCGGTGACCCGGCAGGTCACCATCTCCACCCGCTGCCCGGCCTGCGGTGGTCTGCGCGGCGAGCCGCGCGGACAGAACTCCGTCGACGACGGTGCCCACTACTGGGTGCAGACCTGGACCAACGACTGCGGCCACGTCGACTCCTACGCCACCGTCATCGCCGAAGTCGGCGCCCTGTCCGCGGGCGAGGCCCGGTGAGTCCCAGGCACATCGTCCAGTTCTCCTCCGGCATCGGCAGCTGGGCCGTCGCGCAGCTCCTGGTCGAGAAGGTCGGCCGGGAGAACATGCTGCTGCTGTTCGCCGACACCCTGGTCGAAGACGAGGACAACTACCGGTTCCTGCGCGACGCCGAGCAGCAGCTCGGTGTGCCGGTGGTGCGGATCTGCGAGGGCCGCACCCCGGAGCAGGTCTTCGAAGACGAGCGCTTCTTGGCGAACAACAGGGTGGCGCTGTGCTCAAAAATCTTGAAGATCGGGCCCGCACGCGACTGGGTGGAGGAGTACTTCCCCGACCCGAACTCCTGCGTCCTGTACGTCGGCATCGACAGCGGTGAACCCGGGCGCATCCCGGCCATCGCCGACGGGTGGGCGCCGTACCGGACCGAGTTCCCGCTGACCTGGCCCGAGCACCGGCACCTGCGCAAGGACGACCTGCTGGCCTGGTGCCGGCGCGAGGGCCTGGAGCCCCCGCGCATGTACGGCCTCGGCTTTGACCACGCAAATTGCTCCGGCAGATGCGTCCGCGCCGGGCAGGCCCACTGGCTCCACTTGCTGGAGGTCTGGCCCGAACGCTACGCCGACGCCGAGACCTTCGAGCAGCACATGCGCACCAAGCTCGGCAAGGACGTCGCCTACCTGCGCGGCCAGCACGCCGGCCAGAGCCACCCGCTGACCCTGGCGCAGCTGCGGCGCCGAGCCGACATCCGCGCTGCCTTCAAGACGCTGACCCCGCCCCGCTGAACACCACCTGGCCGTGCCGCGCACCCACCGTGCGCGGCACGGCCCCGCACAGGAAGACCTCACCCATGATCAAGGCTCAGATCTGCACCACCCTGCTCTGCGACTCCTGCGGCAACGAGATGGAGGACGTCGATGAGGGCCACATCCCGCACGCCCCCTCCACCGGCGAGGCCGCCGACGCCGCCCGCCTCCTGGGCTGGACCGTCAGCGAGGACGGCCTGTCCGCGATCTGCGACACCGACGACGACGCCCACCAGGACGCCCGCCGGAACGCCGAGAAGGAGCCCCCCACCCCGATGCCCCTGCCGGGGCAGACCCTGCTCCCGAAGGAACTGACCACCGCCTACGAGCCCACCGAGAAGGAGCCGCCGACGGTCACGCTGTGCGGCTCGACTCGCTTCTGGGCCGAGTTCGCCGAGGTCAACTGCCGTGAGACCGCGGGCGGCCGGATGGTCCTGGCGCCGGGCTGCAACATGAAGGACCCCCACCCCGCCTGGGGCGACCCCGCCAGCGCCGAGGCGCTCAAGGGCCGCCTGGACGCCCTGCACTTCGCCAAGATCCGCGCCGCGCACCTGGTGGTCGTGGTCTCCGACGCCACGGGTTACATCGGTTCCTCCACGCACCGCGAGATCGCCTACGCGCTGCGCCAGGGACTGCCGGTGCGCCATGACCGGGTCGACCTGGCCACCGGCACCGTCACCAGCTCCGTGATCTGCAGGAAGGGCTGACCCGGTGTCCACCACCATCGAATGGACGCAGGAGACGTGGAATCCGATCCACGGCTGCGACCGCGTCTCCCCCGGCTGTACGAACTGTTATGCCCTGACGATGGCGAAGCGGCTCAAGGCCATGGGGCGCCCCGACTACCAGCGCGACGGCGACCCGCACACCTCCGGCCCCGGCTTCGCTGTCCAGGCCTCGCCCACCATGCTGCTGCAGCCGCTTCGCTGGAAGCGCCCGCGCAAGGTTTTCGTCGACAGCATGGGAGACGTCTTCCACTCGGCCGTCGCCGATACGACCATCGCCCGCATCTGGGCGGTCATGGCCGCCACCCCGCACCACACCTATCAGCTGCTGACCAAGCGGCCCGCCCGGATGCGCGCCCTGCTCTCCAGCGCCGGGTTCGCCGCTGAGGTCGCCCTAGCGCTGATTGCCATCCCGGCCCTGGCCCACTCCCCCGCCGCCCTGATCTCCCGCGAGTTGCCTCCGGGCCGCTCCCGGCCCATGGCACCGCTGCCCAACCTCTGGCTCGGAACCTCGGTGGAGAACCAGCAGTGGGCGGAGAACCGGATCCCCCGGCTGCTGGAGACCCCGGCCGCCGTGCACTGGATCTCCGCCGAGCCGCTGCTCGGCCCGATCGACCTGCGGGCCGCGGTGCGGACCCTGGGCAGCGAGCGAGGCCACGGCCTGACCGCCTCCCACGTCCACGCCGGCGGCTGCTGCGAGAAGTTCCACGGCCTGGACTGGGTCGTGGCCGGCGGCGAGTCAGGCCCCGGCGCCCGGCCCATGGACCCCGCCTGGGTGCGAGGTCTGCGCGACCAGTGCACCGCAGCCGACGTCCCCTTTCTCTTCAAACAGTGGGGTGCCTGGGCACCGACCGGCTACCAGGTCATCGGCACCCCCACCTGGCACAAGAACGCCGTCCTGGTCGGCGAGCCCGTCGACGACCTCGGCCACCGCACCGAGATGCACCGCATCGGCAAGAAGGCGGCCGGCCGCGAACTGGACGGCCACACCTGGGACCAGTACCCCGACCCGTCCACCCAGCCGTAGGCCCACCCGACACGCCCGCTGTCCACAGTCATCTCCGGTTCCACTGGGGCCCGCCCGCCGCAGGCCCCAGCAAGGAGTTCACCGATGCGCATCGCCATCACCACCGCCCCGGTCCACCTCGACAAGACCAGCACCGTCTGCACCCACCCGGCCCCGGGCACCAAGCCGTGCCCCGGCACCAGCGGCTACCGCGCCAGCTGCTCCGCGTGCACCTGGCGCCGCACCGGCCGCACCCAGATCTCCCTGGCCGACGTCGCCAGCACCCACCTGGCCACCCACCTCACCGCACCCGTCCCCAGCTGATCGGAAGGAACTGCCCACCCATGGACATCCGTATCCCGCGCCGCGACCTGGCCGCCGCCGTCGCCACCGCCGCCCACGCCCTGCCCCACCGACCGCCGGTCCCCGTCATGGCCGGGCTGCGCCTGACCGCCTCCGCCGACGGCCGCCTGGAAGTCGCCGGGTTCGACTACGAGGTCTCCACCCGCGCCACCGCCACCTGCTCCGTCGACCAGCCGGGCCAGGCCCTGGTCTCCGGCCGGCTCCTGGCCGACATCACCAAGGCCCTGCCCGACCAGACCGTCCACATCACCACCGAAGCCAGCCGCGCCGTCCTGACCTGCGGCCGTTCGCGATTCACGCTCTGGCTGCTTCCGATCGACGAGTTCCCGGCGCTGCCCGAACTGCCCGGTGTCGTCGGCCAGGTCGACGCCGAACTGTGGGCCGCCGCCATCGCCCAGACCGCGATCGCCGCCGGCCGCGACGACACCCTGCCGGTCCTGACCGGCATCCGGGTCGAGGTCGAGGGCGACAAGGTCGTCCTGGCCGCCACCGACCGCTATCGCTTCGCCGTGCGGGAACTGCTGTGGAAGCCGGAGCAGGCCGAGCACACCGCCGTCGCACTGGTCCCGGCGAAGACCCTGCACGAGACCGCGCGGTCCCTCGCCGGGGCCGGCAGCGTCGACCTGGCGCTGTCCGCCGGTGCCCGCGGCGACGGCCTGCTCGGCCTGACTGGACCCGACCTGGACATCACCACCCGGCTCCTCGAGGGCGAGTTCCCCAAGTTCCGCGCCCTGTTCCCCACCGAGTTCACCTCCGTCGCCACCGTGCCCACCGGGCCGTTCGCCGAAGCCGTCAGGCGCGTCGCCCTGGTCGCCGAACGCAACACCCCGATCCGCCTCAACTTCACCCAGAGCGGTCTGGTCATCGAGGCCGGGTCGGGCGACGACGCCCAGGCCGTCGACCGCCTCGACGCCGACCTCGAAGGCGACGACATCTCCATCGCGTTCAACCCCGCTTACCTCCTGGACGGCCTGACCGCCGCCAACAGCCCGGTCACCCAGATCTCCTTCGTCAGCCCGACCAAGCCCGCCCTGCTCCAGGGCAAGGCCGACCAGGGTGCCGAGGCCGACGACTCCTTCAAGTACCTGATCATGCCGGTGCGCCTGTCCGGTTGATCCGCTCCCTGGCGGGGCGGCCGGTTCAGGCCGCCCCGCTGACCGTCGATTTGACGGACCCTCTTGCGCCCGGTGTACGCGGATGCGTACAGTTCTAGATGTACGCAGACGCGTACACCGGATCGGAGGAATCATGCTCAAGGTCACGGGCGATCACGCTGGGCTGCACATCACTTTCGTCGGCACCCAGGACGACCCGCGAGGCTGGATCAGCAAGGCCCACACCGCCGGACACCTGGAGAACATGCTCGCCGCACTAGGCGACGAAATGGCGTTCGCCAACGTCAAGGCCGACGGGAACGAAGCCGACGAGCAACTGCGAGCCGTGTCCTGGTTCATCGAGCAACTGGGCCGCCGCCGGGACGCGCTGATCGTCGCCCAGAAGGACCGGGGCGCGTCGTGGACCGATCTGGCCCGGCTGGTGGACCCCGAGGACCCGGAACCGATGGCACGGCGGTCCGCCATGCAGCGCCGCTACGAGGCAGGCCGCCGCCGCACCGGCCTGCCCAGCTGACCTCTCCCCCTGACCCGGGTGGCGGCCATCCGACCAAGAACCGCCGCCACCCGGCACCACCCACCGCTCACACAGCAGGAGGCACCACTATGTTCGCCGACGTCTTCGTAATCCTCTACGTCGCCCACCACCTGAGCGATTTTCCGCTGCAGACCGACCACCAGGCCGCCCACAAGGCCGACCCGACCTTCGCCGGATGGCGGGCCAACCTGATCCACGCAGGGACCCACATCGCCACCACCGCCGTCCTCCTGCTGGTGGGCGCGCTGGTGCTCGGCCTGCACCCCACCGTGGCCGGCACCGCCGCCGCCCTCGCCTGGATCGGCGTCAGCCACTCCGTCATCGACCGCCGCTCCATCGTCCGCTGGTGGATGGAGCACACCGGCCAGAGCGGCTACCTGAAGCACGGCGGCGCGCTGACCGTCGACCAGGCTGCGCACATCGGCCTCGGCCTCCTGCCCGCCGCCTTGGCCCTCGCCGCACTCCACTGAGCTTCTCTGCTGCACCGACTCAGCTCTCGAATCCACGGCGAGATCAGGAGAAAGACACCATGAGCGAGACCACCAGCATCCCCGCAGCCCTGCGCGACTGGGCCGCGAGCTGGCCGCAGTACCGGCCGGTGGACGTAACACCGCACGAGCTGGAGCCCCACGCCCTCGCGACCGAGGTACCCGGCTGGGCCGAGGGGGCGAGCAGCCCGGACGACGTGACCGACTGGCCCCAGCGCCAGGCCGCCGCAGTGGTCCCGTTCCAACTGGACCACCGCGGCTGGCCGCTCAACCCCGCAGGCCGCACCGGCTGCACGGGGCGCAACCTCGGCAAGTGGGGGGAGAACTCCGCAGCCGACCCGATCGTGATCGCGGGCAGCGGCCAGGACCGCAAGGTCCTGCTGATCACCCGGGACGACATCGGAGTGGAAGCCATCCCCGGTGGGATGGTGGACGCGGGGGAGACCGCCCCGGCAGCGCTGGTGAGGGAACTGCTCGAGGAGACGGGCGTGGACCTCACGGGCCACCACCCGGTGATCCTCGGCACGGCCGTGGTGGACGACTGGCGCAACTCGGACAACGCCTGGGTCGCCTCCACCAGCGCGCTCTACCTGCTGCCCGCCACCGTGCGAGCCGTCGCGGCCGATGACGCCCTGGACGCCAACTGGTACCCGTTCACCTCCATGGCCGACCTGGAGGCCGCCGTCGTCAAGGCCGGCCGCACCCTCTACCCCGCGCACCGGCCCCTGCTCGCCCAGGCCCTCGCCTACCTCACCCAGCAGTAGAGCCCACACCGAGCAGCGGGGGAAAGCGGCCCATGAATACCCACCACACCACCGCGACCACCACCTGGCGCGGCCTCACCATCCGACCGCCCTGGTCCACCCTCATCACCCTCGGCATCAAGTCGATCGAGAACCGGCCCTGGACGACCCGCTACCGCGGACCGCTCCTCATCCACGCTGGACGCACCCTCGACCGCATCGCCCTCACCCTGCCCACCGTGACCGACGCCCTCACCACCGACCAGCACCACCCTGGGCACATCGTCGCCGTCGCCCACCTCGCCGACTGCCACCCCGACGACGGACCCTGCACCCCCTGGGCCCAGCCCGCGCACCACCACCTGGTGCTCACCGACATCCGCCCCCTGCCCCAGCCCATCGCCCACCGCGGCACCCTTGGCCTGTGGAAGCCACCCGACGACGTCCTGCGGCAACTCGCCGACCAGCTCGCCGGATGACGGCCCCGGCCCCGACGCAGCTGTGCGCCCCTCACCGTCCGGTGAGGGGCGCACTCTGCGTTGTGGGGTCGGCCGATCCGGGAGCGGGGGAGTGGTGGCGCTATGCGAGCGCTGGTCTTCCGCCCCGACCATGATCACGAAAGACCAAAAAGCCGTTTTGGTCTTTCGTGATCATGAAAATGTTGGGCTGGTCTTGCTACGCGTCAGCCGACTGCCGGGCAGCCAACTCCTTCTCGGCTTCGTCCAACATCCGCCGCATCTCGCTCAGCACGTTGTGTGCTTCGGCGTGGTGCTTCTCCGCGATGCGACGGAAGCCGTCGAAGTTGAGCAAGCGCACAGCCTCGGCCCGGTAGTCGAACTCCGCGGCCGGGCTGCGCCTGGTGCCGACGACGGTGCCAGAAATCTCGACTGCCGGACCGTAGCCGAGGGCCTTCGCGGCCTCCTCCAGGCCCGCGCCCGACGTCCGCCCCAGTCGGGCAGCCTCCTGCCACACCTCCTGGGCGCCCTGGTCTCCGTGGTCTCGGACAACGGAGACCAGGGCGCGCAGTTGCCGCTCCTTCAACTGGACCGTGCTCGCCAGCGACCCCAGGGCGCGCACTACCGGCAGAACCCGGATCGTCTTGTTCGCGTAGTCCCCGGTGAACCCGAACAGGTCGAGGCAGCAGGCGTCGAACGAGTCGTACCCGCGCTCGCGCCACAGCTCCTCCTCACGGATCCGCTCGCACCCGCCGCCCGTGGCGAGGATGCGGTGCTGCTCGATCAGCTCCACCGCGTTCTGCGCCGCACGCTCCGATGCGATGACCGTGCGGGCATAGTGCTGCAGCTGCTCGACGCGGCTCGCTTCGCTGTCGGCCAGGGTGAACTCCGGCATCACCGGAAGCCTGACAGAGGTCTGCAGAGCCGCCCCATCGCCCTGCTGCTGCGCCGGCACCACAGCGGCAGCCGAGCCAGCAGGAGCACGGCGCGCCGCTTCCTGCGCGGCGAGCTTGCGTGCCTGCTCCTCCTCCCACTCGCGCATCTCCCGCTCGTCCTCGGTCTCCTCGGAGCCGAGGCCGTAGTGGGTCAGGATGTCGTTGCGCGTGGGCTCCGTCGGATCGGGCTCATCGGGCTGGTACGCGGGGACGTCGTCCTTCTTGCTCATGCTGCCGCCAACTCCTTCGCCATGCTCCGCAGACCGTCGACCAGCTCACAATCCGGCGCCCACTCGAACAAGGGGACATGGCGGTCGGTGGCGTCCCGCTGCTCCTTCAAGTCGCCGAAGACCTGGAGGACACCGGGGTTGGCCCGGTCCTCCCATTCCTCCCTCTTCTTCTGCACCGAGGCCCCGCGGCGCGCGTCGTAGGCGTTGATGATGAAACCGAGTTCGTCCACCTTGACCTGCGTCATCTTCATCAGCTCCTTGCGCTGGGAGTTGAAGAGGTCGTACGCCTCGAAGCTGGGAGTGTCCGCCCATACCGGCATCAGTACGCCGGAACGGTCGGTCAGCTCGCCCTCGCGACGCTGGCAGTAGTGCATGACGATGTCCATCGCCAGGCCCAAGCTGGGCGGCCCGTCGAAGATGACGACGTCGTAGTCCTTCTCCACCGGTTCCAGTGCGCGGGCCAGGGACTCCTCCCGGCCGGTACGCATGCTGCTCATCACCGCGTCGAACAGGAAGGCGTCGTTGCAGGCAGGGAGTAGGTGCAGGCGCCCGCCGAAGCGCTCCTGCGGCATGACGACGATGGAGCGCTTGATGTGCTTGCGGGCGTTGCCGAGCATGTGTTCCAGCAGACTCGACCCGGTCTTCATCGGGATCAGCTTCTGCCCGAGCCGCCGAGTCATGTGGCCCTGCGGGTCGTAGTCCACCAGCAGCACCTTGAGCCCCAGCTCGGCGAAGGCCTGAGCGAGGCCGGCCGCGATGAAGCTCTTCCCGACACCACCCTTCTGCAGCGCGACCAGGATCCGCTGCACCGGTTGTGGGATGGACTGCACAATCGCGGCGGCGCCAGCGCCGTTTAGCCAGCCGACGATGGCCTGCGCGATGCCCTGCACCTTGGTCAGGCCGCGCTGATCACACTCGGCCGCGAAGCGGGCAACGCCACCACCAGGCAGATACGTGCCCCAGGACTTCGCGCCCTTCACCTCAACGGGCTCCGGGTCGGGTGTCTCGTACCAAAGGCTCAAGGCCTGAGCAGCGGCGTCGAAGACGTTCAGTCCGCGCTCAGCCGCCCGGATCTTCAGGTCCCGTCGCATCTCTGGAGTGAGGTTAACGATTAGTTTATCGGTCGCAGCCTCGCCACTGGTGGTCGTCATGGAGGCAACTTACCAGCGACCGCCGGTGCGGAATTGCCGCCACTCCGGCAACTGCAAACCCGTCAGCACACCACCAACCGCCCCGATCGACCCCGACACGCAGGACACCAAGGACACCTAGGGGACCAACTCGCCCTGCACACAAGCCCGGTCGACCCTCGACCTGTCGCACCCTGTCGCGCCCTCTGTCGCGATCGGTGCCTGTCGTGCCCTGTGACCTGGGCGTGGACCCCGTTATCCCATGCTTTTTTGGACGCGACAGGTGGGCGTGACAGGCCTGGGTTCGGCGCCCGTAGGCAGCCAACCGGCACTGAGGCCCGTCGGCCAGCGGTTGGTGGTGACCGTCCCGGAAAGTCACCAAAGCAGTCACCAGCAGGGGCGTCCCGGAGCCTGCCTGCTACTACACCCATATGGGCACCGGGTTGATGAAAGCAGCAGGGGTGCCTTCTGCAAGCACCCCTGCTAGCGGCGCCGAAACGTGGCCGCCGGGCGCTTCCAGCTACCGCTCCGGTGGTTGTTAGGGGAGCCGTAGCGGGGGCCGCAGGCTGTTCCGTAGGGGAGACCGTAGAGGAGACCGTAGGGCTGTCGCGGCCGGGCGTGGGGTGGGGAGTTTCTGCACGTCACAGCCTCATGTGAGGAGGTCGGTAAGGCTGACAACCCCTCTGTGCGCACTCTTCCTGTTGTCCTGGGTGTTGGTGGGTGGATGGTTGGTGGTGGGTAGGGCGGGCGGGTGCGAGCAGCTGGGGTTCCGGGCCGGGGCGCTGCGCGCGGCCTCGAGTGCATGCCTGGGCGGCCTGCACCGGCCGTCGGCGCATCTACTGACCCCGGGTCAGCGCCCCGACCGGATCAGCCGTTCCCGGTCGGCTTCTCATTGGGGTAGAACGCTGCCCGCAGCGCCCGTACGGCTTTGTCGATCGCCTCCTGGCCCTTGTCCTCGATGGAGGCGTCGGTGAGGGCCTGAGCAGCGGCGGCGATCGCTGGATCGGCGCACATGCCCAGCGTCAGCCCTGTCGCTGCCACCCGGGCCATGGGCCCGAGCAGCTCCACAGCTGCATCGTCCGCACGATGCAGCCAGGTATCGACGACACGGATCGAGGGGGCGTAGGCCGCACCGATGCTCTGCCACGTCGTCTCGCCGCTGCGCCAGGCAGACCAGAACTCCACGGCAGCCACCGAGAGCACCCGGAGCCGCGCCTTCGGGCTCAGCCACCGAAACTGGAGCGCCTTGCGCGCCACCTCCAACTGCATGATGGCCATCACCAGCTCCTGCATCTGCGTCAGTAGCCGTGCCCGCTCGGCCCGGCGGTCCGCCCGCCGCTGCGCCAGCAGCGACAGAAGCCACCCGACGACCGCGCCCACCACCGTCAGCCCGCCGGCCACAAGTCCGTTGATCACTGCATCGCTCACGGTGCACAGCTTGCACCAAGATCAGGGGACTAGACGCCGAACCCAGCAGTACGTCAACTCGCGCTGGACGGGGCTCCCCTGTGGGTAGCGAGCGGGCCGCCCTGGAACACTGCACACCATGACCGACCGTCGCCCTCTCGGGCTTCCTGATTTCTCTGAGCCAACCCCCGCGAACACCACCGCCACGGAAGCGCAGCGGCTGCTCCCCATCGAACGAGCAGTGTTCCAGGGCCCTCCACCGGACGTAGCCGAACGGACTCCGCCGGCGCGACGCAGCCTGTCGGCCGGAGGACTCACCTTCTCCGACCCTGCCAGCGGATCGACGCCTTGAGCGCTGCTCAGCACTGAGCGCCTGGCACCCCGCATTCCTCCTGCATGGTGGCACCAGCCGCTGCCATACCTCAGCGAAGCGGTCGGGCCGCCCGGTCTCATTGGGGGGATGGCGGGCGGCCCTACCTCTCTAACGAGGCGCAGGAGAGTTGGGCACCACCTCTTGCAGCGTGGTTCATGGCACTAGTTGCGTGGCTGTGATGCTGTTCGACCAGGCTCGGCTCGCGTCGTGCTCGGCGGAGCGGTTCCACCAGGCTCCGCCGTTGACGACCGGAACCACGCCGGTGAGGCGAAGGCTGTGCTGGAGAAGGTTCCGTTCCCAGGTGATCGCTGATATCGCGCCGCCAGTTGTTGCCCACAGGGCGTAGGCGTTGCGACGAACCATGGTGCGAGGGTGGCCAGCCCAGGAGGAGCCAGGATCGGCGTCAAGGCCCGCTTCCCGCACCCAACTCAACTCCTGACCGAGTCGACTCCACAGCCCTGTCGAACTGATGGCCCGTCCGGCGTATAGGACCGTTCCCAAGTCGGCTGCTATCCAGACGTACACGCCAGGCTGCTTCGGTAGGGCAGTCCTGCCGTCGGCTGGAAAGACTGCCTCCCAGGTGAGTTGAGAGGCAGTCGAGCTCTCTATGTCGTCGCGTGTCAGCGCCGGGACCGAGTCGAAGATTGGCATCTCGGCAGGGTAGTTGGCACGTCTGACACCGCGCCTCGTGGCGGTTGGGGTGGCCGGCCTGACGGCCCGTAGGGCCGCTGTCGAGCGAGGGTGCCCGAAGGCATCCCTCCCTTTCCACCCCCTCTATCCCCACCGCACACAGAGGAATGCCCTATCCATAAACTCTCTGACAACACGTCAGAAACAATAATGAACCGTACACGCTCCAACATCACGAACAATCACCCGACCGAACCCACCGGGGCACCCCAGGATCTCGTAAACTCCGACGTCTGATAAAGTGATGCGCACACCCAGACTCCGCCCCTGAAAAGGGGCCACACCCACCCCAAGAAAACCCAGCACAGCACCACACAACAAAGCGCCGAAAGGCGCACCACACACCCCGCCACACCACCACAAACCCCCGCCACACCCCCCGATAAGCCGGTGATTACTAGCTTGCAAGCCAAGAAACCACAGGCTCAACGGGCCAAGACACCCACCCCCACCCAACCCAAAATCGCCGAAAGGCGGCACCATAAACCACCCAAAACAAAACCACACGACTCCCGAAAGGGAGTCAGAATCCCCCGAGACGCCACCGCCAATTCCCCAACGGGGAATTCGGAAAGCCGCCAACGAGAATTCCCGAAGGGAATTCGTGCCCACCACCACGCATTCCCCGAAGGGGAATGCAGC
>NZ_JBGCCS010000036.1:0-67436 GCF_041262645.1 Streptacidiphilus sp. EB129
GCTCGTTCTTGGTCGCGAAAGGGACCTCGTCCCCGATTCCGGCCGCGCGGCACCGCTCGCGGTCATCGGTCCACGAGGTGGGCAGGTAGAGCTCGCGGTCGATCAACGCCCGCCCCCGACCGGAAGCGTAGGCCAGGAATGTCCCGATCTGGCTGTTTTCTGTGCGGCCAGCTGTGCCGGTGTACTGCCGTTGGACGCCGGCGGACTTGACGCCCTTCTTCAGGAAGCCGGTATCGTCGCCGATCAGCACGCCGTCCCTGGCACCGATGGTCTCCACAACGAAGTCGCGCACATCGTCACGGACGGCATCGGCGTCCCAGTCGGAATGGTTGAGCAGCCGTTGGACACCGTCGGGACGCAACTGCCCGACCTGCTCGGCCACCGTCCAGCCGTTCTTCCTCTCCAGCGGAGCGAGCAACCCGTTCAGGTAGTCGAGCGCGCGCTCGCGGGGCTCCGACCTGCCGAAATGTCGGGCGAACCGGGCATGGAACCCGGCTATCCCCTCGGACCACGCCTCAACTTGTTTGACCGTCAGCTCATCAGCACACAGTCAGACCAACGAGCACGCACGCTCACAGTCACGCCCAGATGCGGTTGCAGTATTAGGCACGACGGCCTTCCAGCCATAGCGGTGGTGCCGACCGGTTGGGTGTACGCCCCCAAGCCCGGGGCCGTGCCACTGCGTCCACTTGACGCGAACGACATAGTCAAGGGCGTCTTCGCCACCGTCCGGCGCTACTTCGGGCCGCTGTACCTCCCGCTGCTCGCCGTCGTACTCGGCAGCACCGTGTTGCTCAGCGGCTGTGTCTACGTCGCTTGGAAGCTGGTCACTCGCTTGCACCTGCACGGTGAGCGGATGACCACAGGCCGCGTGGTCGACGCGGCCCTCGCGGCCGCCGTGGTCGTTGTTCCCGCTCTGTTCTGCGCTGCCTTCGCCTACGCGGTCACTACGGCCGTCAGCATCACCGTCCTGGGCCACCACGCCGTGCTGGGCCAACAGCCCCTGACAGCTCGCCAGGCCTGGAGGGAGGCCCGCCCCCATCTGTGGCGCACGCTCGGGACCCAGCTTCTGACCGTGCTGGTCGTCATCGCCGTCCTTCTCGTCTCCGCACTGCCGGCCGTCGTTCTCGGTGTCGCCCTGCACAGCGGCACTGCCGCGGCGTTCGGCCTGCTGGGGCTCATCCCCGGTTCGGTCGGCATGGTCTACGTCGGAGGCAGACTGTTCTTCGCCGCACCGGTGACGGTTCTGGAGGGCATGCGTCCGACCGACGCGATGCGCCGCTCCTGGCAGCTCAACCGCGGTGCCTGGTGGCGCACTTTCGGCGTCATGCTCCTGCCCGGCATGGTCGGCAGGGCGGCGACTCAAGTGATCACCGGTGGGGGCGATACTGTCGCGGCGCAGTACGCCCCGCCGGGCCTGCTCACCGGTACACAGAGCGGCCTGTCGCTCCACCTGTCTGCCGCCGGCCTCGTCCTCCCGGTCTCCATCATCGTCCTCGCCATCATCGCTGCCGCGATCATCAGGGCCCCTCTGACGCCCCTGACTCTGGGCCTGCTCTATATCGACCGGTGCATCCGGAAGGAGCGCCTTCATATCACTCTTGTTGCAGCGGCAGGCGGCGCGGTCAGCCATGCCCCGTTTCCCTTGCTCCCGCTTCCCCCGAAGGGCCCGCCGCCCAAGCTGCGGCGTGAGCAGGCCGGGCCACCCGGGGACGGTCTCCCACCGTACGGCAATCAGCAGCCTGCCCGGGGGCGCAGAATGATCGGGGCCGGGTGGGTACTGCGGATAGTCGGGACCGGCGTCGGGTTGACCGGCCTCCAGATATTCGAGCATCCCCGAGGCGCGGGCTGCCGCCCCCGGACTGGAGCCCAATCCGAGCAGTGAGGCCGTTCAAGGGATATTCGAACCCTACGCCCTGGCAGTCGAGATGGCGGACCGAGTCTCGGCACGGCGCGGCAGCGCCAACATGTTCTTCCTCTCCATCCAGACCTCGCTGCTGGCGGCCGTCGGCCTCGCCGACACGACACTCGAACACATCACCTGGTACTCGGCTCTCGCCGCAGCGCTCGCCGGCTGCGCGATCTCCGTAGTGTGGTGGATGCAACTGCGCAGCTACCGCATGCTGAACGCAGCCAAGTTCGCGGTGATCAACACTCTGGAAGATCGGCTGCCTGCTCGTATCTTCACCGACGAGTGGGCCAGCCTGAAACAGGAGCGGGCCCGAGTTTCACGACGGCTCGCGTACATCGAACTCGGCGCAACCGAGCGCCTGATCCCCTGGCTACTCGCCGCGTTGCACCTCCTGCTGCTGTTGGGCAGACTGCTCGGATGAACGCGTATCTCACCGAGGACGCCCACCTCGTCCGCAGCCTGCTCCCGCCGACCGCGCAGCCGCCCGGCGACGACGACGCCCTCTTCCTCGGCTACGCGGTGCTGATGAGGGCCAAGGGCCTCGGGACCACCGCGGAAGACGTCCACGACACGTGGGCCGCATGGGTGCTCGGGCGCGATCCGCACCATCCGGCCATCGTGCCGTTCGACGATCTTCCGGCCGACGCGCAGGCCATGGACCTGCCGTATGTCCAGGCGATCCATGCCGCGGCGAGGCAGCGCACCGCGGACCGCGCTCGGTCTCGTTGAGGCATTCAAGCGCCGTCCTCATGTACGCGATCATGGACCGTACATGACACTCCCTCAGGTGCAGGCGGCCTGGCCCCTCGTGTTTCGCAGTTGTCGACGTCATGAGTTCCGGGGGTTCAGGCGAAGGAGTTGAAGTGCGGGCCGTTCAGTCTCAGCCCACGCGGAGAAGGCCCATACTCCGGCCCAGTGAATGGAGAACCAGCCCCCGCCAGGGCGCAGCGGCCGTCGGCGCACGGGTACGTCCGTACGCACGCCGTTCCGGCTGCCACGGTGGTCGAACTCCACGGTGAGATCGACCTCGCCACGAGCCACTTCCTGACCACCCATCTCGAGGCCGCGACCTGCGGAGACCGGCCAAACGTGCTCGTGGACCCGGTACCGGTGGCGGTGTCAGCTCGCTCCTGGTCGATGACGACACCGTCACGGTCGACGACGGTGACCGATGCCGGGGAGGACGCGGCGCGGCAGTCGGAGCCCTGGACGTAGGTGCGGAGGCCGCGACAGCGCTCGGTGCCGCCTGCGTGACCACAGCCACGCCCACCGCGGCGACGGCAGCAGCGGCGAAATACCCCCTGCACGGTTGTTCCCATTTGACGACTGTGGACCCATCTCGCCCAGGGCGGACTGGCGGATCCGTCAGAGCTTCGGATCATCAAGCAGACAAAGCATATATATCGCCCAAGGACGAGAGGGGAGGCTGGCCGTAGGCAGGTCAACTGTTCAGTTTCCGACGACAGTTGGCGTCTCTTCGCCGTCCCATGTCAAAGTTATTGACGCTTGGAGCTCCTGTGGCCACAGTGCTCAAGGCGCGCTTTGCGTCCCTCCCGCAGCCTGATCGGAGCCCCTCATGAGGTCTGGAAGCTTACGAAGGCACCATCTGCCGCTGGCACTGTCCGGCGCACTCCTCCTGGCAGCCGCACTGCCCGGCACGGCGCAGGCCACGGCCGTCGTCCGGGCCGGTGCTTCCACGGCCTGTCCGTGGGTTGGTTCCAGCGCGCCGATCTCCCAGCGCGTCAGCGAGCTGATGTCCAGAATGACGGTCTCACAGGAGACATCCCTGGTCACCGGTGCGAGCGGTTCGAGCTACGTCGGCTTCACGCCGGCGATCGGCTCGCTCTGCATCCCGGCGATGAACCTGCAGGACGGCCCGGCGGGGGTCGGCGACGGGATGTCGAACGTCACGCAGCTCCCGGCCCCGGTGGACGTCGCGGCCACCTGGGACACCTCCGCCGAGCAGCGCTACGGCAGCCTGGTCGGCGCCGAACAGGCCGCCAAGGGCACCACGGTCGACCTGGGGCCCACCGTCAACATCGTGCGTGATCCGCGCTGGGGCCGGGCCTTCGAGTCGGTGGGCGAGGATCCGTACCTCAACGGGCAGATGGGCGCCGTCGACATCCGGGGTGTGCAGTCCACCGGCGTCATGGCCCAGGTCAAGCACTATGCGGTGTACAACCAGGAGACGGACCGCAACACGGCCGCCGACGACGCGGCCGTCAGCGACCGCGCGATGCAGGAGATCTATCTGCCCGCGTTCCAGACAGCGGCACAGCAGGGTGTGGCCTCGTCCGTGATGTGCTCGTACAGCACCATCAACGGCTCGCCGGCCTGCCAGAACTCCTACACCTTGAACACGGTGCTGCGTCAGCAGTTCGGCTTCACCGGCTTCCTCACCTCTGACTGGGGTGCCACCAAGTCCACCGTCGCCTCCGCGCAGGCCGGCCTGGACCAGGACATGCCGGGCGACGACGGCTACTACGGCGGCACCCTGCAGAGCGCTGTCGCCTCCGGCGCGGTGAGCAGGGCGACGCTGAACTCGCTGATCGCCCCCGTCCTCACCGAGATGTTCGGCTACGGCCTGTTCGACCGGCCGGCCGCCGGCTCCCCGGCGCAGTCGGCGACCAGCACCACCGACCAGAGTGCTGCGGCCGCACTCGCCGAGGAGGGTGCGGTGCTGCTGAAGAACAGCGGCACCGTCCTGCCGCTGACCTCGTCGGCCAGATCCGTCGCGGTCATCGGCGCGGACGCCTCCACCAGCCCCCGCACCGCCGGCGGTGGCAGCGCCTCGGTGAACTCCAGCGGCACCGTCACCCCCTTGCAGGGCATCACCGCCCGCGCCGGCAGCGGCGTCCGCGTGACCTACGACGACGGCTCCTCCGCCGCCTCGGCCGCCGCCCTGGCCGCGTCGTCCACCGTGGCCGTGGTCTTCGTCAGCGACTTCGAGTCCGAGGGCAGCGACCTGCCGGGAATTGACCTGTCCAGCGCCGACAACGCGCTGATATCCGCCGTCGCGGCGGCGAACCCCGACACGGTCGTGGTCCTCAACACCGGCTCCGCGGTCACCATGCCCTGGCTCTCCTCGGTCAAGGGTGTGCTGGAGGCCTGGTACCCCGGCCAGCAGGACGGCACGGCGATCGCCTCGCTGCTGTTCGGCGACACCGACCCCTCCGGGCACCTGACGGTCACCTTCCCCACCTCCCTCGCCCAGGTCCCCGCGGGCACCGCGGCGCAGTGGCCCGGCACCAACGGCCAGGTGCAGTACTCCGAGGGCGTCGACGTCGGCTACCGCTGGTACGACGCCAACCACCTCACCCCGTTGTTCCCCTTCGGATACGGGCTTTCCTACACCGGCTTCTCGTTCGGCAACCTGAAGGTGGGTCCGCTGACGGCGGGCGGAGCTGCCACGGTGACCGCGACGGTCACCAACACCGGCACGGTGGCCGGCGCGGACGTCGCCCAGCTCTACATCACCGACCCGGCCGCCTCCGGTGAGCCGCCGAAGCAGTTGGCGGGCTTCGCCCGGGTCAGCCTCACCCCGGGCGCCAGCCAGACGGTGAGCTTCCCGGTCACCCAGAGCAACCTGCGCTACTGGGACGCGACCGGCAACGCCTGGGCCACCAGCACCGGCGACTACACCGTCGCCGTCGGCGACTCAGCGGCGAACCTGCCCCTGTCCGGGACCCTGGCCATCGCCTCCTCGCAGTTGGGCGCGCCGGTGACCGTCCCTCAGATCCCCGAACAGGAGGGAGCGGTCGGCACCCCCGTCTCGGTCCCCGTCCCGGCGAGCGACAACAGCGGCGGCCGGACCCTCAGCTTCACGGCCACCGGCCTGCCGGCCGGGACCTCGATCAACGCCTCCACCGGCAGCGTCACCGGAACACCCACGACGGCGGGCACCACCACCGCGCAGGTCACCGCGACGGACACCGACGGAGCCCGCGCCAGCAGTTCCTTCACCTGGACCGTCGTGCCGGCCGCCGACACCGTCGCCAGCACCCCCCTGGTCGGCTACCAGGGCCAGTGCCTCGACGTTGCCGGCGACGACAACACCGACGCCACCAAGGTCGAGATCTACAGCTGCAACGGCACCGACGGCCAGCAGTGGACCCAGGAGCCTGACGGCACCGTCCGCGCCGACGGCAGCTGCCTGGACGTCGCCGGCGGCGGCACGGCCAACGGCACCCCGGTCGACCTCTACACCTGCAACGGCACCGGCGCCCAGATCTGGCAGCCGCAACCCGACGGAGCGCTGCTCAACCCGCAGTCCGGCAAGTGCCTGGACGACACCAACCTGTCGATCACGCCCGGCACCCAGACGCAGATCTGGTCCTGCAACGGCAACGCCAACCAGTCCTGGCTCTCGCCCGCCTCCGTGACCGGAACGGTCACCGGATACCGGGGCCTGGCCTGGACGTCGAGGGCGACAACAGCGCCAACGGCACCGGCGTGGACGTCTACACCTGCAACGGCACCAACGCGCAGAAGTGGACCACCGGCACCGACAGCACCCTGCGAGCCCTCGGCAAGTGCCTGGACGTGAGCGGTGCCGGAACCGGCGACAACACCGCCGTGGACCTGTACGCCTGCAACGGCACCGGCGCCCAGGTCTGGTCCCCCCAGCCCGACGGACAGCTCGTCAACCCGCAGTCCGGCAAATGCCTGGAGGACCCGGGCTCCGGCCCCTCCGGCACCGGTCTGGTCATCTACGACTGCACCAGCGGCGCCGACCAGACCTGGACCCTGCCGTAGCAGCGCACCACACACATCCCGGTGCCAGCGGCCGGCCGCACAACCGGCCGCAGGCACCGGGGTCTGACACGCCCTTCGCGCCGGACACAACCGCCCACCGGGCCCCAGGCTGATGCGTATCACGGGTGATATGACGGTGCCAACGACGGTGCCATCGGGTCGTGACGCCCACTGCTTCGGGAGTTCGAGAAGTTACTTGTCTGTCCACCGACGGTGGTGGATTGTCCGGAGCTGCCAGGGCCGTAGCCGAACGAGCTATTCACGCTGCCGTGCGAGTCGTACGAGGGCGTGTTGGTGGCCGAGCTGTACTGCGTGGCTGAGCCGCCAACAGTGTTGGAGCCACTCGCCTGATTGGCGTAGTTGGTCCCGACGGAGTCTTCGGCCCGGACTGTGGCACAGCAGCCGGGGTCCTGGGCGGTGGCGGCCTGGTCCACGGCTGGAGCCCGGCGGTGCCCGAGCTATTGCCGGCGGGCCGGTGGTTCATGCCGCACCGACCCGCCGGCCGGCCCGGCACGAAGCGCCGGCCGCGCCCTTGCGTCAGAGGGTCTTGGCCCTCTTCGCCCCGCCCCACAGCGAGCCCGGGTTGGCCCGGTTCGGGTACAGCGCGAGCATCGCCTCGTAGAGTTCGGCCGCGGTTTCGGTCTCGGCGTCGAGCCGGTTGAAGTCCGCCAGGTAGTTCTTGGTCTCGGCCAGGATCTTCGGGTCGTCGGGCAGGTCGGGGTTCTTGTGGCCGGCGACGACGAAGACGGGGCCGAGGGCGGCGAGCGTGTCGGTGGCGCGCATCCACTCCTCGCGCGAGGCGGTGGTGGTCTCGCCCAGGTACTGGTCGATGCCGTTGTAGGCGACATCACCGGCCACGACCAGCCCCAGATCCGGCACCCACAGCGCGGTGCTTCCCTCGCAGTCGGTGAAGCCGGCCTCGATCACCCGCAGCTGGTGCCCTTCGAGGGTGAACGTGTCACCGTCCAGCACCTGGGGGAAGACCTGCGGCAGCGGGACCTGTCCCGGGAAGCGCGAGGTCCAGAAGGTGTCCAGGAACGGCGCGGTGCCCTCGAAGGTCGCCTTAGCCACCACCGCGGCGGTGGACACCGCCCTGGCCTGGGGGAACGCCTCAAGGAGCTGCTTGACGCCGAAGGCGTGGTCGCCATGGCCGTGGGTGATGTAGATGTAGGTCAGGTTGCGGTCGTGGGATTTCACCCAGTCGACGAGCTCCTGGTTCTGCTCGACGGTGAGGAACGTGTCGACCACTACCGCGTCGCGCTCACCGTAGATCAGCGTGGCGGTGTTGGAGACCCACTGCAGGTCTTCCTTGCCGGGCGGCAAATCGCGCGTCAGGCCCGGCCTGCGGAGGCACAGCGTGTCGTACTGCAGCGACGATGCGGACGCCGTCATGGTGTGTTCCCTTCCAGGCTCTTGCAACTGGCGATGACGCTCCGGCGGCCCTCCACCCGGTGACGGCGGAGACGCTGATGGATGACCCGGCCGTGCACGGCCGCCCGGGCCGCCGCATGCCGGGATTCGTGGGGACTGCGTCCGTCCGGGCCAAAGACCTCCCAGGAGAGCGAAACCGGTTCGGTCACCCCTGGGCACTTCCCTCATGGACCGGCGCGGCCCCCGGACCACTCTCGCACCAGGAGCCGCATCGCGCCCACCGCCGGGCGAGGCGATCCCACTGCCCGCCACGGTGACGGATCGCGCCGGCGCCGGAGAATCAACCCGGTCCTCGCCGTCCCGGTACCGGCTGGAGGGGCAGGTCCTGCGGGCGGTCGGGACCGGCCACACCGCCGCCGACGACTCCAGCGTCCCGCGCGTGCCCTTGACCGGCCCGGTCGTGGCCGGGGACGTCGTCTGCCGCGGCGTGCACGGACGGCTGCGGCGGGCCGGTGACTGGCCTTGCCGCCCCCCGGCAGCGTGCCGGGCTACTGGCCCGCCGAACCGCACGAGGCATCAACGCCGGGCCCGGACCGGTCCTGGGCCCCGGCCGGCAGAATGCCGAGCCCGGCCAGGCCGCACAGCTCGACAACGGAACCGCCCTGGATCTCGATCCGCAGGTCACCCAGGGGCTGGACGGTACCGGTGCTGCCACCGGCCTGGTAGGCGACGGGCTCCGTGGTGAGGTTGTCGATGTCCACACTGACCGCCCCGGGGCATACGTCATCGTCGATGGCCTGCTGGCCGGTCAGATTGAGCAGGGTGTAGTCCTGGCCGCACAGTGCCTGCCCGCTGCTGCCGTACTGGGTGACCAGCAGCTCGCCGACATCGGCTTGAGCTGCTCCGACCGGTCCCAGAAACGGAGCAGGCCGGTGCCGGCCGTGACGGCCAGAGCGCGTTTGATCCGATTCATGCTGGGTCCCTGCCTCGGGTATGGGCATGCAGGTCAAACAGGTCCAACTCCCCGACACAGCCGACCGGTTCGTCATCTGCCACAACCCCGACCAGGCCACGCGCGACGCCGCGATCTGCGCCGTCCTGCTGACCCAACTCGAAGACGCGATCAAGGGCTCCCCCTTCCGCCTCGTCCAGGCGTGGGGTCAAGCCCGGACGTGCCCGACCTGCCAGGCCAGTCCGTCGGGGTCCGTGAAGTTCTGGTCGCCGGCGGCGCTGATGGCGATGCGGCGGGAGCCGGTGCCTTCGGGGTCGATTCCGGCGTCCTTGGCCGCGGCGCGGCGGGTGTACATGGCCAGCTTGACGAGCGAGGGGGTGGTGTCGAATTCGACGTACTTGCTGCCGAAGCTCTTGGCGACGGTCAGGCCGCGGTCGGTGTAGAACTGCTTGGTGGTCTTGACGTCGTCCACGCCGAGCAGCAGGACGAAGGCGTCGATCTCACGGGTGGCAGGAGCTGTGTCCTTCTTGGCCGAGGTCGCGATCTTCCAGATGGCGCCGTCCGGGGCCCGGACGATGCCGCCGTAGCCCCAGAAGCTCTTCCTGGCCGGCTTGAGGCTGGTGGCTCCGCGTTCGAGGGCGGCGCCGGTGAGCAGGTCGACCGTGCCCGGCTGGGACACTACGAGCGACAGGACGTAGCCGCGGAAGCCGGTCGTGGGTGCTTCGGTGGCGCGGATGCGCAGCTTGTCACCCAGGCCGAACGCCGCGCTGTAGAAGGCCTCGGTGGCCTCGGGCTCAGGAGATTCGAGGATGACGGATTCGATGACGGGCACGGCGGAACTCCTTCGGCGAGTCGGAAAGTCGGGGACGGCGGCCGGTCGGGCGGGTGCCCGGTGGCGCGTGACGTATCAGTTCGCTGCCCGGGTCACCAGGTCGGCGATCCGCTGCTCGTCGGCGGCGGTCAGGGTGGTCAGGGCGAAGGCCGTGGGCCACATGGCGCCGTCGTCCAGGTTCGCCGGGTCGTTGAAGCCGAGGGTCGCGTAGCGGGCCTTGAACTTCGCCGCGCTCTGGAAGAAGCAGACGATCTTGCCGTCCTTCGCGTACGCGGGCATGCCGTACCAGAGCTTCGGGCTGAGCTGCGGTGCCGCCGCCTTGACGACGGCATGTACTTGCTGTGCCAGGATGCGGTCTGCGTCGGCCATCTCGGCGATCTTCGCGAGGACGTCGGCCTCTCCGTCGGCCGCGGATGCCTTCGCGCCGCGTCGCACGGCCGTCTTCAGCTCCAGCGCGTGCTCCTTCATCGCGGCACGCTCGCCGGCGGTGAAGCCGTCGTAGCCGGCGGTTGCGTTGCTCTTCGTGGTCTTCTTCGTGGCGGTCATGCGGGTCTCCTGATTCGGTCGGGCTTGGGGGATCTGGTCGCCGGTCACTGGTCCTGGATCAGGCCCAGGACGTTGCCGTCGACGTCGGTGAAGGTGGCGACCAGCCGGCCGCGACCCACGTCGCGGACGGGCTCGACAACGACGGCGCCGGCGGCGGTCACCGCGGCCAGGCTCGCCTCGATGTCCGGCACGTGCCAGTAGGCCACCGGGGAGGTCATGCCCTGGGGGCCGCCAGCGGGTACCAGCCCGATGTGCGTGCCGGCGATGTCGAATCCGATGTAGTACGGCGCGTCGGTCTGTGGCTCCATGCCGAACAGGGCCGCATAGACGGCCTTCGCCCTCGTCAGGTCGATGACGGGGTGAAGCACGGTCTTGATTCCCTGCGTCGCGGGATCTGACATGATCGCTCCTTAGGGGGTCGTGGGTCCGGGCGAACCGGCCGTGCTCTCAGCCTCGCGCTCGACGGGGTGCGGTCACATCCGTGGTGAACACGGACTCGTCCACGGACCGGGATACGGGACAATGGCTGCGTGGACGTCTCAGGGGAGGTCTCGGCTCGGGAAGCCGAGGTGTTGGCGCTGCTCGGGGAGTATCTGAGCAACGCCGAGATCGCGGCGCGGTTGTTCATCTCGGTACGCACCGTCGAAAGCCATGTCTCCTCGCTGCTGCGCAAGCTCGACGCTCCGGACCGGCGTGTGCTGGCCCAGCGGGTGGCCGGGGCGTCGCGTCGTGGCGGGTCAGCCCTGCCAGTGCCGGACCAGCCGCAGCCACTGACCGCGTTCGTCGGCCGCGTCGCGGAGTGCGCCGAGCTGGCCGGGCTGATCAGGATGCATCGTCACGTGGTCGCGGTCGGGCCCGGCGGAGTGGGCAAGACGCGGTTGGCGTTGGCGGCCGCTGCGCAGGCGGCCGGGGACTTCCCCGATGGCGTGTGGTTCGTCGACTTGGTCCCGGTGACCGAGCCGGGCATGGTCGCGGCCGCGGTCGCCGCCGCGCTGGGGGTGGTCGAGCAGCCGGGCCTCGAAGTGGAGGAGTCGGTGGCTGCGGCGCTGGCCGGCCGTCAGGCCCTGCTGGTGCTGGACAACTGCGAGCAGGTCCGGGACGGGGTGGCGCCGTTCCTGGAGCGGCTTCTCGGGACGTGCCCGGGGTTGACGGTGCTGGCGACCAGTCGGGCCCGGCTGTTGGTGCCCTTCGAGCGGGTGTACCCGGTGCCGGCGTTCTCCCTGGCCGGCGGTGGCGACTCGGACGCGGTCGCGCTGTTCGCCGACCGGGCGGCGGTGGCCGGCTGGGTGCCGGATCCGTCGCAGCGTGAGCGCGTCGTCGAGGTCTGTGAACGGCTCGACGGAATGGCGCTGGCGATCGAGTTGGCGGCGGCGCGGCTGCCCGCGCTCGGTCTGGACGGGATCACCGCAGCGCTGTCCGATCCGCTGCGGATGCTGACCGGAGGCTCACGCGCCGACGACCGTCACCGCTCTGTGCGGGCGGCGTTGGACTGGAGCCACGCGCTGTTGGAACCTGACGATCAGGTGCTCCTGCGACGGATCTCGGTGTTCGTGGCGCCGTTCACTGTCGGGCCGGCTGCCGAGGTGGCCGGGTCCGAGGTGGCCGTTGTCGCTGACGGGCTGGCGCGGCTTGCCGAGCAGAGCCTGCTGATGGTGACGTCATCCGCGTCGGCGACCGCGTATCGCGCGCCGGAGACAATCCGCCAGTACGGCACGGAACGGCTCACCGCCGCCGACGAGCTGGCCGACGCCCGGCACCGGCATCTCCGGTGGTGTCTGACCGCTGCCGCCGGTCTGGCGGTGAGGGGAGCGGGCTGGAGGGCCCGCTTCGACGCCGTGGCCGACGACTTGCGCGCAGCCCTGGCGTGGGCGGCCGAGAAGCCCGATCAGCGGGCTGACGCGTACCGGCTCGCGCGGCACCTGGCGCAGGCGACGTTCCCCCGTCAACTGATCGGCGAGGCCCAGCGGCGCTACGAGCAGGCGGCCGGGCTCGCCGACGATCCGGCCACCGCGACGGAAATGCTGCGCCACGCCGCCGCCGTGGCCGGATGCCGGATGAACGGCGACGACATGCACCGGCTACGCCGCGAGGCCGCCGATGCCGCACGCCGGTCCGGGGACTTCGGCTCCGCCGCACGCGACCTGGCGACCGCCGCCAGTGACGCGTACCGGTTCTCCAGCAAGTTCGTCCGACCCATGCCGCCACAGGAGACGAGGACGCTCATCGCCGAGGCCCAGGAGCTGGCCGGCGACGATCCGGCAGCCCGGGCCGCGCTGGCGCTGGCCGAGGCCGGACGGATGCTCACGGAAGCCTTCGCCGCCCAGAACCCGGTCCAGGACGCGGCAGCGGAGACGATCGCCATCGCAGAGCGTGCGGTCGAACTCGCTCAGCGCGCCGGTGACCCGCTCGCCGAGTCCGCCGCCCTCGATACCCTCGTCGGCGCGCAGAGCTGGGCCGGCGACGCCTTCGCGGCGGCAGCCACGGCACGACGACGGATGGTGCTGCTGGAGTCCGTGCCGGACACGCCGGCCGGCACGCACGAGCTGATCGAAGCCCTCGGCGAGGCCACCGAGGCCAGCCTCGGCACCGGAGACCTCCCAGGCGCCCGACGGTGGGCACGGCGGCTCGCGGATCATCCGCTGCTGGCGGAGGTCGGCCATCGTGCCACCAGCGGGCTGTTGGTGGCCGGCGCTCTCACCGGCGACGTCCAGGAGGTCCTGGCGCTCAGCGATCGGTTCCTCAAAGGCTGGCAGCGGGCCGGCAGACCGACCAGGACGGTCCTCGGTCCGGCGGTGGCGGGCGTGGCGATGATCCACGGCCTGCGCGGAGATCAGGAAGCCCGACACGTCTGGAACACGGTGCTGCGGCAGCTGGGCGGATCGCCCTGGGAGACCTACGGGTACGGTGCGGTCTTCGAAGCGCTGGACTCTCTCCACCATGGGCGGCCGCAGGACGCGCTCAAGCGGATGACGCCAGGGCCGGACGCCATCTGGAGATGGGTCACGTGGACCTGGCTCCACTGGTACGTGGCGCTGCGCGCCGAAGCCGCCGTCATCGCCGGCAGCCCCGACGCTCGTGATCACGTGACCGAGGCCCGGGCCGTCGTGGCGGGCAACCCGGTCGCCGGGGCCCTGGTCGAGCGTGCCGAAGCGCTGCTCGACCACGACCGGAAACGGCTGCTCGCCACGGCAGGCGCGTTCGACGCCGCTGGCTGCCGGTACCAGTCGGCCCGGACCATGGTGCTCGCCGGCGGGGATCACGCCGTCCGGGGCGAGGCGACGATCGCGGACCTCGGCCTCGCGCCGATGGTTCCGTGCCGCTGGCCGTGACACGAACGCCGATGAGTGCGATGAATCATGCAGCGCGTGCCCTCGCCCATCCGCTGGGCGGAGCGCACGAAACCGGCCGGAGGCTCATATGCCGTGAACAATCTCGCTGGTGGTGAAGATGCGGCCTTGGACCGCGACCCTCTCGTTCGCCAAGGCGACCCTCGGGCACAGCGTGACCAGCGGTCCAACGAGCAGCCGGACGCGCCGTCACGCAACCGCCGGTGTCAGCGCGGCGAGGCAGCGGCGGTATCGGTCGAGTGCCGAGGGGAGAGGCTCACACGGTGCGACGGTTACGCATTCGGGGTCCAGAAGTCGACCAGGTGGGCGACGCCCTGCCCGACGGACTTCCAGGATCCCGTGAAGGTCAGGTGGCGATCGAGGCCGGCGGGAAGCCGCTGCGGTTCAGCCGCGTCAACAGGTCGCTGTCAGCCTCACCCGACCGCACCTACTGGGCACGCGGAGGAGCGCTGTCAGTTCCCAGAGGCATCCAAACGATCCTCGCCTCAATACTGGGCCTCGAGCCAGTGCCAACCAGCGAAAATCCGAACTGACCTGCTGGCACCACAACTGTTGCACCGCGACGGGACGGAAGGTACATCCCATCGTCTGCTGTGTTAAGTTCCAAGAAGCCAGACGCGTTATCCGGCGACCCTACCCACAAGCTGACCCTCCTTCCGACTGAGTCGTTCTTGTCGAGAGTCAAGAGAGTAACGGTCATAAATCCCGCGGTATCCGCAGCATAAGTCTTACGGATTGTTTCACTATTGGTTGTCCTGAAGAGCTCGTATTGCGGACCGACAATAATGCCCTTCTTGGCTTCAACGGTTCCGTGGGCGATGAGGCTACTGATCTCCAGGTCGGGCCGGTTGACGGTGACGTAGGTGTTGATCGTGCGTTCTGCGGTTCCGGTGCCGGCCTGGATGCGGCCGCGGAGGTAGAACATGGTGTTGCGGCTCACGTCGTCTACGCGGAAGGTGCTGTAGTCGGTGACGTCGAATTCTTGGCTTTCGTAGAGCAGGTGGTAGGTCTCGTTTCCGTTGGTGGAACGTTCCCAGGTGAGGGTGACGGTGTCGCCGTTTTCGATGTACGCGGAGTCGGGTTTGAGGTTGCGGAGGTAGAAGCCGGGCGGGAATTTGCCGATGGCCAGCGTCTGTTCCTCGGTGCGCCAGGAAGTGGAGCCGGGGGCGCGCCAGTTGAGGGCGAGGACGATGGGGGCGGTGCCGACCTGGCGGTTGATGCGGAGCTTGTTGAGCTGGACGGTGATGCCCTGCTCGGGGGTGAGGGTGGCGTGGCCGGTGGCGGGCTTGAACAGGATCCGCTCGTTGGCCGGGTCAGGGGTGCCGGTCCAGCCGGTGAGGTTGATCAGGGACTGCAGGCCGGTCAGGTCCAGGGCGAGCTGCCATGCCTCGGTCCCGAGGGGGACGTAGACGGCGATCTGGTTCGTCTCGACCGGCTCCGGTGAGATGCGGCTGCCGACGATGATCAGGTCGCCGGTTTCGACAGTCCCGCTGGCCGGGCTGACGGTCAGCGGGTCCGGGACGGTGGTGAGCGAGTACTGCAGCTGGCTGCCGAAGTCAGCAGCCGTCTCCGGGTCAGTGGCGGCCGTGGTCTGGGTGACAATGCCCATGAACGTGCGTCCTTCCGTGTCTGAGGTGCTGGGTCAGCGGGTGGCGTCGGCGGACCGGATTACAGTGATCCGGGCGATACCGGCAACCCCGGTTTCCGGGATCTATTTCTGGAGCCGAGGGTGGTAGATCCCGTTGGCTTCTCTACCAGTCCATCTCAAGCTGCGGGGTCCCCATGGAAACCCACCAGGCTATCGTTGGGCCCGGCTGGTTTTGGGTGACGCTAAAACTGGCGTTCTTCTGCAACGGCATGGCGAGGAATGACCTCCCCGTGGGGCCGACGGTGATTCCGGATACGTCCGGGAAGTTGAAGTACAGCTCCCCGCCATTCCACAGGACATAGAGGACCCCGTCATTTTTCGGCGTCACACTGACCGTTCGCCCTGCGGGGAAGCTCTTGAGCTTCTGTACGAAGGGGCGAGGGAATGTCAGTCCCCCGTTGACGACGAGATCGCCGACCTCGAGGTCGGGCTTGTTGACGGTGACGTAGGTGTTGATGGTGCGTTCTGCGGTGCCGGTGCCGGCCTGGATGCGGCCGCGGAGGTAGAACATGGTGTTGCGGCGGACGTCGTCGACGCGGAAGGTGCTGTAGCTGGTGACGTCGATCTCAATGTTCTCGTAGAGCAGGTGGTAGGTCTCGTTTCCGTTCGTGGAGCGTTCCCAGGTGAGGATGACGGGGTCGCCGTTTTCGATGTAAGTCTCGGCTTTGAGGTTGCGCAGGTAGAAGCCGGGCGGGAACTTGCCGATAGCCAGGGTCTGCTCCTCGGTGCGCCAGGTGGTGGTTCCGGGGGCGCGCCAGTTGAGGGCGAGGACGACAGGTGCGGTGCCGACCTGGCGGTTGATGCGGAGCTTGTTGAGCTGGACGGTGATGCCCTGCTCGGGGGTGAGGGTGGCGTGGCCGGTGGCGGGCTTGAACAGGATCCGCTCGTTGGCCGGGTCAGGGGTACCGGTCCAGCCGGTGAGGTTGATCAGGGACTGCAGGCCCGTCAGGTCCAGGGCGAGCTGCCAGGCCTCCGTCCCGAGGGGGACGTAGACGGCGATCTGGTTCGTCTCGACCGGGTCCGGGGAGATGCGGCTGCCGACGATGATCAGATCGCCGAGTTCCACGGTCCCGCTGGCCGGGCTGACGGTCAACGGGTCCGGGACGGTGGTGAGCGAGTACTGCAGCTGGCTGCCGAAGTCAGCAGCCGCCTCAGGATCCGTGACAGCGGTGGTCTGGGTGACGATGCCCATGAACGTCGTCCTTCCGTGGGTGAGGGGTTGGGTCAGCGGGTGGCGTCGGCGGCGTCGCCCAGGACGAGGAACCCGGTGCGGATTTCGGGGTCCCCGAGGGGCATGTCGGTGGGGTCGGGGACGGTGATGGGCAGGGTGCGCCAGGTGTTGTCGGTACCGGCGGGTTCGGTCCAGGTCCAGCTGCCGGTGGCGGTGGCGGGGTGGGGCAGGACCGCAGTGACGGGGTCGGGGGTGGTGGGGGCGAGGAGGGGGCCGGTGCGGAAGCAGACGGCCATGCGGGAGAGCGCGTGGTCGGTGAACTCGGAGGGGACGTGGACCGAGGAGACGGGGAGGATGTCGGTGGTGGCGTGGACGGCGGCGCGGGGATCGCACAGCAGGGTGACGGTTGCCGTGCTGGTGCCTTCGAAGGCGAGGGTGAGGCGGTCACCGGTGCCGATCGGCCGCAGGTAGCCGCCGTGGTTTCCGGTGGGAGTGGTGATGGTTTCCAGGTGGGTGTAGTCCTCGTTCAGGACGTAGCCGACAAGGCCGTCGTCGGTGGAGGTGGCTTGGCCCAGGCGCACGATCCAGTCCCAGGCGGGCATGGCCGGGGGGTGCTCGTCGGGGTCGAGGACTTCGTTCCAGCCGCAGGAGGTGCGGACCGGGCCGTCGAGTTGGAGGTTGAGGCGGGCGCGGACCAGGGCGAGGGGGCGGCCGAGGAAGAAGCCGAGGCTTTGGTCGTCGGGGCCGTCGGGGTCGATGGTGGTCAGGGCGTCGTCGATGGTCGCGCGGACCGCGTCGAAGACGTCCTGGCCGCCACCAGCGATGGCGGCGAGCAGGTCGTGGGTGTGCGGGGAGACCTGCCCCAGCTGGGCGAGGGTGGTGACGTCGGAGCCGGGCAGGGGTGCCCACACGACGGCCTTCGTGCTGTTGGATTGCATGATGGTGCGCAGTTCGCCCCAGGGGTGGCCGGTGGGGTCGTAGCAGGCCAGGGTGCGGTCCAGGCGGTTGGGCACGATCCAGGCGCAGACGGGGTTGGCCCCGGGGGTGAGGTCGACGTCCTGGTCGCGGGTGGCGTTGAGGAACCCGAAGGCGAGGCGGGCGGGCTGGAGCAGGCGGGGGGACAGTTCGACGAACCGGTGGGTGTCGGTGGATTCCACGGGGTGGTCGGGGATCATTGACGTGGGCCTGGATGGCTTGAAGTGGCGGGGGTTGTCGAAGAGGTTGACGGCGCGTCCGAACCGGTCGACGACCGCGAGCTGGGTGAACGCGAGCTGCCCGGTGCGCAGTTCGAAGAACGCGGAGGAGACGACCTCCGGGGGCCGGCCGGGGAAGGCGAACTTGACGGTGCCGGGCAGGGGGGCGTAGTGGTCGCCGTGGCCGACCAGATCGCCGACTTCGCCGGTGGGGCGCAGGGTGGAGCGGGGGTCGCGCTGGGCGAGGAAGGCGGAGAAGCCGTCGAGGCGTTGGGAGAGCATGTCGAGGTTGCGGACTTCTTCGCGCAGGGCACGGAGGTCGGGCAGGTCGGTGCGGTGGCGGGCGTGGGCGGCGAGTTTGCCTTCGGTATCGTGGCCGGCGGTGGGGGCCAGGACCTGGCGGCCGGTGATGACGAACGGGTCCGCGCTCGCGCCGGTCCCGTTCCAGCGGTAGCGGATGCCGTCGAAGGTCCAGTGCGGGCCGGCCTGGTCGCGGTAGGGCAGGGCGGTGTAGTCCACGGCCCACTGCAGGAACAGCGGCTGCCAGGGCTGCTGCCAGGGCTCGGTGCCGTACTCGGGCAGCGTGCCCGTCACCTCACCCAGCCCGACGCCCTGGTGGGTGGCGCGGTCGAGGATGAAGAACTCCGTCAGCAGCCCGGGAACCGTGGCGGGCACGTCTGCGCTGGTGTTGACCTTCGCGACGCTCCCTTGGACCGAGGCGGCGGTGACGGGCCCGGCCTTGGTGACGAGCCGGTCAGGGGTGCGGCACGGCAGGAAGGAGCCGCGGGTCATGGGCGCGTGCAGATGCGCCCCTTGGAGCAACAGCACGGGGTCCGCGGGCTCCTCGTTGGGGGCCTTGGGCACGCGTTGCAGGAGGTGGTCGGTGGGCAGGCCGTGGTCGTCGGCGTACCGGGCGGCGCTGTCCTCCAGGTCCTCAGGGGTGGTACCCCACGGGAGCGATCCCGAGGTGCGCAGGTCGTCCAGGCGTGTGGTGAGGTCGGCGACGCGTCCGGCGGCACCGTCGGAGTGGTCGGGGTTGAGTTCGTCGTCGATGCGGTTGGCGAAGGCAGGTGGCACCTTCTCGGCCTGGGACAGTGCCCACAGCAGGTAGAGGCGTTCCTGCGCGGCGGCCAGGTCTGCGGTCAGTGCGTCGTGTTCGGCCTGGAGGCGGTTGAGTTCGGCGACGACGTCCTGCTCGCGGGCGTGCTGGCGGGCGCGTTCGGTGGCCGTGAGGGATGCAGGGATGTTGGGGTTGCTGCGGTCGGCGATGAGCCAGCTGTAGCCGGCGGAGGCTGGTCCGAAGCCGGAGTCGTGGGCGGCGGTGTCGGTCAGTTCGTCGCCATCGGTGCGGTCCAGGGTGTCGAGGGTGCCCAGGGCGAAGGCGCGGACCAGCCGGGTCTCGTGTTCGGACAGGGCGCTGGGGCCGGCGGCTTCGTCGATGAGGCCGGTCATGGCCTCGGCGGCGGAGTTCCCGATGGAGACCGCGACCTGGTCCGGGTCGGGGACGATGTCCGGGGAGGGGGCGGGGCCTTCGCGGTCCCAGGTGATGCCCAGCACGCTGCCGGTGTACAGGCAGTGGTTGACGGTGCTGGTGGCGGTGGGGGCGAGCCATTCGAGCGTGTCGAGCAGGTCGGTGAGCTGGCCGTCGTGGCCGGCGAGGATGTCGTCGCCGGGGTCGGCGTGCCAGCCGGTCACGTGGTAGCTCAGTTTGTCCTGGCTCGGTACGTCGTCCAGGGTGTCGTGGAGGGAGAAGACGTTCTCGTTGTAGGGCTGGTACACCGAGAAGGTGAGCAGTCCGGGGCCGAGGGCGGTCAGGAACGGCTGCCGGGCGTCGGTGGGTTCACGCCACGGTGAGGTGGTGGTCAGTTCGTGTCGGCGGCCGATCTTGGTGGCGGTGACCTCGGCAGCGTCGGGGTCGAGGTAGGAGACGGTGCCGGTCTGCAGGCCGAGGTGGTCGCTTTCCACGACCCAGGCGCGCACGGTGTCGGAGGCTGCCTGGTGGCGGACCACCAGCCACCGGTTGGGTACCAGCGGGAAGTCCTCGACACCGTCCTGGTCGTCATGGCGGCCGCGGGTCAGTGCCTCGGGGAGCTGCCACTGCAGGTAGACGCCACGTCGCTCGGTCTCGCCGGGCCAGGGGTCGATCTGGAACGGCTCCGGCTCGGGAGGGATGCGGTTGTCCTGGAGCAGGAAGAAGTTGGGCTGCCAGCGGTGGAAGACGAACCTGTCGCTGGAGTTCTGGGTGCGGGTGTTGACCGCGAGCGCGGCCACCTCGACCGGCACCACCAGGGTGTCGTTACTGCGGGTGGGCATCGTCGAACTTCCCTTGCTGTTGACGGTTGGGTGTCGAGGTGCCGGTCAGGGACGGGGGGCGAAGGTCTGCAGTTGCGGGGCCTTGACCATCTGAAGGGTGAACTGGGCCGACGACAACTCGGCCACGTTGTGCGCCCGGGCCAGGGCGGGCAGCAGAGCGTCGCCCTGGCCCGCTACGTTGAGTACGTCGTAGCCGCCGGGGCGCAGGAACCGGCTGAACCGGTCGTCGCCCGGGTCTGGGGGGAATTCGCCCATCGGCATGCCGATGTCAGGTCCGCTGATCTTGCGCAGTTCGATCGTGCCCAGGTCGCCGAATCCGAAGTGCAGGCCCTGCGGCGGCTCCGCCATCGCGAACGTGTCGATCGCGGCGGGGTAGAGCAACATCAGCACGTGTGTGCCGTAGTGCGCGGTGCGCACCGGCTCGACGAGGCGGCCGGATCGGAAGGCGGCGTAGATGGTTTCGGGCCAGCCTTCGACGATGTCGGAGTGGAGCAGCACGCCGCACTCGGGTGCCTCGCTGACACGGCGGGCCAGCATGTTGAGGTCGAAGTCGAGGATGTGGCCGACGCCGATGCTCAGCGCGCCGTCGACGGCGGCCCGGATCCAGCCGGGGTCGAGGTGGAAGAAGCGGATGCTCTCGGGGGGAAGCATCCGCGGGTCGGGCACCAGGTGCTCGAACGGGATCCGGTGCAGGGTGACGAGCTCGTCCAGCCACTCGGTGACCGGGTCGAGTTCGGTGGCCGTCGCCGCCCGCAGCATGTCCTGCACGTCGGGCCGTCCCAGCGCGGTGTGCAGCGAGGCCGCGGTCAACGGGGCCGACCTGGTCGAGGTGCGCGTGTCCGGGGCGTGGCGCCGTCCGGCCGCGACGTCGGCACCGGCTTGGCCCAGCGCGCGGGCCAGGCGCGCCCCGCCGCCGGTGGTGAGCAGTTTGTCGAAGGCGTCCCTGGCCAGATCAGCGGTGAGCAGACCGGCGGTGGACGCAGTAGCGGCTCGCCCCGCCAGGTCGGGGTGGGCGACCAGGCGGCGTGCCGCGTTGCGGGCCCCTTTGCGCCATGCCAGCAGGTGGGTGCGGAACTCGGCGTCGGCCAGGGCCAGAGCGCGCCCCAGGGAGAACGCGGAAGCGTAGCCGGTGTCGTAGACGCCGTAGGTCTCCAGGTAGACCAGGGCCTCGTCGGCTGATTCCAGCCGCACCCGGTCTTCTTCGGGCAGGTCTGGCAGCGGTTGTGCTGGGGCGGCGGTGAGCGGGCCTCGGTAGAAGCCGGCGGTGCGTTCCCCGGAAGGCAGGCGCTGGGGCAAGGCGGTGGATCCGGTGGCAATCCGGTCCAGCGCCTCCCGTTGCGCGGCGTTCGGGTTCGACGGTGCCTGCGGGCGCAGGCGCAGCACCGGGTCGGGGTCGGCGGCGATGTGCTGGGCCAGGTCGCCGAACCCGGTCCCGGAGTCCGGCTCCGACTCGAACATCCACGACCACACCGACACCAGCCGCACGTCGTCCTCCGGAGCGGGCGCATCGGGGCGCAGGAGGGTTTCGTGGCCGTCGAGGGAGACCAGGTGTGCCACGTGCAGGCCGCCGGCCACGTCCGGGAACCGGTTGGCGACGACGACCGCCTTCAGTTCCTCCTCGTCCGGGGTGGGGGCGGCGCCGCGGGTGGCGTCCGGGGGGCCGCCCTCGCGCACGTGGGCCAGCATCGCCATCTCGGCCGGCAGCGGGGCGACAGCGGTGAACAGGTCCTTGGGCACCAGGATGCTGCGGCACACCATCTCGGTCTCGTCCGTGAACAGGTGGGCCGGGTCGATGTCCGGCCTGAGGCCGGGCAGCGGCTGCCCGCCGTCCAGGCGTCCGGCGAGGAGTTCACGCACGGTGCACACGTCTGCCTGCCCGATCGCGAGCGGGTCGCCGGGCAGTTCGCCCTCGCGGAACACCAGCAGCGCCAGCCACGGGACGTCCGGCTCCTGGCCGTCGAGCGGGCGCAGCCACGGCACGCCCGGGGTTTCCAGGGTGATGTGCGGCAGTACCTGGCTGTACAGGCCCACCGATCCCGGCAGCGGGTAGCAGGCGTGGATGTCGGTCCCGGCGATGGCGAACCTGGGGCCGCGCACGTCGAACCGCTGGGCGCGGGTCGGCAGCGACGAGCCCGGAAGGTCGGTGATCGACTGCTGGGTGGTGATCGTGTACTTGCCGGCGTACAGGGCGGGGATGCGGTGGTCGAAGAACCGTGTGCGGGTCCTGACATCAGGCGTGGTCGTCACGGGAAAGGGGTCACCCCAATCGGTGTCGGCGGGTCGCGGATGGGGGCGTGGTCAGGAGGCGGGGACGAGCATCGGCTCGGCGGTGAACGCGGTCTCGGCGGCATCCTTGTGAGCGGACAGGTCCGTATCCAGCGCGCCCAGGTCAAGGCCCAGGCCGGTCAGGGCTTGGGTGAGCTGGGTGCGGGCGCTGTTCTGCGCTGGGGCCGCGACCGTGCGCGCGATGATGCCGATCACTCCCGCCCGGCGGCGCGGGGCCGGGCCGACGGGCCTGGCGTCCGGGTCGAGCGGCTGGACGCCGTCGGGGTCGATCGGGTCGAACGCCAGGGCGTCCTCGCCGATGTAGCCGGTGTCGTTGCCGTAGTCCGCGTCCGGTGTGGACAGTGTTGCCCCGGTCAGCTGATCCGGGATCACCTGCTCCCCGGGGCCGGGCAGGGTGGTGCCGCGCCCGGTGCCCCACAGCGCCTGCGGTACCGACGCGGTGGAAGCAGACCGCCGCCAGGCGGCCAGGTCGAGGTCCTTGTCCTGCTCGTGCCGGTTGACGGAAACGCGCTGCACACTGGTCAAGTTGGTCTTCTGCATGGGGCGGATGTTCAGCTTGCTGGTGGGTTCCACCGGGCTGCCGCCGCTGCGGGTCAGATACAGCTCGCCCACCGGCACGGCGGAGTCGGTGGCGAAGGTGAACCCGGCCGACGACACCTGCCAGGCGTCGTCGTCGCTCAGGGTGCCGTCGGTCAGCTGCGGGCGGTCGGCGATCAGCCCGGCGCCGGGGATCACCCGCACCGTGGTGTCGGGCGGCGGGAGCATCTCACGGAAGCCGGGCCAGTCCAGCGCGTTGGTGTCCGCGTCGCGCTTGTTCCCGAAATTGATGGTGAACGAGATGAACCACAGGTGGATCTTGGCCTGGCCGCCCGTGGGCGGCCCCCAGACGCTGAGCGAGACCCCCACCTCGACGGTGATCGTGATCCGCACGAACAGGATCTTCACCGACGCGGATACGCCGACGGACACCCGCATGCTGACGTCGAAGAAGAACGGCTTCCACTGGATCAGCGCGTCCACCTTGGCGGTCAGCCAGGCCCGCAGCGCACCGGAGTGGAACCGCACATCCAGCCCGCCCCCGGCCATCACCGCGGCCGGCGTCAGCGCGAAGTAGGCATTGCCGCTGACCGTGACCGAACCGGACAGGTCCCAGTCGAACCCCAGCCGCGGCACGACCGGATAGTGCCCGGGCTTGCGGTAGTTGTGGTGGTAGCCGCCGACGGTGACCACGAAGTCGCCCTTGTTCGGGCTCGGCCCGAACCACGTCTTGAACGCCACCCCGCCACGCAGCCGGCAGTTCGGATCCAGCACGAACGACTTCAACGTCAGCGCCGCCGACAGGCTCAGCTCGCCCGCCTTCGGCTTCAGCAACGCCTCCAGCGCGATCTCGATGTGCGCGTACTTCCGCGCGCCAGGCTGCTTGGGAAAGCTCATCCCCGCCACTCCCAGCAGTGCCAGCGTCAGATCCTCACCCGTCTGCACCGCCAGCACCGCCCGCCCGTCCAGGCACTCGGCGACGGTGAACGACAGCCCTGCGGCGACCCACACCGGATCATCGGTGCCCCGGGCAGGCGTGATCCACGGCCTGGGGCCGGAGATGAGCTTGTCCAGGACCTTCAGAGGATCAGCGGAGCCGTCCGGCTTCGCGCCGATCGCCCCCGGGTTATCCAGGGCCTTGATGAAGGGAAAGTCCGCAACCGTTTCCGGACCGTCCGGCAGCCGCAGATTGCTGCGCCAGCCGAATCCGGCGGCCACCCCGCGTACCTGGAACGCGGGCGGGCCGATGCCCTTGTCCGCGGTCAGGGCGCCGAACGCGAAGAACGACGGCTTCGCGCCGGCGCTGGGCGCGTAGGCGGCGGCGATGGCGGTGCCGTGGAAGCTGCCGGTGTCCACCAGCAGCACACCACCCACCGCCAGCGTGTACGGCGGGTCCGCCTTGCGGGCCGCCAGGCCGCCACTGATGTGCAGCGGCGCCTTGTCGTACTTGATCGCCTTGGACTTGCCGTCCAGCATGCCGATGTCGATGAACCCCAGCAGCGACACCGCATCGTTCGGTCCACCGAAGGTGAACCCCGCCCGGCGTTGCGAGCCCAGCCACCTCGGCGCAAGGAGGACGAACCCGTCACTGGTCGCCACCGCGTGCGGCGCACGCCTGATCCCGACCCTGGGCACGGCAACGGCCGGCGCGGCGCTGCCGGGCACCGGCATCGCCCGTCCCAGACCGTCGCGCCGCGCCGGATCCAGCTGCGCCGGGGGCCGCTCGGGCCGCACCGGTACCAGCCACGGACCATCCGACCCGAATCCCTCGGGCAGGACCAGCCAGGTGCCTTCCGGCACCCCGTCCCCGGGCAGGGCGACATTCACACCCTTGGCCGCGGCGAGCAGGTCCGAGGCCTGATCAGCCGTCAGCGGCCGGTCGGCACACACCGCGTACCACCCGCCGGCCGCAGCCACCATCAGCCGGCCGGTGCCGGCATGGGAGACCACGGTCACCCCGCCGTGCTCGCCCTCGCCGGTGAGGACCGTGACGCTGTCGGCGCACTGCAGGTCCAGCCGGGTCACCGACGCGGTCGCTGGAAGTGGCGCAACAGCGATACCCAGCCCACGCCCCAGCACCTCCCCCGCCACCCCGGGCACCGGCAGCTCGACCGACAGGCTCACACCCGTCACGGCCTGGCCGCCGTCATGACTGAACGACACCTCGACCGGCACCGGACCATCCGCCAGAGCAGTTACGGCAGTCCCGGTGAACGTCAACGCCTGCGCGTCACCGTCCTGCCACACCGCCCGCAGCACCCCGTCGGCGAACACCGGCCGGAAGCCCTCCCCCGGCCCCAGCACATCACCCGACACCTCCACCAGGCGCCCAGGCCCGCCCCCTGCCCCGTCACCCAACAGCCACTCACGCAACTCGGCCACTGCGACCGTCATGACGCATCGCCTCCTCACCCGCCCGGCACGCGACTGCGGCAGACGGCCAGACAACAACGGAAAAGAACGGAACACAGGCCAGCGACAGCCGCGGAAGACACGACCGCTGCCCAGGCCACCGCGCTACGAGACAGGCCTCAAGCCCGCACTCGCGCCTTCACGGGCCCAACGAGACGAACGCGCAAAACGACGTACCGACGCCAGGACGCCGGTGTGAGCAACGAGGTTCACTGCGGAGGCATTGGGGGCTGAGCCGGGCCGCTGATGCGAGGCCGGGGTCTGCCTTCCCGCGCTGTCGATGCAGCGTGCAGCAGATACCCGGTCGAACGATCGGATGTGGCGACGCCTGACACGTAACCCCCAGCCTCGTCATGATGACCAGTGAGCGACAAGATCAGCACGAAGCGTAGCAGCGGCACTCACCGCACCGTTTCTGTTCGACAACGAATGGCTTGAAAGTCCTCCTCGATTGCGGCGATTTCCCCAGCCCGGAAAACACCGACCAACCCCCGGAACCATGGGTACCGCCACGACGACATCCAGAGCCCGGCCGCACAGTCCACCCGCCGCCGTCAGCGCGCCGCATCAACGTCACCCAGCGCGCAAGCCGGATGGCGCGAGCCACCGAAACACGAGGTCACCAGCGGTGGAGGGGGCACCATCGCAGCAGCCGAAACCAGCAATGCCGAACAGACCCGCGATCACCCTGCAGGAGCGATCACGGGCAGCGGCGAGGCAATCCGCCGACTTCGTGGCGACCGACAAACGGATCAAGAAACTGACGGGCGGATACCGAAAGGCCGCCCGACACCACCCTGGATTCGATCGGTGATTCGTGTGCGGGCAGACGCAACGCGTGGCCGATTATCGGCACTTGTGTGTCGCGGTTCTCATGGGAAAGCGCCGACCAAGCAGGAGCGGGCTTGCCAGGAAGCTGCGGCAGCGCGCGGACCCGGCCTGATCCGTCGACGCCGGTGGCCTGGTCCGGGTCCCGCCGCAGATCACGGTGGCGAGCAATCCGGACCATCCAGCCCATCCCCGCCCTGTCCGGTGCAGCTGCACTGCCGGCTGCCTGCCCTTGGCAACGTTGATGAGTTGCGCGCACCTGTCGATGGGGGTAAGGAAGTCGACATTCCGGGCCTTGGCGATGGCACCGATCGCATTCGGCTGCGTAGCCACGATGCAGGAGTCGTACTGGAGCGTGACCGCCGGTCCCCATCCAAAAGACGCGGTTGCGAACGATCCGGTCACCGACGACCGGCAGTAGGTGCCGGCCTGGGAGACCCACGCCGATGCGGGGGCAGCCATGGTGATCGCCGACGAGATGACTGCGACGGTCAGACCACCGATCGCGCCGAGCTTCTGGCGCTTGTTCACAGTTCCCCCTGTGTGAGTGGCGGTGGCGGCCATTCTGGCCTCACCGCGGAACGTGCCAGCCGACCATGGCGTTGACTCCGTACACCCGCCTCATAGACTCGGGCTGTCAGGGGCACGACCACCTGGGGGCATTGTGGGTGAGCAGCGCGGTTTGATGCCGGATCCGGACAGAGTGGAGGATCTGGCGGAGTTCATAGGTCTGTTGGGTGAGTTGCGTGTGTGGGCGGGGATGCCGTCCTACCGGGTGCTGGCCAAACGGGTCGGTCCGCTGATGCGGCCACCGGGTGCCGTCTCGGCATCCACGGTCGCGGACGCGTTCAAGGCCGGGCGACGCCGTCTGGACCTGGACCTGGTCATGGCGATCGTCCGGGCCCTGGGAGTGGGCGAACCGGGTCTCGCACGGTGGCGGGCGGCTTGCGTCCGTGTGCACACCTCGGCGAAGACAGGCGGACCGGCCGGAGTGTTCCGGCAGTTGCCGGCGGACCTGGCCACCTTCACCGGGCGTGAGCTCGAACTGACAGCCCTGCTGGACGCGGTCGAGACCGGTTCGGGCCCGGCGTCCACGGTGGTGATCTCGGCGATCGAGGGGATGGGCGGGGTCGGCAAGACGACACTGGCCGTCCACCTCGCGCACCGGCTCGTCACTGCCGGGCGGTTCACCGAGATCCAGCTGTATGTGAACCTGCGCGGCTTCGACCCGGAGCACGCACCCGTTGACCCGGCCGACGCCCTGGGCGCCTTTCTGCGTCAGTTGGGCGTCCCGGCGCAGCAGGTGCCCGAGGGGGTCGAGGAGCGTGGGGTGATGTTCCGCGACCGGATGGTCGGCCGGGACGCCCTGGTCCTGCTGGACGACGCGGCGGACGAGAGGCAGATCCGCGACCTCATCCCGGCCAGTGCCGCCTGCCTGGTTCTGATCACCAGTCGGCGCAGCCTGGCCGAGGTCGAGGGCGCGGCCCTGATTCCGCTTGACGTGTTCAGCCGTGACGAGGCCGGGGCCCTGCTGGCACGGATCATCGGCGCCGAGCGGGCCGCGGCCGAGCCCGACGCGACCGCGGAGATCGTCGAGCTGTGCGGCTGTCTGCCGCTGGCTGTGGCCCTGGCCGCCGGCCGACTGCGTTCTCGGCCCGCGTGGAGCCTGGCGTACCTGGCAGGCCGGCTGCGCGGACACCTCGTGGACGCGGCCGGTATGGGCAGCAGGCTTCGCAACGTGTTCGACCTGTCCTACCGGGGCCTGCCCGTGCAGGCGCAGCGTCTGCTGCGCCTGCTGGGCCGGCACCCCGGTACCGACTACACCGTTACGGCGGTCGCGGCCATGGCGGACCTCCCGCACCGTGACGTGGAGACGCTGCTGGAGCTGCTCCAGGACGAGTACCTGCTCCAGCAGAAGACCCCCGGCCGGTACGAACTGCACGATCTGCTGCGCAGCTTCGCCGCGCGCGCGTCGGGCCCGGAGCACGGCGCCGACGGCGGCGCGGCGGTGGAACGGCTCGGCTGGTGGTTCCTGTACTCGGCCTACAACGCGGCGAAAGCCATCGACACCCCGGACCTCCCCGTTCCCACAAGGCCCTGCGAGCACGAGCCGACGGCCTTCGCCTCCTACGACGAGGCGCTGGGATGGTTCGACCGGGAGTGGGGCAACCTGATTGCGGTTCAGCAGGCGGCCCGGGACCTGGCACTGCACGAGATCGTCTGGCAGCTGGCCGTCGCGCAGAAGTTCGCCGCCGCGCTGCGCTACCACCCGGCGGACTCCGTCACCGCGCACGAGCGCGCCGTGGACGCCGCCCGGGCGCTGGGAGACCGGACAGTTGAGGCCCGCGTCACCGGCGGTCTCGGACTGGCCTGCAGCATACTGGGGCGGCCGGACGACGCCGAGCGGTACTACCTGGGAGCCCTCGCGATCCTTCGGGAGCTCGGGGACTGGGTGCGGATGGGGCCGGCGCTGCTCAACCTCGGAGGGGTTCACTTCGGCCGCAAGGACTACGAGCAGGCCATGGCGACGTACCTGGAGTCCTTGGAGATCTTCGAGGAGTCAGGGGCGATCGGGGGCCGCGGGACCGCCCACCTGAGCCTGGGCCGCGTCCACCAGGAGCTGGGCAACCTCGACCAGGCCGAGCACTACTACCTGCTCTCGATGGAAGACAACAAGACGGTCACCGCCGCCGCGCAGGCCGACAGCACGAAGGTCGGCAACCGGCGCGGCCGGGTCAAACTGCTCGGGCACCTGGCCTCGGTCCACCTGGCGCGCGGCCAGTGCGAGCAGGCGGTCCAGGGGTACCGCGACACGGTCCAGCTCGCCCGCGTCGTCGCCGACAAGTACCTCCTCGCCGACGCGGTCCACGGATTGGGGCAAGCCCTGCTCGCAGCCGGGGAGACAGAACAAGCACGGGAGGCGTGGACCGAAGCACTGACCCTGCTCGAGAACATCGGACACGAACGCGCGACCGCGATACGGGAACAGCTCCAGGACATCACGGAGCCCTGAGCCGGCCGCACGGCGCGACCGCCCTGAGGCCGCCCCACGCAGGCGGTCCCGCAGTTGCCCGGGATCGAGTCGTAGGGAGTCACGGCGCGGGCGGCGTACTGCTTGCCGTGCGCGTCGGTCTTGACGATGTAGCCGTGCTTGCGGGCGACGGCCGCGTCGAAGCCGGTGACCGTCACCGGCTCCTTGACGACCGTTGTCGGAATTGCACTACGACGCGGTGAAGTAGCCGTACACGTCGGCGATCAGCTGGGTGCTGCCTGCGTGGTTGTAGATGTCGACGGCGCCGTCGGGCCCCAGCCGGGTCTGGACGTGGCCGGCGATGTCGCTCCACGGGTTGGTGTTGAGGCTGGAGGTGCCCGGCCTGGGCTGCTGGTCGGGCCACACGGTCAGATGGCTGGGCCGGGTCTCCTGGGTGGCGGTGAGGTTCACCACGGCGCCGATGGCACCGGCCGGAACGCCGCCGTGGCCGGTGACCGCAAGCCGGAGCGTGGAGTCCGGACCGAGCGGGTGACCGCCCGCGGGGGTGTCCAGTACCCGGCTCGGCGGAACGGGAGTGAACAGCCCCTGGCCGTGGATGCTGTAGTAGCCGACCACGTCCAGGACGGCATCCACGGACCCCCCGTTGTTGTGGACGGCGATCGAACCGTTGGAGACTGTGACGACCGCCTGGTTGGAGATGTCCTTGCCCGGCTCGTAGTTGACGGTCGAGGTGGTGAACGCGGCGCCGGTGGGCGCGGCGGTGAGATAGCTCCTGGTGCTGGCGTTGGTCGCGGTGAGGTTCACCAGGAGGGCGGAGGCGTCGGCCGGGATCCCGGGCATGCTGGTGAGCTGGACGGTCCGCTGGGCCCCCGGACCCAGAGGGCCCAGATGCCGGGTGTCCAGCACCCGGGTCGGCTGGACCGGGGTGTAGCGGTAGGTGGTCTGGGTCTGGCCCGGCGTCATGTAGTACCCGAGAACGTCGAAGACGAGATCGACCGTGCCCAGGTGGTTGTAGACCTCCAGGCCCGCGTCGCTAGTGTCGTACGAGCTGGGGCTGACCGGGACGGTGACGAGGTTGGCCACGTCGTGCCCCGGCGAGAAGTTGAGTGTGGAGAAGGCCGGCCGGTGGCCCTGGTTCTGCAGGCCGGGAGCGCCGATGCTCAGGTAGCTCTTCGCGGAGGCGTTGGTGGCGGTGACGTTCAGCACCACAGCGGCCGCCCCCGCCGGAACATTGAAGTACCGGGTGGGCGGCATGTGCGAAGAACAGGCGGCGAGATCCACCTCGGTGAAGCTGTCCTGCGTCAGGGTCGGGGAGGCGCCGCAGCTCGGGAAGCCGGCCCGGGTGTCCAGGACCCGGGTCGGGTTGACCGGCACGAAGCCGGACCGCGCCGGGGCGCTCGCCACGGAACGGGTCGCCGCGAACGCCGGGGTCCAGACCCCGACAAGAACCAGGGCCGCAGTGAGTAACGCGGCCAGACGCAGATGCATGATGAGCCCCCCGATAGAGAGTGTGCTGCGAGCCAGTTGGCTGGGAAATCGCCTGCCATGCTGCCCTGACGAAGGTCTGCCAGGAAGTGGCGGAGACGACGAGGGCGGGCCGACACGGGCGGGTGATCTGGAGCATGGAGGAAGCCGGCCGAACCATCATCAGCTTCGTACGTCGCTTCACGTGACCTCCATGCTCGCGTGTTCGAACCGCCCCTCGTCGGCTGCCCGTGGCGGCAGCCGGTGTGGTACGTCGCCTCACCGCGGAACGTGCCGGCCGACCATGACTTTGACCGACGGTCGCCTGACGCTTCCGGCACGAAGCGGCAGGACCAGGCTGCCCGAGACGACCGGGTGACGTCCCGTTTCCCGCACGAATCCGTACACCCGACTCATAGACTCTGACTGTCAGGGGCACGACCGCATGGGGGAATTGTGGGTGAGCAGCGCGGTTTGGTGCCGGATCCGGGCAAGGTGGAGGATCTGGCGGAGTTCATAGGTCTGCTGGGTGAGTTGCGTGTGTGGGCGGGGATGCCGTCCTACCGGCTGCTGGCCAAACGGGTCGGGCCGCTGATGCGGCCACCGGGTGCCGTCTCGGCATCCACGGTCGCGGACGCGTTCAAAGTCGGGCGCCGTCGTCTGGACCTGGACCTGGTGGTGGCGATCATCCGGGCCCTGGGGGCAGACGAGGTGGTTGTCGCTCGCTGGCGCGAGGCCTGCGTCAGGGTCCACTCGCTGGCCAGGACCGGCGGCCCGGTCGGGGTGTTCGGGCAGCTGCCCACGGACCTTGCCACGTTCACCGGACGCCACGAGGAACTCGCCCGGCTGGTTGCGGCCGCGACGGACCCGCGCGACAACGACAGTCTCGGCGCGAACACGGTCGTGATCTCCGCGATCGAGGGCATGGCCGGCATCGGCAAGACCCAGCTCGCGATCCACGCCGCCCACGAACTCGTCCGGGCGGGTCATTTCGCCGATATCCAGCTGCACGTGAACCTGCGCGGCTTCGACCCCGACCTCCCACCCGCCGACCCCTCCACCGTCCTGGAGGCCTTCCTGCGGCAGCTCGGAGTACCCGCTCAGCAGATTCCCGCCAGCCTCGACGAACGCGCAGCGATGTACCGCGACCGGTTACGCGATCGCAGCGCCCTTGTCCTGCTGGACAACGCCGCCGACGAGGACCAGGTCCACGACCTCATCCCCGCCGGCCCCAGCTGCCTGGTCCTGATCACCAGCCGCCGCAGCCTCGCCGGCCTCGACAACGTCACCCCGCACCTGCTCGACACCTTCACCGACACCGAGTCCCTGGACCTGCTCACCCGGATCGCCGGACACGACCGCGTGGAATCCGAACCCGAAGCCGCCGCACGCGTCATCGAGTACTGCGACCGCCTCCCACTCGCCCTGGCGCTGACCGCCGCCCGGCTCCGCTCCCGGCCCGCCCGGAGCCTGGCCGAACTCGCCGACCGGATGCAGACCGGGCGTCTGGAGGCGATCAGCGCCGGCGGCCGCACCATACGCCCGGTGTTCGACGCGTCCTACCAGGCACTCCCAGACACGGCACAGCAGGTGTTCCGCCTCACCGGCCTCCACCCCGGCCCGGACTTCAGCGCGGCGGCGGCCGCCGCACTGGCGGGCATCACCGTCAGCGAGGCCGCCGAGGCACTGGAACTGCTCCTGGACGAACACCTGCTCCAGCAAAAGCGCAGTGGGCGCTTCGAATTCCACGACCTGCTCCGCGCCTACGCCAATGAGCAGGCCAGCTCCATTGACCCTGACCCGGAGCGCCGCGCTGCAGTGCACCGGATGCTGGATCATTATGTGCGTACCGCGCACGAGGCCGCCCTGCTGTTGGAACGGGGCCGGGATCCGCTGAAGCTGCCCCCGCCGCAACCGGGGGTCTGCCTGGAACACTTTGCCGGTCACGAGCGGGCGCTGGCCTGGTTCGCCACCGAACATGCCGTGCTTCTCAGCGCCGTGGGCCACGCCGCCGCCACCGGTTTCGACGCCCACACCTGGCAGCTGGCCCACGCCCTGGCCACCTACCTCGACCGGCGCGGGAACTGGCACGACCTTGCCGCCGTCGGCAACACCGCGATAGACGCGGCCGACCGGCTGGCCGACCCCCTCGGGAAGGCCATCGCGCACAATATCGTCGCCCGCGCCCACCGCCGCCATGGCCACTATGGGGACGCCCAGCATCACCTTCGCCACGCCCTGGACCTGTTCGGCGGGATCGGTAACCTGGTGGGGCAGGCCGATACCTACATCGAACTGGCCAGAGTGAAGGCATGGCAGAGCCCTCCTGCCATGGCCGAAGCACTTGCGCTTGCCCGTCAGGCCCACGCCTTGTACCAGTCCTGTGGTCACCGGCTGGGGCAGGCCCAGACTCTGACCGCCATCGGCTGGTCGCACGCGCGCCTCGGCGACTATCCACAGGCCCTGACCTGCTGCCGACAGGCCCTGCCCGTCCTCGAAGAATTCGACGACCGTGAACGACAAGCCCATGCCTGGGACAGCATCGCCTACGCCCACACCTACCTGGGTCAGCACTCCCAAGCCGTCGCGTGCTACACACTCGCCCTCGACCTGTGCCGCGACCTCGGCGACCGCCCACTGGAAGCAGACATCCTCAATCGCTTCGGCGACGCCCACCATGCCGCGCACCACCCCGACGCAGCCCACGACGCCTGGCGACATGCCCTGGACATCCTCACCGAACTCGACCAGCCCTACGCCGACCAGATCCGCGCCAAGCTCGGGTCTAACGCGTAAATAGCCCCAGCTCAGGCAGGATACGGGCACGTCGAACAAACCGGAGAGGATGTCACGGGCCTCTCCGCGTGCCGCGCTGCCCGGCAATGACCACTCACAGCTGGAGCCGCTGTGTTGGGCCAGGTACACGCCGTCCGGGCGTAGCACTCGTCGCACCTCGTCCCAGCGGGTCACAACGGGGTGTCGGCTGACCACCAGGTCGAACGACTCCTTCGCGAATGGCAGGTCGGCCGCGTCCTCGGTCTCGACGATGGTCGCGTCGAACTTCGCCAGGGTGCGGCGGGCGATCTCGACGTTCGGGGGCCAGGACTCCGTCGCCGCCAGCACCGGCGGGGCGATGGGGATCGAGGCCAGCACCTCGCCGCCGCCCGTCTGGACGTCGAGTCCGGCCGCGGCCTTCGACATCCGCTCGGCAAGCAGCCTCGCGTACCCCCAGGACGGCCGCTGCTCGCTGGCGCGACCGGCGAACCAGGAGAAGTCCCACCCCGCAGTGGGGACGGCCTCGCCTTCCTGCACGAGCTCTTCGAACGTACGCATGGGCCCGAGAATGGCAGGCAAGAGCGGCGCCCGCAGCCGAGTTTCGGCGGTTCACCATCCGAGGCGGATCACCTCGCGATTCCCGGGCGCCTCATGAACCATGGCAGCGTAGGCACAAGTCTCCTTGATGAGTCACAGAGCGTCACAACTCTGTGATCACGGAACCTGTGCCTGCTCTCTCTGTCGGCCGACCTGCATGCCGTCTTTCCGCGCGACCTCCTATCCACATCGCTCGCTGCTCGACTCCAGTAGGCGAGGTTGGAGCGGGTGTTCAGGGTGTCGGGGTAGTCGGGGCCGAGGACTCGAAGCCGGTCGGTGAGCAGGTCCCCCCGACGGCGAGACGACGCTTCCCTCCTTTCGGCATAGCGAAGGCCTGACCCGCAGTCAACAATCCACCGCTAGCCGCCGGAGGCGTCCGTGACGGCGGTTGCCGGGATATCGGATAGCGGTGGCAGGAGAGGGAAGTGGCAGGCCGCGGTGTGGCCCGTGCCGAACAGACGCAAGGCGGGCTCCTCGTGCGCGCAGCGCTCGCGGGCCAGTGGGCAACGGGTCCGGAAGCGGCAGCCCGAGGGCGGGTCGACCGGGCTGGGCAGTTCGCCGCTGATCCCGGCACCGCGTTTGGCCCGCTCCAGGTCCGGGTCCGGCACCGGGACAGCCTTCAGCAGTCCGGCGGTGTACGGATGGGCGGCACGCAGATGGATGTCGTCCGCGCTGCCGACCTCGACCATGCGGCCCAGGTACATGACGCCGATCCGGTCGGCGAGGTAGCGGACCACCGCCAGATCATGTGAGATGACGATGTACGACAGGCCGTGAGACGCCTGGAGCCGGTTCATCAGGTTGAGCACCTGGGCCCGTACGGACACGTCCAGCGCCGAGACCGGCTCGTCTGCGACGATCAGCTTCGGGGTGAGCGCGAGTGCGCGGGCCAGGCCGATGCGCTGGCGCTGACCGCCGGAGAACTCGTGCGGGTACAGCTCCGCACTCCGCTCGGGCAGGCCGACCTCGGCGAGCAGCTCGGCGACGCGGGACCTCTGCTGGCGAGCCGTGCCGATGCCCTGGATCTGCAGAGGTTCGCGCAGGATGCTGCCGACCCGCATGCGAGGGTCGAGGGAGGAGAACGGGTCCTGGAACATCATCTGCAGGTCGCGGCGGCGCCGGCGCAGCTCGCGGCCACGCAGGTGGCCGAGGTCGGTACCGTCAAGGGTGACCGTGCCGGTATCGGGCCGGTCCAGGCCGACCAGGAGGCGACCGAGGGTCGTCTTGCCGCAGCCCGACTCGCCGACCAGGCCGAAGGTCTCACCGGGGCCGAGCGTGAGGGAGACGCCGGAGAGGGCGTGCACGACGCGCCGGCCGCGGCCGTGCAGCCGGTTCCCGCGCACCGGGAACTCCCGGACCAGGTCGCGCGCTTCGAGCAGCGGCCGGTCGGGGACCCCCGCCGGCGCAGCGGCGAGGCGGGGCACCACGGCGATGGAGCCCGACAGCAGGGGACCAGTCGTCGGATGCCAGCAGGCGTACCGGTGGCCCTCCGGGCCGGTGAGCGGCGGCTCCTCGGCGCTGCACCGGTCGGTGGCGTACCGGCAACGGTCGGCGAATCGGCAGCCGCCCGGCAGGGCGGCGGTGAGGTCCGGGGGCAGGCCGGGGATGGTCGGGAGTTCCTTGGCCGGGTCCTGGTCGAGCCGTGGTACGGAGGCCAGCAGGCTCTGGGTGTAGGGGTGGCGCATGCCGTGGAAGAGCCGGTCGGTGCCGGTGCTCTCGGCGATGCGGCCCGCGTACATGACGTTGACGCGGTCGGTGTGGCCGGCGGTGACCCCCATGTCATGGGTGATCAGGATCATCGCCATGCTGAGCCGGGTGCGCAGATCGGCCAGCAGGGTGAGGATCTGCGCCTGGATGGTGACGTCCAGGGCCGTGGTCGGCTCGTCGGCGATCAGCACCCTGGGCTCGTTGGCGAGCGCCATGGCGATCAGCACCCGCTGGCGCATGCCGCCGGACAGCTGGTGCGGATAGTCGTCCAGACGCTCGCGGGGATGGGGCAGGCCGACCAGGCCGAGCACCTCGGCGGCTCGGTCGGCCGCCTCGGCCCGGGTGCATCCGCGGTGCAGCAGGACGGATTCGGCGACCTGGTGGCCGATGGTCTTGGTGGGGTCCAGGGCGGTCATCGGGTCCTGGAAGACCATCGCGATGTCGTTGCCGCGCACCCGGCGCAGTTCGCGTTCGGGCAGCCCGACCAGCTCGCGCCCGTCCAGCGTCACCGAGGAGTCGCCCACGAGCGCACCGCCGGGCGGCAGCAAGCCCATGACGGACAGGCCGGTCATGGACTTGCCGCAGCCCGATTCGCCGACCAGGCCCAGGGTTTCGCCCGCCTCCAGGATGAAGGAGACGTCGTCCACGGCCCGGACGACCCCACGACGCGTCCTGATGTGGGTGGTGAGGTTCCTGACATCAAGGAGGGGTGCCATGCGTGTTGTCCTCGGATCCGTTGCAGCGGTCAGGGGTGTCGAGGTCAGGGGTGTCGAGGTCACCGGTGTTGCAGTCGGACGTCCAGGGCGTCATGGACGGCGTCGCCGAGCAGGTTGAACGCCACCACGGTGACGATCAGGAGCCCCGCGGCCGGGTACACCTGCCACCAGTAGCCGTCGTACAGGGAGTTGAGGCCGGCGGAGAGCATGGTGCCCCAGTCGGCGTGCGGCGGCGGCAGCCCGAGCCCGAGGAAGCTGAGGGCTGACAGGGTGAGGATCGAGTCGGCGATGGTGAAGGTACCGCTGACGATGATCACGCCGGCGGCGTTCGGCACCAGATGGCGCAGCACGATGCGCCCGCCGGTGCCGCCCATCATCCGCGCCGCCTGGACGAACTCCCTGGTGCGCAGGCTGAGCACCTCACCCCTGACCAGGCGGGCGGCGCTGAGCCAGGACAGCAGCGACAGCAGGAGGATGATCCCCCAGAGCGTGGGCGTGAACATGCTGACCATCATCAGCAACAGGACGATGCTGGGAATGGCGAGGAAGGTGTCGATGACCCGCATCATGACGGCGTCGACGATGCCGCCGAGATAGCCGGCTACGGCGCCGTACACCGTTCCGATGACCGTCGTGGTGAGGGCCACCGCGAAGCCGAGTTCGAGCGACGACCGTCCTCCCGTCATCAGCCGCCCCAGCACGTCGTACCCGGAAGCGTCGGTCCCCAGCGGATATCCGCCACCGGGCGGCAGATCGGCGAGGTCCAGCCGGACGGTGACCTGGTCGGTCCGGTACAGCAGCGGCCCGATGAAGCAGAACGCGACGATCACCGCCACCATGCCCAGTCCGACCAGGGCCCGCCGGTTGCGGACGATCGCCTGCACCGACAGCCGTCCTGAGGCGCGTGACGCCGTCGAGGCGTCCACAGGTTCGGGTGTGTCCAGGGACTCAAGCGTTGACATAGCGGATCCGGGGGTCGAGGAAGCTGTAGGCGATGTCGGCGAAGAGGCTGCCCAGGACGGTGGCCACACCGACCACCAGGGTCGACCCGAGCATGATCGGGTAGTCCTTGCTGGTGGCTGCCTGGTAGAACAGCAGCCCCATGCCCGGGTAGTTGAACACGGACTCGGCGATCACCGCGCCGGCCACGATGTTCGGAGCCTGCAGCCCCAGGACGGTGATGACGGGCAGCAGGGAGTTGCGCAGCACGTGCCGGCGCAGGACCAGTCGCTCAGGCAGCCCCTTGGACCGGGCGACCTGGATGTACTCCTGGGCCAGGGTGTTGACGGCCGACGTCCGCATGTACCGGCTGAAGCCGGCCACGCTGACCAGAGTCAGGGTGACCACCGGCAGCACCAGGCCGCGCGGGTCGGCCAGGATTCCGCCGACAGACTCCGCCTGCGGGGCCTCGGAAGGCAGCAGGTGCAACTGCACCGCGAAGACCGCGATCAGCAGCAGGGCGAAGAAGAAGTCCGGCATCGAGTAGAGCACGAAGGAGACGACGGTGAAGGCATGGTCCGCGACGCGGCCCCGGCGCACCGCCTGGAAGATCCCCATCGGCAGGGCGATCACAAGCGCGAGCAGGGTGGACAGCCCCAGCAGCAGGCCGTCGCGCGGCAGCCGCTGCGCGATCAGCGTGGACACCGGCTGCTGCATGGAGTACGACGTGCCGAAGTTGCCTTCGGCCGCCTGCTTCACGAAGGTCAGGAACTGCGAGGCCAGCGGTCTGTCCAGGCCGTAGGCGGCGTTGAAGACCGTGATCCGCTCGGCGGTGGCCCGGGTCCCGAGCGTGGCCCGGGCGGCGCTGCCGGGGACGAGGTGGATCATGAGGAACGTCAGGACCAGGACGCCGACCACCACCACGATCGCCTGACCGATCCGGCGGATCAGGTAGGCGGTCACCGCTTGCCCGTCACGATGTGTACGCCCAGTCCTCGAAGTTCTGCCCGTCGGAGAACGGGTTGAGCGGGACGACACCCTGCAGCTTCGTCCGGTAGACCAGGATGCCTTCTCGCAACGGCAGCCACAGCCACGGAAGTTGCTGGGCCGCATAGTCCTCGTAGTCCGTGAACGCCTGGGTCGAGGATCCGTACTCGGTGGCCTTGATCAGCTGGTCCATCTTCGGGTCGGAGTAGCCGCCGGAGTTGTTGGAGCCGCCGGTGTCGAAGAAGCCGGTGCCGTTCGGGTACAGCGGGTACGGCTGGTAGCCGAACTCCGCCAGCTGCCAACCGCAACCGGATGCCGGGTGAGAGGCCACGGTGCACGTGCCGATCGTGCTGATGAGGGTGTTGAACGGCTCCGACTTGAGGTTGATCGTGATGCCCGCCTGCGCCTCCGAGGACTTGACGGCGGCGTTCTGCACGTCCGTGGTAGCCCGGCCCGAGGAGTACGCCAGGTTGAAGGTGAGTGCCTGACCGGCGTTGATACCGGCCCCGCACTGCGCGGATCCGGTCCCCGGGCTGACACACGTCGTCGTCCCGTCCGGCACCACGTTCCAGCCGTGCGCCTGCAGCAGTGCCTTCGCCTTGGCCGGGTCGTACGGGTACGGGCCTCCGGCCTTCTCCAGCGGCGAGGCCCACGCTCCGGTGGCCTTGACCGGCACCGGCCCGTTGCCCGGATCCGCATAGCCGTTGTAGACCTTGTCGACGATCTGCTTCCGGTCGATCAGGTACTCCATCGCCTGCCGGACGTACAGCTGCCGGAGCACGGCGCCGACCTCGGAGTTGTACAGATTGGGCTGGATCTCGGCCACGCCGGGGATGGGGACGCTCGCGATCGAGTATCCGCTCGACTCCAGGGCCTGCGCCTGTTTGATGTCGTTCAGCGGAAGCGACGCGACATCGAGCGAACTGCCCGATCGCAGGGCGTTGATCTCGGGGGTGTCCGAGGTGAAGGGCGAGAAGACGACCTTGTCGACGGTCGCTTTGGTCGCGGAGTAGTGGGCGTTGGGTACGTAGCTGTAGTAGCCGTTGCTCCGGAATTCGGACAGCTTCCACGGTCCGTCGACCACCTGCCACAGCGGGTTCGTGGCGAAGCCGGTCGTCTGCGCGCCTTCCTTCTGCAGGTAGGTGTACACGGCCTTGGCGCCCGCTGTCGTCGTGTCGTTGTCGCCGACCGCGCCGGTCGCGGAGGTCTTGTCCCAGGCATGCTGGGGCAGCAGCGGGATGGTGCTGAGAACGTCGTCGGTGTAGAAGTCCGGGTTGTACGCCTGGGTGAGGTCCAGCACCACGGTGTGCGCGTCCGGGGTGGACGCCTTCGAGACATCCTCGGGGAAGAGCCCGACGAGGTGGGCGTTCCAGTTCGAGGCGTTCGCCTTCAGGAGGTTGTAGACAAACATGAAGTCCCGGCTGGTGACCGGCTGGCCGTCCGACCAGTTCCAGCTCTTGAGGGTGATGGTGATCCGCTTGTCACCATTGGAGTAGACAAGGGAGCTGAAGAGGCTCTTGTCCTTGTTCACCACCGAGTCAGCACCGTCCCCGGCGTATACCAGGAACGGCCACAGGGGTTGAGTGAGATTGACGTTCCAGCCGTTCTGGTTGGTCGCCGGAGCGAGCGGAAAGATGAAATCTGGCTGCGTCGCCAGCTCCGCGATGGTGACCGTCCCGCCCTGCTTCACCGGGCCCTTCTTCGCGCCGGCGCTCTCGCCGTTGCTGATCGCCCCGCTGCCGCCGCCTGCTGTGCACCCGACGGCAAGAACCGCCAGGGCTGTCGCGGCCGCCGCAGCTCTCAGTCTTTGCCCAACTCGCATGTGGGTCCTCGTCTCCCTCGTCCGCATACCGTTACATCCGAATCAATTCGAACATTGCATCATGGTCATGACACTGCTCTGCACGGACTTACCCTTGGCCCGCCTGATTCATGCCCCGCAGAAACCGGTCCAGCACACGGGTCCGGCTGGGACCGGCTGCGACGGGGGGCGCGGCCGGGGAAGCCGTCGTGGCCACGACGGTCGGGGTCGGTGACGGCGGCCAGGGTGTGGCGATCGCCGTCGGGGCTGCTGCGCCGAGAGCGCTGTGGCGGGGCCGCGTGCCGGACCTGGCCACCAGCCTGATACCGCCGTGACCGATCGCCCGTGCCTCCGCCCCATCACCAGCCTGCGCTGACGCTCGTTCAGGTGCGGGAACTGAAGTTCCCCCCGACTCATACTCCCGGCTGCCGATCACCCTGGTCTGGCCGCACGCGTCGATCTGTCCGGTGCAGGCCTCCTGGGTGCATACTCCAGTTGCAGGCAGACAAGCGGACCGCGCTTCGGGGGGACGGGTCGCTATGAGCATGATCCGGTGGGGTGTCACTTCCCGTTCGCTGAGCCGCTGGGCGGCCCGCGCACGGCTGGGCTACCGGCGGACGATCACCGGGGCAACCGGCGCGACCGCGCTGGTGCTGCTCGTGCTGGGCGTGGGCGAGCACTCCGCGCATGCCCAACACCTGTGGATGGCCGCGGCCTTGCCGTTCGCCCTGTTCGCCGCCGGCTGGCAGGTGTGGCGCGCGCCCGAGGAGGGCCTGCCGGACGCACTGCGGTGGCGGTCGCGCAGCCGACGGATCGCCCTGCGGGCGAGCTCGATCCCCGCGTTCTGCGCGTCCCTGGGCCTCGTCGTCCACCTGGCCGGGCACGGCGCTCTCGCGCACGAGGCGGGCGTCGACGCGCTCTGGGCGGTGGCCCTCGCGCCCGTCCCGGTGCTCATGGAGGCTGCGCTGTGGCGCCTTGCCCCACGCGAGCTGCGCCGTCGGATCCGTACCGGTCAACTGGCCGAAGCGGTACGGGAGCTGAACACGAAGGTGCCGCAGGCCTCGTTGCTCGACTTCGATCCGGACTCCGGCTACGCCGGCACGCCCGTGCCCCGCCACAGCGTCGACTCCCCCCAACACTTCGGCACGCCGTGCGAGGTGCGCCCGACGGCCCAGCGGACGTCGGCCATGCTGGGCATGGCACCTCTCGGCCACGCGCGGCAGATGTGGCTTCGCGAGGCCTCCCTGCACTGGGACGGCACCACGCTGACCCTCACCGACGGCCGCCGCACCGTCGTCGCGATCACGCTCGCTCCCACCGATCGGCCCGTGCGTGACCCTTGGCCGGACCGCCCGGTCGAGTTGGTCCTGCTGCGCGAAAAGGGCCTCGGCGAGCCTCGCTGGGAGGCGCGCATCCTGCTGCTGGACGCCACCGGCCGCCGCCTGCTCACCATGCCGGGCCTGGGTTTCCTCGACAACCAGGTGTCGCACGTTGCCACCGCCGCGGGCCTGCGCTTCACCTTCCAGTACTGGGCCCCCGCGTCGTTCGAGCTCCCTTGGTGCAGCCTGTGGGCCCGCGCCTACCCCCGCCACCGCCACCACATCCGACTCCGGCTGGGCCACCGGCTCTGAGAGGGGGTTGTCAGAGATTCCGCGAGGACATACAGGCCCCGTGAGCAGGCACGACGCCCAGGCCGGCCGCACCCACACCACCGCCCAACGGCCGGGCCTACGGCCCCCACTACAGACGGCCCTACGGCCCCCTCAACGACACACCACCGGCCCCCCTGGCAGACCCGGGAGCAGCCCGGCGCGGCCTGGTGCAGGCCGCGCCGGCTGTGGGGGACGCCGGCACCCGTGACGTCCCGTTACCCGTGGACCACTGCCGGGCGTTGCCAAGGCGGCTCCGCCCGGCCAGTTCCCGCGCTGTCGGCGGGGCTACCTCCCCACGGTGGCCCCGGGAGCGGCCCCACTGACGGGCCTGCCGCCGCACCCAGCGCCGCCTGCCCCGAGCCGTCGTCGACCGCTGTCAGCAGCCCCGGGCGCAACCGTCGGCATCCACCGGGCCCGCGGTGTGACACGCGGACGCGGACCACCGGAACGGCCGCCGGCGCCGAATCCGGTTGCGGCGCGTTCCGGGTACGTGGAGGGATCCAACCTGGCCTGCCCCCGCGGCTCACGCCTCGCGACCCTGGCCGCCGACTGCATCGGCCCATGCGATCTCCACCTCGACCCCACGACGAAGAGCCAGGGCCCGGGCCTTGCCGGTAATTAACCTGCGCCGCCTGGCTCTTGACGTTGCTGGTCAATCCGAATGAGCGCCACCAAGTATCAATTACCGGAAAGCCTTTAGTCATGATGCAACAGCTGGCATTGGGGCTGATCCCCGCACTCAAGCGGCAGGTGCTGCCCACCGGGCCGCGTGCTCCTGGACGAACTGAGTGAAGGTGCGGGGCGGATGGCCCGTCAGATTGAGCACCGCGGTGCTGAGCTCGTCTTGCCGGCCGGCCCGGACGCCGGCGTCGGCGTCGGCGTCGGCGAGGATCGCGGCGAACTCTGCGGGTATGCCCGCGGTCCGCAAATCGGCCGCCTGTTGGTCCGCACTGGCGTGGAGCACCCGGACCGGCCGTCCGGTACCGGCGGCGATGATCGCCGCCGCCTCCGGGTAACTCAGCGCCTGCGGGCCGGTGAGCAGGTAGTCACGCTGATCGCCGGGGACTGCGTCAAGATCAGGCAGTAGGACCGCGGCGGCGGTTGCCGCGATGTCCCGCGCGTCGATCCACCCCACCCGGCCGTCACCGGCGGCGGTGCGGATCTCACCGTCTCGCCGGATCCGCTCGCCCAGCGGGTGCGGGCTCAGGAAGTTCTGCATGAACCCGGACGCGCGCAGCACGATCCAGCCAGACTGGGCCCGGACCTGGGCGGCCAGTTCCGGCGCCCTGGGGGCAAGGGGGATGGCGGAGTCGAGAAGCACCACCTTGCGCACGCCGAGGCGCTGAGCCTCGGCCAGGAACGGTCCGACCGACGGCATCGGGTCCACGCTCTGCACCGGAGGCACCACGAAGACCCGGTCCTGTCCGTCCAGAGCGGCCGGATGGGTGGCCGGGTCATCCCAGTCGAACCGGATCGCATCCGGGTCGTCGGCGGCCGGGTTACGGCTGGCCACCCGAACCGGCACGCCTCTGCCGCGCAGCAGTCCTACCAACTCGTGACCGGTTTTCCCGGTGCCGCCGGTCACAAGTACGCCGGTCATCGGGTCGACTCCTCGGAAGTACGTGGCACGGTGTCTCCTTCAATCAGGGCTGACACGAACGTGCCGACAGCGAGGACGAGTAGCCGCACTGCCGACACATCGTTTGATGCTTGTCGAAGCATCGCAGGATCTGAACGTAAGCTAAAGTTCGATGTACGTCAAACGATGAGGAGGCGGCGGATGCCGCGCGCACTACCCGAACCCTCGGTCGACTCCTTCGATCTCACGGTCGTTCTCAGCGCGCTCGCCGAACCGGGCAGGCGAGCGTTGATGACCGAGCTGTATCGCAGTTCGGAGCCGGTCGATTGCGCAGTCATCGTCGAGAAGGCCAACCTTGGCCTGAGCAACCCGACGATCTCCCATCACTACCGGGTCCTGCGGGAAGCGGGCCTGATCAGGACCGTCGCAGAAGGACGCAAGCGGATCGTCAAAGTGCGCCGCGACGACATGGAGGCGCGTTTCCCCGGCTTGCTCAACGCAGTGCTCAGGGCCTAGCTACTGACCGACGCCAACACCTGTCACCGGCCTACGCGCCATGACCACAGTCGGCGGCGGGACCATGAGCGGATCTGCACGATGGCCTGCGCCATCGCGCAGCTCCTCCCCTGATCGGCCATATCACCGCAGCGGCCCGCCACGGAGTCGGCCGGACGCATCAATGCACTCCAACCAGAAGCAGCCATCCGTTGCCCTGCGTCATCTCGATCACCGATTAATCCAGGCAGAAGGGCCCCACTGCCGCCCGGAACTGTCCATGGAACCGCTGGTACCACACGAGCGGCGCGTCCGGATCACCGCCGTCCTCGGCCAGCGCATCCCAAGCCCGTCCTACTCGGAACCGCGCACCGGCGCGCGCCCGGCAGTTGGGAGATCCGCACCGCTCGGGACGCGCAACTCCCCCACACCGCCGACCTGCTCCACGCCATCGCCCTGGTTCGCCAGGCGCAGTGGCCCCGTGCGCCAGCCCCACTTCCCGGCGGCGATCACCTGAGCCACCGGATCGTTTCTCGGGCTGAGCCGGGCGGCGTCGGGCGGCAGCTCCTCGGTCATACTCCAGAACTGTGCACGCCGAGCGGCGCCAGTAGGCGGCGCCGGATTCGAACCCGGCTGGCTAGCTGAGGCTGCGCAGCCGCTTGGCGGAGGGGACACCGGCCTCGCCGAGTAGTGCGATGGCCCGGGTCAGGTGAGGGACGGGGAAGCTAAGACGTCGCTGCTGCGGCACCAGGAGGGCCGCGGAGCGGGCCGCGCGGAGACCTGCGGTCGCCATGGGTGCCGGGAGTCCGGGTCGGGTGTAGAGGGCCTTGGCCTCGGTGGGCATGATCGAGTATCCCAGCCGGGAGGCGACGGACCATGCCGGGCGCATCGCCCTGTGCAGTCCGTGGAGCGGAGGCCCGGACAGGAACCGGTGTATCGCCATCGCTTCCGCGGAGGCCGCCAGTGTCCCGTACATCCCGGTCAGGTAGTCCTCCAGATCGGCGACGGATCCGGGGGCGTCGGTGGGGTCCAGCCCGACGAGGGCCGCGATGCTGCGCTGCTCGTGGATGTAGCGGTCCGCCTGCCGGGAGGTGAGCATCAGGCCACTGCGCCGCACGGCGTGGAGGTTGGATCTGGTGAGAGCGCAGTGCACCCAGAGCAGGAGGTCAGGGGAGTCCAGGCGGTGGATGGTGCCGGTGCTGGGATCGCGGAGGCTCATCCGTGCATGAACGGCCCGGACCCGGGCTCCGGCCTGCTCCGCCTGTGCTCGCGTGCCCCACGTGGTCTGCACGATGAACGCGCCGGTGCTCACAAGTCGGCCGAAGGGGTCCTCTTCGAAGGATGAGTTCTGCACGATGCCGCAAGCCGCGAGAGGGTGCAGTGCCTGCAGGTGGAGCGCGCTGATGCCCCCGATCCACATCGCTGGGTCGGCGTGGAGATGCCAGGTCACGGAAGAGGGGCCGAAGAGCCCCGCATCAACGCTCATCTGCATCCGCCGAACCCTATACGTAGATCGCCGACTTGCTGATGGTCACCTGCCAGTGATGCTCTGGACCGTGTGCTGCGCCGGGCGGCTGCATGCGCCGCATGGGGATCGGCCGTACGTTCGGCTGGCACGGGCCGAGAAGGCGGCCGTGTGCCTGGTCCGTTGTGAGGATCTCGGGCACGACGGTATGCCGCGCACCGATGGCGAACGGCTGTTCTGGTTTGCGGGAGGTCGCGAATGGCCGAGATGGTGTCCCGCGAGGTGCACGCGGCGGGGCACCATCCAGCCCCGACCGGCGGGCTGGCCAACCGGCCCCAGGCGGATCCGCTCAGTCCGAGCCTGGCTCGACCCCTCGACCACCCTCCAACGCTGCTGACGCGCCTGGACCAACGCACCCCTGCCACCCGAGCTCCAAGCCCCGATCAACGCCGTCAGCGCAGGCTGTCCACTTGATCTCTACTGCCCGGCGTATCAAACCACCACCAGCTAGGCGGGTGCGGTGTGGTCTCGGGCACGGTATCCGCGCCGGTAGGTCGACGGGGTGGTGCGCAGGGCGGCCGTCATTCGCTTCCGCAGGTTGGCGCCGGTGCCAAAACCCGCCTGGCGGGCCACCTCGTCAACCGGGAGTTCGGTTGCCTCCAGCAGGTGCCGGGCGTGGTCGAGACGGGCCTGGTTCAGCCACCCCACTGGCGACAGCCCGGTCTCCTGCCGGAAGCGGCGGGTGAACGTCCGCACGCTCATGTGCGCCTCGGCGGCCAACTCGCTCAGCGCGTGGTCCCCATCGAGCCGGGCCAGCATCCTCGCCCTGGCGGCCGCCGTCGAGGTGCCGACGTCCTCGGCAACCGGCCGGTCGACGAACTGCGTCTGCCCGCCGTCGCGCATCGCGGCGACGACGTTGAGCCGTGCCACCCGATTCGTCACGGCGCTGCCGTAGTCTTCGCGGATCAGGTGCAGGCACAGGTCGATCGCCGCAGCGCCACCCGCTGAGGTCAGCACGCCGTTGTCGTCGACGAAAAGCGCATCGACGTCGAGGTCGACCTGGGGAAAGAGTCGCCTGAACCGGTCCGCGTAGAGCCAGTGTGTCGCGGCTCGCCGGCCATCCAGCAGGCCGGCGGCCGCGAGTACGAAAGTCCCGGTGCACAGGGACACCATGCGAGCATGCCGCGCGGCAGCGCGCAGTGCCGCGGCTGTGCGGGGTTCGAGCTCGCCCCTGTCGCGCAGGCCGGGTGCATGGGAGCCCGCGACGATCACGGTGTCCGCCTCCCGCAGCAGTGCGATGTCACCCTGCGGGGCAATGCCGTACCCGGCCGTCGTCGGCGCTGTCTTGCCGTCGGGGGTCACGGTCCGCACGTCATACGCCGACACACCGGTGGCCAACTCGACGCCGGTGAGGATCTGCGCGGGAATACTCAGGTCGAACGGCACTACCGGCGGCACGGCCAGCACAACGACCCGGTGCGGGGCATCGACCTCGATCATGGCCCGATTGTTGCACAAGGTGTCCCCCGGGCCACTCCCGGGCCGGGCGGCCCGCTGCGACAGTTGCCCCATGACTACCCCCGCAATCGATCGCGAGATCCAGGCGATCCTGGACGCGACCGACGACCCGTTCCTGCACAACCCCGACTCCATCTTCGCCACCACCGAACGGTTCGCGGCACTGCGCGCCATCCCGGACGTGCCGCAAGACGACCGGGTAGAGGTCCGTGACCACCACACCCACGGCGGGTTGCGCCTGCGCGTCTATCGGACAGCCGGGGCAGAGGTACAGCCGCTGATCCTGCTCCTGCACTCCGGGGCCTTCGTCTTCGGCCGGCCCGAGACGGAGGAGGCACGCGCACTGCGCTACGCCACCGACGTCGGCGCGGTCGTCGTATCGGTGGACTACCGCCATGCTCCGGAACACCCGTATCCCGCTGCCGCCGAGGACGCGTACACCGGCCTGCTGTGGGCCGTCGAGCACGCCGCCGAACTGGGTGCCGACCCGCACCGACTGGCGGTGGCCGGTTGCAGCGCCGGCGGCACGCTGGCCGCGGCGACCGCGCTGCGCGCCCGGGACACCGCCGGACCCGCCATCCGATTCCAATTGCTGATGTACGCGGGGCTCGATGACCGCCTGGCCACGGCGTCAGTGCGCGAATTCACCGACATTCCCGTACTGACCCGCTTCGCCCTCGAACGCGCGTGGGAATACTACGGCCCGGACGGTGCCCCCGACGGATACGCCGCCCCGGCCCGCGCTGCCGACCTCGCCGGCCTGCCGCCGGCCCTGGTCATGGCCACCGAGGTGGACCCGCTCCGTGACGAAAACATCGCCTATGCCGCCCGGCTCAGTGCCGCCGGAGTCAACACCGAACTCGTGCAGGTCCCCGGCGCCGTGCACGGCTTCGATCTGATGTTCGCCCACACGACCATCGGCGAGCGCGGCCTCGCCACACAAGTGCGAGCACTCCGAGAAGCCCTGCGCGTCTGACTGTCCGTCAGGCAGTGGTCCCGGCTGTGGCGGCCAGGACCGAGCGGCCGAGGATGCGGTCGGCCACGGTGAAGCCGAGCACGGCAGGGGTGGCGTCGGCTGGGACGCCGACGGACTCGACGTCGAGGGCGTGGGCCCACCCCGACCCCACCAGCAGCGCCCTCGCCCCGGTTCCCTGACGGCCTATGAGATCTGCCGCCTGCCGGCGATCACCGTAGCTCAGCGGCCACCGGCTCCTGCACCAACGCCCTCCTGCAGCCCAGAGACCGGGGCTTGGTCAGATCATCCCCCGGTCGGCAGACTCCTGCTCTGCCGGGTGACGCCCGTGGTGACGCATGGCCCGACCACCCGGCTCGCTGCGGTTGCGTGTGAGACTTGCAGTGCGCGGATGGCGGGACCTGACCGATGGCGAACGGAGCGCGGGAATGATGAGTACGTGGCCCGGGGCCGGTCCGGGTCGCCGACGGATGTTCGAACGCAGTGACCTGATCGGCGCGGCGGCCATGGTGACCAGCGTGGCCGTGTCGGTGGTCGCGACGCACGGGGGGACCCTCAAGCCGGTCGTCGGCGCGCTCGGGGCCTGCGCCGAGCTGGGGATGCTGCTGAGGCGCCTGATCCTGCCGACTCGACTGGCATGGCTTGGCGTGGCACTGACCATCGGCACCGGCTTCGCCATCATCGGTTTGGCGCCGGGTGGGCTGGGTGAGGTTCCCGTGCTGGTCGGCGCCGCCGTCCTTCCGATGTGTGTCCAGGCCGGGCCGGTACGCAACGCGTGCGTCGCGGTGGTGGCGACCGGCTTCGGCGTCACGGTCATGGTGATCTCAGGCAGCCTGGCCGGTCTGCTGGCCGGTGTCGGCGCCTGGTTCATCTCCGACTCGTCGGTGGGGCACGCCGCTCTCCAGGCCGAGCGGGACCGGGCCGTCGCACTGCTGGCCGAGGTGGAGGCGTCCCGAGCGGCGCGTCAGGAGGCGGCGGCCTTGGAGGAGCGCGGCCGGATCGCCCGCGAAATGCACGATGTGCTGGCGCACAGCCTCGCCGGCCTGTCCATGCAGTTGCAGGCGGTCCGGGCGATCGCCCGCCGGGACGGCGCCCCGGCGACGCTGACCGAGCCGCTCGACCGGGCGGCCGAACTCGCCCGCGACGGGGTGCAGGAGGCCCGCGCCGCGGTGGGCGCGCTGCGCGCCGCGCCGCTGCGGGGCGTGGACGACATCAGGGGGCTGATCGGCGGCTTCCCGGGTGAGGCGCGGCTGCGGATCAGCGGCCGGGCGGGCCGGCTCGCGCCGGAGACGGGGCACGCGGTCTACCGGGCGGTGCAGGAGGCCATGACGAACGCGGCGCGCTACGCCACCGGCAGCGCCATCGAGGTGGACATGGTGTGGGAGGACTGCGAGGTGCGGGTCGTCGTGCGGGACCACGGGCTGCCGGCCGGCCATGGCCCCTCGGGCGTGACGGGCACCGGCACCGGCCTGCGCGGCATGACCGAGCGGATCGAGGCCGTCGGCGGTTCACTGACCGCAGGACCGGCGCCCGGCGCGGCGGGCTGGCGCATCGCGCTGCGCGTGCCGGTCACAGCGACAGACGGGGTGCCGAGCACCGTGAGCACCGCGGAGCCGACCGAGGCGCCGGACGCCCGGAACGGCACGGCGCCGAATCTCGCCGCGGCAGGCGGCACCGGCGGGACAATGGGCGCGCGAACGGATCGGCCGCCGTCGGGGCACCGAGCACGGACAGGGAAGGCGGACGCGTGACGATTCGGGTGCTGGTCGCCGACGACCAGGCGGTGGTGCGCGACGGGGTCGTGCTGCTGCTGACCTCGTCCGAAGACATCGAGGTGGTCGGCCAGGCCGGCGACGGGAACGAGGCCGTGCGGCTGGCCATGGCGCAGCGGCCCGACGTCGCCCTGGTCGACCTGCGGATGCCCGGGCTGGACGGCGCCCAGGTGACGGCCGAGGTGCTCGCGGCGGGCATCGGGGCCCGGGTGCTGATCCTGACGACGTTCGCCGATGACGACGCGGTGATACCCGCGCTACGGGCCGGCGCCGTCGGCTATCTGACCAAGGACGCCACCGGCGAAGCGCTGCTGGCCGCAGTCCGAGACGTGGCGGCCGGCCGCACCGTCCTGGACCCCGCCGTCCAGCGACGGCTCGTCCAACTGGTCGTCAACGGACCGAACTCGCCGGCCCCCACGTCGGCCTCGCTTCCCTCCGAGGCCGAGGGTCTCACCCGCCGGGAGGTCGACGTCGTGCGCCTCATGGCGAACGGTCTCAACAACCGCCAGGTGGCCCGTGAGATGGTCGTCAGCCAGGCGACGGTGAAAACCCACCTCAACCACGTCCTGTCCAAACTGGCACTGGAGGACCGGGGCGCACTGATCGCCTGGGCCTGGCGCTTCGGACTGGTTGACAACACAGGCCAGTAGCGGCCCGATCGACGGCGCTCACGAAGACCGCCGGGACACCGGGCAGCGGTGAGGCCATGGCGAGGGATCCACGCGACGGACCGATCAGGAGCGTCGCTGCGGCGAGTGCACGGTAGGAATAGCGGCAAGGCCACCAACTGTGGCCGTCCCGCGGACTCGGTAACAGACGGCGTCAGCAGTGGCATCGCACGATCATGTCGTCCAGCACGATCTCGACCTCGGCGACCGGTTCGGCCCCGCCGCACACGCGGCGCTCGGCGTCAGGCGATGACCAGACCTGTGATCTGCGTGTTGACTGCCTCGGTGCCAGACGTTCTCACGACGCTGCCGCAGGGCGACCCGTCAGGAGTCCGCTGAGGAGCACGACCCGGCATCGACCTCCACCCGGGTTCCAACCCTGGGTTGAAGGACTCCGGGGCGCGGCAGCGGATGCTCGAGGACATGACGATCACCGACTGGATCATCGACATCGCGCTCATCCTCATCGTCTTGCGCCAGATGCGCGAGGAGCGGCTCACCGCTCGCACGATCCTGCTGCCCCTGGCCATCATCGGCTGGGCCGCCAGCAACTACCTGCACCACATTCCGACCGCCGGCAACGATGTGCCGCTGGCCGTGGTGTTCGCCGGCGTGGGGGTCGTGTTCGGCCTCTTCGGCGGCCAGCTCACCCGTGTCCGCTGCTCCGGCGGGCAGGTGCGGATCAAGGCGTCCCTCAGCGCGGCCGCGCTGTGGGTGGTCAGCATGGGTTTCCGCCTGGGCTTCGCCGTGTGGTCCTCCCACCCCTCCGGCGGCGCCCAAGTCGCCCACTTCTCCGCCGCACACGACATCACCAGCAGCCAGGCGTGGGTGGTGGCCCTCGTCCTGATGGCGTTCGGCGAGGTCGTCGTCCGCCTAGGGACGATCATCGTCCGAGGGCAGCTCGCGCTGGCACGCGCCAACCGCAACGAGTTGGCCCCCCTGCCCGGCGCGTACGTCTGACGTACGGCACGACACGCGCCCCAGCCCGCCGGGTCGGTCGGCGGATGTGTGTCGGTCGAGCCGGGCCAGCAGTTCGTCCAGGCCAGAGGTGGTGAACTTCCACTGGAACGGCTGTGCCGCGGCGTTGTAGCGGTCTTCGAATGTTCGGAGCCGGTTCCTGACCTGGGTCAGGTCCGTGAAGTCGCTGGGTGAGACGTCCTTGCGCTGGACGATAGAGAAGAAGATCTCGATCTGGTTGGTCCAGGAGGCGTGGACGGGGGTGTGGTCCATGAACGGCACGATGCCGGTGGTGGCCTCGCAGCGGCCGAAGACTTTCGCTTGGTGGACGTCGTAGGCGGCCAGGTAGGCCAGGGCGCCGCCGCGGCCGTACTCGTGGTTGACGCGCATCGCCCTGGCCTGCCCGGGGGCCAGGGTCGGGTGGCAGCGGGCCTGGACCGAGGTCTTCCCGTCGCTGGAGACCACGTACTCGTCCGCGCCGAGAGGCTCGCCTTCCCGTAGTGCCAGGCAGCGCGAGAACACATCGGTCCGCGGGAGCCCTCGCGCCAGGTGACCCCGGTGAACGCCTCCCGCCCGGCCGCCACAGCCAGGGCGGACACGGCGGCCGGGGGCTGGCGGTAGCGCGGCTGCGGATGCCGTCCGTTTCCCGACCAGGGCGGGGTGACCGGTTCGGCGTCGCCCGGGTGGACGGTCACATCACTGCGAACCGCCACCACGTACTGCAGCCGACGCGCATCCAGGCCGGCCCGGAACTCGGCGTTCGGCCCGTAGCCCGCATCGGCGACCACCACGGGCGGCACCCGGCCCCAGCCTGCCAGTTCGTCGAGCACATCCAGGGCCGGCCGCCACTTCTCACGGTGCCCGACCCCCTCGGGCACCCCGGTCTTCTCACGCCACGCTTCGTGTCGTCGGCCCGGTCCTGGTTGACGAAACAACCGCCGCTGCAGCGGACAGGACGCGACATCAGTCACCGCGTGCACGCTGACCGCGACCTGGCAGTTCGCCTGCCTGCCCAAGGCGCCGCGGTACTGATGCGCCATCGACATCCGCCCGTCCTTGGGGAACGGGACGTCGTCGATCACCCAGGCATCGGGACCGATCAGCGGCACGATCCGCTCCGCTATCCGCCGCTGCACCGGTACCAGGTCCCACGGGGACCGGAGGGCGAAGGCTGACCCGGCGGTGCTGGGTCGGCCTTCGCCTTGCGGGTGTCAGTGACCGGCGACCGACTGGGCGGCGTCGATGATTGTGTCGGCGACCGTTCCCGGGTGGGTGATCAGGGACAGGTGGCCCGCCTTGACCTCGACCAGGTGGGACCCGGCTCGGTGAGCCATGACGAGCTGCTCGGCCGGTGGGATCACGTGGTCCTGCGTGCCGCACGATGGCCCGGGAGGGGATCGTCTTCCAGGCGGGGACACCGGACTGCTCCGAGCCCGCGCTGACGGCGAACGGCCGCTGGCCGGCAGCCAGCAGGCGCGCCTCAGCCGCCGGGACGCCGTTCGCGAAACAGTTCGCGAAGCCCTTGTAGGCCCCGTCGGGCGCGTACTTCAGGTACGCGTTCAGCGTTCGTGGCACACGACCTGCGTGGGTGAGGGTTTCGGCAGGCGCAACCCGCAGTCCGGGTGCAGGACGGCTGTCTGGCGAGGATACAGGTGTTGGGGCCTTGTGGGGATCAGGTGTTGGTGAGCAGGTCCATGAGTGTGCTGACCGAGGTGCAGTAGGCGGTACACATGGCGATCAGGGCGGGCCCGAGCAGCAGGGCCACCGGTGCGAGCGCGGTGGCGGCGATGGCCAGTAGGGCGCTGGCGGTCGGGCCCGGACCCAGGGGCGGACGGGGTGTCAGTAGTCGCTTGACCCGCTGCGCCGCCGCGCTTTGTGCTGCGGCCAGGGCGGCTCCCGGCATCCGCGCCGGGAGCGGCGTGGTGCGGGGCGCGCTGGCGAGCGCGAAGACCGCCTCGGCGAGGTCGAGGCGGTCTGCGGTGCGGGCCGCGGCGTCATCGGCCAGCAGTTCCAACAGGCGGAGGATCTCCGTTCGCACTGTGGCGAATGCGCCGAGGCGGGGCAGTAGGGCTTCCAGGGCCTGGGCGAAGGTAGCGAGCAGATGGTGCCGTCCGCGAAGATGGGCCCGTTCGTGGGCCAGGACGGCGTGCAGTTGGCCATCGGTCAGTGTCCGCAGGGCCGCCGATGTGACCACGATGCGGGTGCCGCGCCCAGGGAGGCAGTACGCGGCGGCGTCGCAGTGGTCGACGACGACGACCGCCGGCCCGGCACCGTCCAGACGCCGGCCCACGACCCTGACGATCTCCTCATGCTGGTCGCGCTGACGCCGGGCGCGGTACCACGCGACGGCGCACCCGAGCACGATCCGCAGCGTCACTGCGATGGACACCAGCAGGCCCAGCACCAGCATGGCCTGGCCCGGGGGGCCTCCCCCGTGGCGGAGGCCAAGGAGCAACCGGTCGGGGCCGGCAGGGAAAGGCGTCGGCCCGGGCGGGAACAGGACCAGCGGGACCAGCGGTGCGATTCCGGCGAAGACCACGGCGCACAGGAGCGAGCCGGCCAGGCAGATCCAACCCGCGATGGCCACACGCGGCGCCCGCCCGGTCCATGCGGCGCCTTCCAATGCGCCAACCAGCCAACGCGACGCCAGTACCGCGTAGCCGAGCAGCAGCGCCGTCACGATCATGGCTGCTGCGCGTCCCGGGAGCCGGACCTGGCGGCGTCCAGTGCCCGGCGGAGCTCGTCCGCCTCACCGGGGTCCATCCGCTCCACGAAGGCGGCCAGCGCCGTGCTGCGGTCATGCGTCCCGGCAAGCGCCTCGTCCATCAGCCGTGCGATGTAGTCGGCCCGAGAAGCTGTGGCCCGGTAGAGGTAGGCCCGTCCGTCGCGTTGCCGGGTCAGCCATCCCTTGCGGTGCAGGATCTCCATCACGGTCTGCACCGTCGTGTAGGCGGCCGGCCGCTCCGCGTGGAGCGCTGTGACCACCTCCCGCACGCTGACGGCGTCGGTGGCCGCCCATACGCGGTCCATGATCGATGCCTCCAGTTCACCGAACCTTGGCATCCGCACCTCCTCGCATGGACTGACCCGCCTGCCGACTGCCTGCGCGTTTGATCGACGCTAGGTAACGCTACTACAGTCCTAATCAACTTAGGAGATTCGTTTCAGGCTCCGCGCACCCCCGTAGAGAGGCCTCCGCACTATGGCTGCACTCCGCAGACCCCAACACTGGAAGACCTGGCTCATCGGTGGCGTCATTGCCCTGGTGGTCCTGGCTCTGGGCGTCCCCTTCGCCTACATTCACCTCTTCACGAGCAAGGCTCCCGCGGCACTCACGTTGTCCACCGCCGCGCCCTCGCCCGGCAGTTCCGCCACCGGCGGCGGCACCACGCCGGCGACCGGCTCGGTCGCCGGCGCCTGGACAGTCGCCAGGGGATCCGAGGCCGGCTACCGGGTCAGCGAGGTGCTCGTCGGCCAGAAGACGACCGCCGTGGGCCGGACCTCCTCGGTCACCGGAAGCCTGACGATCAGTGGTACAACCCTGAGCGCGGCGACCGTCAACGTGGACCTGCGCACCGTGGCGAGCGACAAGAGTCAGCGCGACGCCCAGTTCCAAGGCCGGATCATGGACACCGCCGCGTACCCGACTGCCACCTTCACGCTGACCAAACCGGTCGACCTGGCCCCCCTGCCCGCTGTGGGCGCCTAGAAGGCCTACACGGCGCAAGGGAACCTGACCATGCACGGGCAGACCCACCCGGTCACCCTGGACCTGACCACCCAGCGGACCGCGTCCGGCGTCGAGGTCGCCGGAAGCATCCAGATCACCTTCGCCACCTGGGGTATCTCCAACCCCAGCTTCGCTCCCATGGTCACCACCGGGAACACCGGGACCATGGAGTACCTGCTGCAGCTCACGCATTCCTGAACGCCGCCCACACGCCCAGCTCCCTGCAGCCGGGTGTCGCAGGGACCTCGAAGCCCCTGCGCCGCATGAGGACCCCGGCTGATCCGGAGGATCGCGTCACCGGGCAGGCCGCGGTCCGCCAGGCCGTCCGGCACGGCGAACCCGAGGCGGCTGCCCTCGCCACAGCCGCGCACCTCGACCCCACCCTTGAGGACCGCACGCCCCTGTCCGGTCCCGGCCCAGGCGGTGCGGTTCGAGGTGAGGAAAGGGTTTCCGCAGGCGCGGCAACCTTTTCCCGCCCAGCGACCACTTAGGGCAAGACCCAGTGATCTGTTCCTGGGTCTGCCAAGTTCACGCGGCTCGTCACGCCGTAGTCAAGGAGATCGTGTTCTATGAGCGACATCAGGGGCCTCCGTCCCTCCCATCGTGCAGGTGACAAGTCCGGGCTGGCCCGCGGTCGTCACCGGCGGCGGTGGAGCGCGACCGTCCTGCTGCTGGGAGTGCCCGCCGTTGTTGGGCCGTACCTGCTGCTGTCCCAGCCACGATCCGAGGCAGCGACGGTCGATACCACCGCGTACTACCGGCTGATATCCGTGCACAGCGGCAAGGCACTGGACGTGGCGGGCTTCTCGACCGCTGACGGCGCCCTGGTCGACCAGTGGACCGATCAGGACACCGCCAACCAGCAGTGGCAGTTGAAGCCCACCGACAGCGGCTTCTACCAACTGGTCAACCGCAACAGCGGCAAGGCGCTGGACGTCACGGGCGCGGCGACCACCAAGGGCGCCACGGTCCAGCAGTCGAGCATCAGCGGTTCCGCCAGTCAACAGTGGAAGATCGGGGACACGGCCGGCGGCGCGGTCACCCTCACCTCGCGCAACAGCGGCGAACTGCTTGACGTCCGACGCCGTTCCCGCGCCGACGGTGCCACGGTCGAGCAGTGGCCCTCCAACGGAGGCGCCAACCAGCAGTGGACACTGGTGAAGGTGTCCGGTACCGGTGCGGCACCCACCGCGTCGTCTTCGCCCTCGTCCTCGGCTTCGACCGCGGCCTCGCCGGGCCCGTACACCTGGCGCAACGCCGAGATCAACGGCGGCGGATTCGTGGACGGCCTGGTGTTCAACCCCAGCCGCAAGGACCTGCTGTACGCGCGCACCGACATGGGCGGCGCCTACCGCTGGGACGCCACGAACAAGAGGTGGCTCCCGCTCACCGACTGGGTCAGCGCCAAGGACTGGACCCTGCTGGGCATCGAGAGCCTGGCCACCGATCCGGTCGATCCCGACCGCCTCTACCTCGCGGCCGGCACCTACACCAACGACTGGTCCGGCAACGGCGCGATCCTGCGCTCCGCCGACCAGGGCAGGACCTTCCAAGGCACCGCCCTGCCCTTCAAGCTGGGCAGCAACGAGGATGGCCGCTCCATGGGCGAACGCCTGGCGATCGACCCGAACCACAACAGCACCCTGTACCTCGGCACCCCCAAGAACGGCCTGTGGCGCAGCACCGACTACGGGGTGACCTGGAGCCAGGTCGCGAGCTTCCCGGTGACCGGCGGCGCCAGCAGCGGGGCCGGCATCTCCTTCGTCACCTTCGACCCGTCCGGCGGCACGAGCAGCACGGGCAGCGACACCATCTACGTCGGAGTCGCCGACAGCGGCACCTCCCTGTACCGCAGCACCGACGGCGGCACCACCTGGCAGACCGTCACCGGCGAGCCCACCGGCCAGTTCCCCCAGCACGGCGTGCTCTCCTCCGACGGCTCCCTGTACCTGACCTACACCAACGCGCTGGGCCCCAACGGCGTGACCGGCGGCTCGGTGTGGAAGTACGTCGCCAAGACCGGGGCCTGGACGAACATCTCGCCCTCCAGCGGCAATTACGGATTCGCCGGGTTGAGCGTCGACGTGGAGCACCCGTCCACGGTCATGGTCGCCACCCTGGACCGCTGGTGGCCCTCCGACGAGATCTACCGCAGTACCGACGGCGGTTCGACGTGGAAGGCGCTGGGTGCCACCTCGGTGCGCGACGACTCCGCCGCACCGTACGAGGGCACCGGCATCGGGAACTGGATCGGCTCGCTGGAGATCGACCCCTTCGACTCCAGGCGTGTGCTGTACGGCACCGGCGCCGGCATCTGGACCAGCACCGACGTCACCGCCGCCGACACCGGCGGCAGCACCCACTGGACCGTGGGCGCACACGGCTTGGAGGAGACCGCCGTCTTCGGCCTGATCGCTCCACCCGGTGGCGCTTCGGTCATCAGCGCGCTGGGCGACGTCAGCGGCTTCCGCCACGACGACCTGACCAAGGCACCGGCCCGCGCGATGAGCCACCCGCTGTTCACCACGACCACCGGCATCGACTTCGCCCAGAGCGTGCCCGCCTTCATCGTCCGGGTCGGCCGCGGCGGAAACCAGAACGGCGCCTACTCCACTGACGGCGGCTCCACGTGGACGCCGTTCGCCTCGGCACCCGTCAGCGGCGCAGCCGGCGGCACGACCGCGGTCTCGGCGAACGGCACCACCCTGGTGTGGACCGCAGCGGGCCAGCTCCCCTACCGCTCCACCGACAAGGGCTCGACCTGGAGCGCCGTGGCCGGGCTGCCGGCCGACGCTGTCGTCGTGGCGGACCGCTGGGCCGCCGGCACCTTCTACTCCCTGTCCGGTGGCACCCTCTACGCCAGCACCGACGACGGCAAGACCTTCAGCGCCCGTGCCACCGGGCTCGGCAGTGGCCAGCTCAAGGCCGTACCGGGCATCGCCCAGGACCTGTGGATCGCGGGCAGCACCAAGGGCCTCCTGCACTCCACCGACGGCGGCGCGAGTTTCACCGCGCTCGGCACAGTCCAAGGCGCCAACGCCGTCGGCTTCGGCAAGGCCGCCCCGGGCGCGAACTACCAGGCTCTCTACCTGGTCGGCACGGTGAAGGACACCTTCGGCGTCTTCCGCTCCACAGACGAGGGGGCCACCTGGGTGCGGATCAACGACGACCAGCACCAGTTCGGCAACATCGACAGCACCGCCGTCGTCACCGGCGACCCGGACGTCTACGGCCGGGTGTACCTCGGCACCAACGGCCGAGGCGTCCAGTACGGCGACCCGTCCTGACCCGCGTGGTCCGTGGGGCGGCTCACTGCGGGCGCCGACCCGCCCCACGGACCACGGCCGAGGGTTACCGTGCGAACAGTCCGCGCCCGAACACAAGAGACTCAAGTCCGGTGCCCTCGGGATGACTGGCGTTGTCTTCACGGTGCTCGCCACCGCAGCACCCATCGCCGCGATGACCGGCAACGTACCCATCGCCATCGCCCGCGGGGCCGGGCGTTGGGGGGCTCCGCACGCGATGGCCAGCCGCCGATCACACACCTGCACCACCGTGGTGGCGCTGTCGTAGCCGCGGTCCAGGTTCACGGGCCGGGAGTCCGGGGCATGCTGCGGGCGGCGTGTCGCATCCGGTGGTTTTGCAGTAGTGCACGGGCGTGGCCGGACCGCAAGGCGCCCGCGACCCGTCGCGACGTCATTTCGTTGTGCGTCTGCGCTGGTCAGGGCCGTGGTTGTCCCAGGTTGTCGGAATCGGGCGGGGTGCTCTGTCCCGGGCGGGGCAGGCGTGTCAGGCTGCGCTGTGCCACATCGGCTACGTCATGATCCGCTAAGGGGAGCCATGAAGCACATGAAGAGGATCGCGACGGCGGTCACCCCACTCGTCCTCGCCGGGGCAGCGCTCGCCGGGGGAGCCAGCGCCGCCAACGCCGCGCCGACCGCGCGGGCCAATGCGACCGACTCCAACGTGTTCAGGTGCACCAGCTCCGCCCCTGAGATCTGCGTCGGCGTCAACTACTACATCACCGACAACTCGATACACGTTGACAATGTGCAGGTCCAGCTGAAGTCCACCGTTTGGAACACCGTCTCCTACGAAGCCACCGGCGCTTACAGCTCCGGCGGATGGACGGATGAAGGACTCGTCGAGCCGATCGGCAACGGCTGGGAGTCGGCCTGGGTGTACGGAGTCAACAGGAACTACAGCCCGGGTTCGCAGTTCTGCGGTCACGCCGCCTACCACTTCAGCCAGGTCAATTCCGTGTGCGTCAGCGTGTGACCATGCACCACTGACTGTGTTGACGACGTCCTGTAGTGCCAATAGCGACGACCAGAACGCCTGACGGTCGCACGCAGGCGAGCGCTCCGCCCCGGTACCCACACTGTGCCGGGGCGGAGCTGTGTCCAGGGTCTGCTCGTCGGCGGGACTCTCCAGGACGCTGATTGTGGAGCTGGTCAAGAAGAACGGTAGGGATGAGGGAGGATGCAGGCGCAGGCACGGTCTCCCGTAGGGATTATGGAAACTCGCCACGGGGCAATCCCCGCAGGCCTGCGCCTACATCGACTGGCCGCGCCTCGGCCGGTGCGTGACTCACAGAAAGGCCGTAGCCTGGTTCGGCACACCAAAGAGCGAACGTGCGTACACATCGCGGCTCAGAGCGTAGGAAATCAGCTGATGCCGGGAAGCAACCTCGATATTCCGCCAAATCTGCTGGACCGGTTCGTCTATTGCAAAACTACTCGAACCGCCGGCGTCGAGAAGTAGACTGATTGCACTGCGGATGTATTCGGCTGCGATTCCGAGATCCATGCGGATGCGTGCTCGATCACCCAGTTGCATGATTGATTCGCCCGTGATGTTGCGTGCAACATCACCCACAGCTCGTTCGGTGTGCAGCTTCGCTGATTCGAGAGAGGCACCCGCATCGCTCACGCTCAGCTGGATGACTGGAGAATCTTCTGCTTTGGCGTAGATCGTGCCATTCAGGGGTTTACCTGCCTTCAAACGCGCCAGCGTGGTTTCAAGCGCGGCCTCAGCCATTCCGATGAGGGGCCCCAGCATCGTTACCGAGCTAAAAGGGATGGGTGGCGCGGAGTAGATGCTTCCACTCGAAAAGCGAGTCGAGTAATCGCCCGCCAGCAGCTTGCTCAGCGAAAGGATGCGATGGTCGGGAACGATGGCCGTGTCGATGACGACGGAGTTGCTGCCAGTTCCTTGCATGCCGGCCACTCGCCAGGTCCGCTCGATGGTCGCGACGGTCATCGGCACCAGCGCCATTCCTCGATCCACGACAACGCCATCAGCATCCACCACCGGCACGCCCAGCAGAGCCCACTGGGCGTGGTCAGATCCGGTCAACGGCTGCCAGCGGCCACTGATCTGAAGTCCGCCTGCGACTCGCACGGCTTTCTGCGCCATACCAAAACCTCCGCAGACCACCGCACGGGGATCATTCCCCCAGACCTCCTTGCGCACCCGGGTGCCCAACAGAGCGGCCAGATAAGAACCGCCGGAAAGCAGCATTGCGGTCCATGCGCTCGATCCGCATCCGTGCGCCAAATGGCGGAACACCTCCGAGGCTGTCGTGATGTCGGCTTCCAGCCCCCCGAACTCGGCAGGCGCAAACAGCGACAGGAACCCCGCCTCACGCAACGCTTCGGCGCTGCGATCAGAGAGCCTGCCCTGCGCCTCTGTTTCGATGGACTCTTCTGCTAGTAGTTCAACCAGGCCCCGGGCGCTCTGCAGCAATTCCCCGGCCGAGGGGCGGCTTTGACTCCATTTGTTGAGCGGCCGCACTGTGGCACCCATAGTCGTCGATCTTCCAATCTCATCCGGACAGTGATTTCGCTACCAGGTCGCACATGAATCGCCTCCCATGGGTCCAGCGGATTCCGCCTTCCCCAAAGATGCACTCCCGGAAAGTGTTTGATTTGCATGCAATGGGCGTGGAAATTGCCTCGCGCGGGGTCTTGTATGCCGTGGAGGTCACGCTGGCTACCTTGCCGCTGCGTCAGCCCGTGTACAGGGCGCTGCGCAGGAAGGTGGTGGCCTGGGCGATGGCGGCCCCGGCGGCGTTGGTGCGACGCAGGGCGTTCAGCATGACGAAGTCATGGACGATCCCCTGGTAACGAACGGCAGTGACGGGGACGCCGGCCCGGCGGAGCTTGCTGGCATAGTCCTCGCCCTCGTCGCGCAGGACGTCGGCCTCGCCGGTGATGACGAGCGCCGGCGGCAGACCGGACAACTGGTCAGTGGTGGCGCGCAGTGGGGAGGCGGTGATCTCGTCGCGCTTCGCGGAGTCGGTGGTGTACTGGTCCCAGAACCACCGCATGCCGTCGCGGCGCAGGAAGTAGCCTTCGGCGAACTGGTGGTAGGAGCCGGTGTCGAAGCTCGCGTCCGTGACAGGGTAGAAGAGGACCTGGGCGCGCAGCGGGACGGTACGGCGCTCCTTGGCCATCAAGGTGAGCGCGGCTGACATGTTGCCGCCGACGCTGTCACCGGCGACGGCGATTCGGGTGGCGTCCAGGCCCTTGCTCGCGCCATAGGTGAGGACCCATTCGGCGACCGTGAAGTTCTGCTCGATGGCGACCGGGTAGCGGGCCGCCGGGGAGAGAGTGAAGAACGGAGCGCTTGCCCAGGGCCTGCGTCCGACGTGTGGGCTCGCTGGATGTTCTGAGTTTCTTTGCTTGCGGACCGAGGTGACGCGCGCAGGCTGGTCACTGAGCTAAAGACTCCGCCCGGATCGACAGGGTCGTCGGGGTTCCCCGCGGGGAACCCCGACGAGAGGTTCAGTGCACCGTTGCCCTGGAGGCTCGCTCGATGAGGGCGGTGACGGGGCCGGGGTTGGTGAACATGATCAGGTGCGGTCCGTCGACCTCGACGGTCTGGGCGTGGGCCCGGTGCGCCATGAAGCGCTCGAGGTCGGGCGAGATGGCGTGGTCTTCCGTGGCGACCATGTACCAGGAGGGGATCGAGGCCCAGGCGGGGGCGCCGGACTTCTGGACGGCGGAGTCGACGCTGAGCGGCCGCTGTTCGGCGGCGAACGCCTCGGCCTCCCACTTCGGCAGCTCGTTGCCGACGAAGACGCTGCTGTACTTGGCGGGGTCGATGGTCAGCTCGGTGCCGGCGGTGCCGTCCGCCTTGGGGTAGGCCGAGGGCATCACCGGGACGGGCGGGATGGGGTGGGCCACGGGCCGGGCGTTGAGGGTGGCCAGCGAGTCGCCCTGGGCGGGTGCGAAGGCGGCGATGTAGACCAGCGCCTTGACGTTCGGGTTGCCGAGGGCGGCGTTGGTGATGACGGCCCCGCCGTAGGAGTGGCCGACCAGGATGATCGGACCCTTGATCTGCTTGAGGTAGCTGGCCAGGTACTGCGCGTCGGAGGTGAGGCCGCGCAGCGGGTTCGGCGGCGCCTGGACGGTGTAGCCGTCCTTCTCCAGACGCTCGGCCACAGGGGTCCAGCCGGAGGCGTCGGCCCAGGCGCCGTGCACGAGCACGACGGTGGGCTTCGCGACCGCGGCGGCCTGCACGGCGGAGTGGGCCGGCCCGGAGTGGACGTCGGCGTTGGCGCTCGGGTTGAAGGCGAGCACCGACGCCGCGACCGCTGCCGCGGCCGCAAGACTGGTGATCATGACATTGCGCTTCATGGTTGCACTCCGATCTTCCAGATGGTGTGAAGGGCTCCCTTGGTCGGAGCCCGTAGCGTGGGCAGCCCACATCGCCGACTGTTCGCGACAGTGGTCACTGGGGGCCCAGGTCGGCAGGGTGGCCGCACGGGGCCGACGAGGACCGTGCGGTGCCACGCGGTTTCGTGATCGAGCGGGCTGGGGAGGTCCGTCCCGAGGCTCGCTCAGGACTTGGCCAGTGCCCGCCGGATGATGTCGGCTGCGGCGGCCGGCTGCGCGATGAACGCGCTGTGGGAGCCGTCGATCTCCTCGACGGTGGAACCCATGCGGCCGGCCATGTAGCGCTGGGCGTCCGGGGGGATGGCATGGTCGTGGCGGGCGACCTGGTACCAGGTGGGGAGGCGCTTCCAGCCGGCGGCGGTGGCGTTCTCGGTGAAGGCGGCCGCCGCGAGCGGGCGCTGGGCCGCGCACATGGCCTGTGCCAGGTTCACGGCGACGTCGGCGCAGAACGTCTCACGGAATCCCGCGGGGTCGATGTACAGGTCGGGGCCGCCGCCGGCTCCGGGCGCGTCGTACAGGGTCGGCCGGACCGTGTCGGCGAGCATGGAAGGCGGGAAGGGCTCCTGCACCGTGGAGCAGCTTTCGCCCTCGTTCAGGCTGAAGGCGGCCAGGTAGACAAGGGCCGTGACGTTGTCGAGCGACGCGGACGCCTGCGTGATCACGGCGCCTCCGTAGGAGTGGCCCACCAGCACGACCGGGCCGTCAATGGCGGCGACCACCGCCTGGATCGCCGCGGCGTCATCGCCCAGGCCGCGCAGCGGGTTCGGCGGTGCGACCACTGAGTGGCCGGAGGCGAGCAACTCGCTGATGACACCAGTGAAACCGGAGGCGTCGGCGAAGGCTCCGTGAACGAGCACGACACTGGACTTGCCCGGGTCGGTCATGGCGATCTCTCCTTCATACACGGAAAAGAGTCACGCTCGGGAACCATCGAAGCTGGCCCTCTTGTGGCGGCTGCCACAATCCCCGGGACGCACCATTACTGTGCTTTGCCGCCTCTGCTTGTCGCATCCCCCGGTGGCTAGTGCCGCTTGTCTGCGACCGGGTGGTCATCACTCAGAACACGGTCGAGTTGGCTGCGCGAGGTGATGCCGAGCTTGGCGAAGACCTTCCGCAGGTGGTACTGGACGGTGTGGGCGCTGATGAAGAGTCGGGCCCCGATCTCCGGGTTGGACAGCCCGTCCCGGGCCAGTCGCGCGATCTGGGTCTCCTGGGCGGTCAGCTCGTTGCCGTCGACGCCGCTGCCCGCGCGTTTCCGAGCGGTCTTCCCGGTGGCCTGCAGTTCCCGGTCTGCGCGTTCCGCGAACCCTTCGATCCCCATGGCGTGGAACATCTCGTAGGCAGCGCCCAGTTGCTCGCGGGCGTCGATGCGGCGGCGCTCCCTGCGCAGCCATTCGCCGTACAGGAGGTGTGCGCGGGCAAGGTCGACGCGCATCCGGGTCCGACCGAGGTGAAGGATCGCCTCCTGGTGCAGCCGCTCGGCTTCCTCGCCCTGGCACAGCAGGGCCTGGGAACGTGCTCGGACGCCGCAGACCCAGTCGGTGCCGCTGCTGTCGGCCATCTCGCTCAGTCGCCCGACGGCGCTGGCGGCGGTCTCGGTGGCTCCGCAGCGGGCCGCGGCCTCGGTCAGCTCGATCAGGGACCAGCACAGCTCGCCGAGGTCCCGGTCGTAGGCGGTGGCGCGCAGCCCTGCAGCCATGGCCTCCTCGTACCGCCCGAGGCCGTTGTTGAGCGTGGCGCGCGCGCAGTTGGCGAAGACGACCCCGGTTCCCTCTCCGCGGTGGGCGGCCTCCTTGAGGGCGGTCTCGATCAGGGCAGTGGCCTGGGGTTCGTCGCCACGCAGGGCCGCGAGGCCCATGGGGCTGTACGGGACGAGGCTGCCGCCGGTCGCGTCCATGACGGTCTGGAGTTCGTCGCACAGCACTGCGGCGGCCGCCAGGTCGCCGGAGAAGCTCAGCATGTAGACGCGTGCGACGAGGGCGAGCGGCAGCTCGCTGAGTGCCCCGGATTCCCGGGCGAGCGTCAGGTACCGGGTGGTGAGCCGGTCGAGGAGTGCGTCGTCCCAGATGCGCATCGCGGTGGTGCAGGCCAGCCACATCCACCGCAGTTCCTCCTCGACCGACATGTCTGGGCCGTAGTCGACCAGGGCTTGGCGCAGGATGGGCACTCCTGCGGCGTAGCCCTGGTGAAGGCCCGCCGCCGTGCCGTCAAGGAGCGCGTCGACGACGTTGGGTGCGCGGCGTGGCGCAGGTGCGGCGGCTGCGGCCCGTGCGGCGTCCAGCACGTCTCCTCCGGCCCCCGCCAATGGGCCGGCGAAGATGGCGGCGATCAGGGCGTCCAGGTAGGTGTCCCGGGCCAGGTCCGGGTCGATGGACTCCAATCGTTTCGCCGCCGCGAGCAGCAGGGCGGGGGCGTCTCCGCCCCGGTCGGCGACGAACGCGAGCTGCGCCCGCATCAGGTCGACGCGGGCACGCCGCAGTTCACTGAGCGACTCGCGTTCGGCCATCACCAGCAGGTCCCTGGCCTCGTCGAAAGCCCCGGCCCGGAGCTTGGCCTCGGCCGCGTCGAGCGCGCGCCTGGCCCGCTCCCCGGCATCGAGCGTGAGCACCGCGGCCTGGCGCAGAAACGCGGCAGCTGCCGACAGGCCACCGCGTGCCTGGGCACGTGCGGCGCGCTGCTCAAGTTCGGCGGCGACGGCGTCGTCCGGACCGGCACAGGCCTGGGCCTGGTGCCAGGCGCGCCGGTCCGGGTCGAGCCGGGGATCGGTCACCTCGGCCAGCGACTCGTGGACGGCGAGCCGCTCCTGTGCCGTGGCCGACTGATAAGTCGCCGAGCGGGCGAGCGGATGGCGGAAGGAGACGCGGGTGCCGAACTCGGCCAGCTGGGCGTTGGCCACCGGCAGTACGGCACTGGCATGGATCCCGAGCAGGGCGGCCGCGCGCCAGACCAGCGCCGAGTCCCCGGTCGGATCGGCTGCTGCCAGCAGGAGCAGCGTCCGGCTCGGGTCCGGGAGCGCCCGCACGCGCCTTTCGTAGGCCTCCTGGATGCTGCCCACGAGCGGTGTGACGGCCGGCAGGTTGAAGCCGCCGGCCAGTTGGGCCGCGGTCAACCCGCGCGGCAGCTCGTGGAGTGCGAGTGGGTTGCCGCCGGTCTCGGCGACGATCTGGTCGCGCACTCTCGGATCGATCGGACCGGTCAGCACCGTGTCCAGCAGCAGGCGCGCGTCCGCCTCCCGCAGGCCGTGGACGATCAGGCGAGGCAGAGCCGCCAGCTCCTCGCTCACCAGGCGGGACCCGAAGACCAGCCCCACGGAGTCGGCCTCCAGGCGGCGTGCGACGAACGCGAGAACGCGCGCGGATGCGTGATCGAGCCACTGAACGTCGTCGACCAGGCACAGCACCGGCTGCTGTTCGGCCGCGTTGGACAGCAGACCGAGCACGGCGAGCGCGATCAGGAAGCCGTCGGGCGCCGGCCCGGCACTGAGGCCGAACGCGACCCGCAGCGCGTCGCGTTGCGGCGAAGGCAGGACGTCCAGCCCGTCCAGGAGTGGAACGCACACCTGGTGCAGGGTCGCGAAGGCCAGCTCCATGTCCGACTGCACGCCGACCGTACGCAGTACCCGGCAGTCGCGGCCCTGGTCGGCCAGGTAGTCCAGCAGCGCGGTCTTGCCGACGCCCGCCTCTCCGTACACGACCAGGGTGCGGCTCTCGCCCGCGTGCGCGACTGCGGCGAGCAGGCCATCGAGGCGAGCGCACTCGCCTTGCCTGCCGATCAGTCCCAAGGCTCCAGGTCGCGCCGTTGAACCGTGACTCATTCTCTTCGAACCTGCGCTTCCCGCTCGCATTCTGTGTGTGCCACCGGCTGAAGGCACCGTCGTGGTGCGCTGGACCCGCCACGGCGCCGAAGACAGCGAACACGGCAACAAGGCACCCTCGCACACGCTGTGCGATATCGCGCCCGATAGGGGCCGACCGGCACGAGCATGTGAGATCTGCCGCGCGAATCATCGAGCCCACGACAGATTCCCGTGCCAGGAGGGCCGCACCGACCCGGCAGCCGCTACCCATCCGATCCTTCCGTCCGCCGCCGAGGACACGGGCGGACGCAGTGAGATGAGCCTGCTCCAGCCTGCCGAGGCCCTGTGACTGCTTGGCGCGGTGCCGCGGGGCCGCATGGTGTTCTCTCAGGAACGCTGCCGTGGATCCGACCGGTTGGCCACATCCTTGACCACGGCAACTGGCCTGCCCCCAGCAAGCAGCATGCGGGCCTCGATTGGTGCGGCGTTCACTTCACTACGGCTGCAGAGACTCTGCGGACCAGGAGATGCCCGTGGCCTGTTCAGTCCATGCCCACAAGCGATTCGCGCTCGCGGCGTCCTGCATGAGCCGAGTGGGTCGCTCCAGCACCGGCAGTCCCTTTGACCGTGCCAGCCGGGGCCCCCATAGCTGACCGCCTTCAACGGCGGGGTCGATCAGCGCCCGCACCGCGGGCCAGGCTGCCGCATGCTTGCCTTGAGCCAGTGGTGACTTGGGCAGTGCCTTGAGCAGGTCCGCCGCCCGGCGTGCGTGGACGGGCGGGCGCGACGGGGTCAGCCCGTCGAGTGCTCCGCCAGGATGGGCGACCAGGCTGGCGACCGTGCTGCCCGCGGACCGCAGCCGCCGGTCCAGCTCCAAGGCGAAGATCATCTGGGCGAGCTTGGACATCTTGTAGACCCTGAAGCCCTGGTACGGGCCGACGGTCGACTCCATGTCATCGAAGCGCAGTTCCTTAGACGCCGTTTTCGTACCGAACTTGATCGACTGTTTTCGCAGGTCAGGTATGGCGTTGTCGTTTGTGCGGAAGAGCTGAGCCATCGGGGATTCTC